>DATENZ010000078.1:0-12075 GCA_035274625.1 Gaiellaceae bacterium
CCCGCGCGCGCACGTCGGCGACGATCTCCTGCACGCGCGCGAGCGCGTCTTCGAGGCCCGCGGACCTCATGGCACGAGGCGCTCGACCGGAACCACGAGGATCGACGACGCGCCGGCCGCCTTCAGCGGCGGCAAGAGGTCCCAGACCTCGTCCGCGTCCACCGCCGCGTGAAGCGCGATCATCCCCTGCTCCGCGAGCGGCAGCACCGACGGCGCGCCCATCCCCGGCAGAAGCTCCCGGATCCGGGGAAGCGCGTCCTCGGGCGCGTTCAGCATCACGTACCGCCGGCGGCGCGCAGCGACGACGCTCTCGAGCATCAGGCGGACGCGCTCGACGAGCTCGCCCCGCTGCGCGAGCGCGTCTCGGTTCGCGACGAGCACCGCCTCCGAGGCGAGCAGGCTGCCGATCCGGCGCAGCCCGTTGACGCTCGCGGTCGATCCGGTGGAAACGAGGTCGACGACGGCGTCGGAGAGGCCGAGGCGCGGCGCGGCCTCGACCGAGCCGGAGACCGTGACGAGCTCCACCTCGACGCCGACCCGCTCGAGGGAGGTCCGCGTCGTCACCGGATAGGCGGTCGCGACGCGCAGGCCCGCCAGGTGGGTCAGCTCCTGCTGCGGCGCGCCGGTCGGGACGGCCGCTTCCAGCGTGCAGCGCGCGAAGCCGAGGTCGGCCAGCCGCTCGACGTCGGCGCTCGCCTCGACCACGAGGTTCGCGCCGGTGATGCCGACGTGCACGACGCCGTCCTGGACGTACTCCGGGATGTCGTGCGGGCGCACGAGGAGCAGGTCGACCGGCGCGTTCTGGCACGGGACGTGCAGCGCCCGCTCCCCCGCCTCGAAGCGAAGTCCGGCCGCCGCGAGGAGCTCCAGCGCGGGCTGCGCCATCCGGCCCTTCGACGGGACGGCGGCGAGCAGCCGCCCTTCCACGCCTGCGCTCACGGCCGCCTACCGCTTGCGAGAGCGGGCGAGCGCGACCGCGTAGCCGCCGGCCCCGCGGTGAAGCCACTGCGCGACGCGCGTGACGGTCGCGGTGCTCGTGCCGACGCGTTCGGCGATCTCCAGGTACGGCACGCCCTGCTCCAGCAGCCGCACGATCTGCCAGCGGTGCGCGAGCGCCTCCAGCTCGCCGAGCGTGCAGAGGTCGCGCAGGAAGCGCTTCGCCTCCTCGCGGGTACGCAGCGTGAGGAAGACGTCGGCAAGCTGGTCGAGGCCGGAGACGTCCTCGACGGCATGTCGTGCGTCGGCGGTCGGGGTCGCTGCCATGCGATCATGTTAGCATGCTAACACGCTGATATGGACTTCCAGGTCATTCCCGCTCTCGACGTCCTCGAGGGGCGCTGCGTCCGCCTCTCGGAGGGCCGCCGCGAGCACGTCACGATCGAGGGCGGCGACCCCGCGGCCGCGGCCGCGCGGTTCGCCGCCGAGGGTGCCGAATGGCTGCATGTCGTCGATCTCGACGGCGCCTTCTCCGGCCAGCCCACGCCCGGCCTCGTCGAGTGCGTAGTCGGAGCCGCGGGCGGCGTGCCTGTGCAGGTGGGCGGCGGGCTGCGAACCGCCGCTTCGATCGAGGCGGCGCTCGACGCCGGGGCCATGCGCGCCATCGTCGGCACGGCTGCGCTTTCGCAGCTCGACGGCCTGGTGGCGCAATTCGGCGACCGGCTCGTGGTTGCGGTCGACGCGCGCGACGGCCGCGTCGTCGCCGACGGCTGGACGAGCGAGACGGAGCTGACGCCACGGGAGCTGGCGAGACGGTGCGCCGATGCAGGGGCCCGGCGGCTACTCGTCACGAGCACGAGGCGAGACGGATCCCTCGCCGGGCCGGACCTGCCGCTCCTCGCCGAGGTGCTCGAGGCCGGACTGCCGGTGCTCGCGGCCGGCGGGATCGCGGAGCTTGACGACCTCCGAGCCCTGCGCGACCTCGGCTGCGAGGGTGCCGTCGTCGGCAGCGCCCTCTGGTCGGGCCGCTTCAGCCTCGCCGACGCCGTCGCGGCGAGTCGCTAGCCGCCGAAGCGCAGGCGCGCGGCCACAACGGCAGCGGACACGTCGCCGAGGCGCGCAGCGACGCTTTCCGCCACGGAGGTGCTCGGCTCGAACTCACCGGCGCGCACCGCCTCAGCGACCTGCTCGTAGGCGTCGCGAAACGGAACCCCGTCGGCGACGAGCGCCTCGGCCGCGTCCGTGGCAAGAAGAGACGGGTCGGCGGCGGCCCACTGCAGGCGCTCCTCGACGAACTCCGCGTCGCGGACCAGCACCGTCAACGCTGCGAGCACCCGCCGTACGTCACGCCGCGCCGCAAAGGCGGCCGGCTTGTCCTCGCCCAGATCCGAGTTGTAGGAGAGCGGCAGCCCCTTCACCGTCGCCAGCAGCCCCGTCAGACGCCCGATGGCAGTGCCCGCCTTCCCGCGCGCGAGCTCGGCCACGTCCGGGTTCAGCTTCTGCGGCATCATCGACGACCCGGTCGCGGCCGACTCCGGCAGCCGTAGGTAGCCGAACTCCGCAGTCGCCCACAGCGCCAGTTCCTCGCCGATCCGCGACAGATGGACGAAGAGCGCGGCGCAGGCGTACAGGTAGTCGAGCGCGAAGTCGCGGTCGGCGACCGCGTCGAGCGAGTTCCGCACCTTCGACAGCGGCAGCGTCGATCCGGCGAGGGCGCCCGCGCCGAGCGGCGAGGGCTCGGCATGAGCGGCCGCCAGCGCGAACCGGTCCCGGTCGCGGTCGAGCATCTCGATCCACGCGAGCAGGTGGTGGCCGAGCGTCACCGGCTGCGCTCGCTGCAGGTGCGTGTACCCCGGCATCAGCATGGCCGCGCCCTCCTCGGCCCGGTCGAGCACGACGCCGGCGAGCGCCTCGATTCCCGCCCGCGCCTCCGCACACGCGTCCAGCGTCCAGAGCCGGAACGCAGTTACGACCTGATCGTTGCGCGACCGGCCCGCGTGGATCTTCCGGCCGACCGGCCCGAGCAGCCGCTCGATCGCCGAATGCACGTCCTCGTCCGACTCGCTGATCAGGGCTGTGCCCTCCTCAGCGATGGCGGTCAGGCGCGACGCGACCTCCGCGTGCTCGTCGTCGGTGAGGAGACCGGCCGCGTGCAGCCGGTTCGCGTGCATTCGCGTTCCCTGGCAGTCATACGGGAAGAGCTCCGCATCCTCCGCTTTGACGAGCTCCCAGACCTCCGGGGCGAGTCCAGCCTCGACCCGGCGGGCCCAGAGCGTCACACAGCCACCTTCCGCGCACGGGCGGCGGCGAGCTCCGCCTCCAGCGACGCAAGCCGGATGAAGCCCTCAGCGGCGTCGTGCGGGAACGTCTCGCCGGTGGCGTAGGACGCGAGCGTCTCCCTGTAGAGCGCGTGCTCCGACCGGCGCCCGTTCACCACGGCCGCGGACGGCCGCAGCGCGACGCGCACCTCGCCCGTGACGAGCTCCTGCGTCGCGTCGACGAACGCGTCGAGCGCCTCCCGCACCGGGCTGAACCAGAGCCCGTCGTAGACCGTGCGCGCCCAGCGGTCCTCGACGAAGCGCTTGACCTCGAGCTCCGCCTTCGTCAGGACCAGGTCCTCGAGCGCCCGGTGGGCGGCGATCAGCGTCATCGCCGCCGGCGCCTCGTAGAGCTCGCGGCTCTTGATCCCGACGACGCGGTTCTCGATCATGTCGATCCGCCCGATCCCGTACACGCCTGCCTGCCGGTTCAACGCGGCGATCAGCTCGACGAGCGAGAGCTCCTCGCCGTCGAGCGACACCGGGAGCCCGCCCTCGAACCCGATCACGACCTCAGTCGAAGCCGGCGCAGCGTCCGGGCTCGAGGTCACCTGGAAGGCCTCCTCGGGCGGGGCCGCCCACGGGTCCTCGAGGATCCCGGCCTCGATCGACCGGCCGAACAGGTTCTCGTCGATCGAGAACGGCGAGCGCTTCGTCGCCGTCACCGGAATGCCGCGCGAGCGCGCGTACGCGATCTCCTCGTCGCGGGTCCACACCTTGTCGCGCAGCGGCGCGATCACCTGCACGCCGGGATAGTTCGCGCGGAACGCGAGCTCGAAGCGGAGCTGGTCGTTGCCCTTCCCCGTGCAGCCGTGGACCGCCGCCTCCGCGCCGAGCTCGAGCGCGAGCTCGGCGACCGCCTGTGCGATCACGGGGCGCGAGAGGGCCGAGACCAGCGGGTACTTCGCCTCGTAGAGGGCGTTCGTCTTCAGCGCCTTCGCAACCTGCTCGCCGGCGAACTCCTCCTTCCGGTCGACGAGCAGCACGTCGTCGGCCCCGGCCGCATACCCACGCTCGTGGGCCTCCTCGAGGTCGAACTCCTGGCCGACGTCGCAGAGAACGGCGACGACCTCGTCGAAGCCGTAGTCCTCCTTCAGCCAGGCGATGATGCAGGTCGTGTCGAGCCCGCCCGAGTAGGCGAGGACGGCAGTGCGGCTCATGCGACTCCTTCCAGCAGGTGTGTGCTCAGCTCGTCGCGGAGGGCGGCGGCGGAGACGCCGCTCGCCGGGACGACGAGGATCGTGTTGTCGCCCGCCACCGTGGCGAGGACGTGCGGGTGGCGCGACTCGTCAATCGCCTCGGCGAGCGGGGCCGAGTACCCGCGTGGCGTGAAGACGACGACGAGGTTCTCGTTCGAGTCGATCGCCAGCGCCCAGCGCCGGAGCGCGGCCTCGAGGTTCCGGAGCCGGTCGAGGTCGGCCGCGCCGGCGGGTGCATAGACGAGCCGGCCGTTCGGCGCCCGTACCTTCACGAGCCCGAGCTCGGCGATGTCGCGCGAGACGGTGGTCTGCACGGCGTCGTACCCGGCCTCGCGGAGCGCTTCGGCGAGCTCCGCCTGCGTCGAGACCTCACGCTCGCGGATCAGGCGCAGGATGGCGCCCTGCCGCTCGCGGCGGTGTGCGGTCATGGTTCGAGAACCTCCTCGAGGATCGACAGGGCGTGGGCGGTCTCCTCCGCGGTGACCGTCAGAGGCGGCGTCAGGCGCACGGTCTGCTCGCCGGCAGCGGTGACGAGCAACCCGGCGTCGAAGCACGCTTCGACGACGCGCGACGCGGGGCCGTCGACGTCGAAGCCGAGCAGCAGCCCCGCGCCGCGCACCGGCAGGACCTCCGTGAGCTGGGCATGCCGCTCGCGAACGTTCGTGAGCACGTCGTCGTCGATCGCCTCGACGACCGCGCAGGCGGCCGCGGAGGCGACCAGGTTGCCGCCGAAGGTCGAGGCGTGGTCGCCGGGAACGAACGCGCCTGCCGCCTCCTCCGCGACGAGGAACGCGCCGATCGGCAATCCGTTCGCGAGCCCCTTCGCGAGCGTGACGAGCTGTGGCCGGACGCCGAGTTGTTCGAACGCGAAGAACGTGCCCGTGCGGCCGACTCCGGTCTGGACCTCGTCGAAGGCGAGGAGCGCCCCGTGCTCGGCGGCCAGGTCCGCCGCGGCGGCGAGGAATCCGGGAGTCGCCGGCCGGACGCCGCCTTCGCCCTGCACCGGCTCGAGCAGGATCAGCGCCGTATCCGGGCCGACCGCGTCCTCGAGCGACGCGACGTCGTTCAGGCGCGCGAACGAAACGCCGGGCAGAAGCGGCTCGAACGCTGCGCGCTTCCCCGGCTGCCCCGTGACCGCGAGAGCGCCGGTCGTGCGGCCGTGGAACGAGCCCTCGAGCGCGACGATCCCGGGCCTGCCGGTCGCCTTGCGCGCGTACTTGATCGCCGCTTCGTTCGCCTCCGCGCCCGAGTTGCAGAAGAACGAGTGCGCGCCGCCGAAGCGCGACGAGAGAGCATCGGCGAGCGCCGCCATCGGCTCCGTCCAGTACAGGTTCGAGACGTGCCAGAGACGTTCGAGCTGCTCGTGTGCAGCGGCGCGGGGAGCCGGGTGCCCGTGGCCGAGCGCGACCACGGCGATCCCCGCGGCGAAGTCGAGAAAGCGGCGGCCGTCGTCGGCGGTCAGCCAGGCGCCGTCGCCCTGCACGAAGGTGACCGCCGCCCGCGCGTAGGTCGGCAGCAGCGGCGAGCGCGTCGCGAGCGTCACGCGAGCACCTGGGTCGCGCCGATCTCCGCCCGCAGGCCGAGGCGCGCGGCATAGACCGCGGCCTGCAGCTTCGGGACGATCCCCCCGTCGAACGCACCCGCGTCGACGAGCCGGTCCGCCTCGTCCGCCTCGATCCGCGGCAGCACCGCACGGTCGCGCAGCACGCCGGGCACGTCGCTGAGGAAGACGATGCGCGTGGCGCCGAGGCCGACGGCGAGCGCGGAAGCCGCCTCGTCGGCGTTCACGTTCAGCGGCCCCGCGGCGAGCGGCGCGACCACCGGGATCAGCCCCGCTTCGAGCGCGTCCAGAACCGCCTGCGGCCGGCTCGGCAGCGGCCGCCCGACGAGCCCGAGCTCGGGGACGAGCACCGCCTGCAGCCCGATCTCGTCGCCGGCGAGCCCCACGGCGTCTGCCCCCAGCGCTGCGCACAGCGCCTCGTTCACGGCCAGCATCGCGTCCCGCACGACCTCGAGGGCGGGCGCGTCCGTGACCCGCCGGCCCCGCACGAACTGCACCCTGAGGCCGCGGCGAGCCATCTCCTGCGAGATCTGCGGGCCTGCCCCATGCACCACGACGACCTGCTCGTCCTCGGCGAGCGCCCGGATCTTGTCGACCGCCGCTCCGGCGACGGCGCCGCCGCACTTGACCACGATCACGTCGTGTACTCCGCGTTGATCCGGACGTAGTCGTACGTCAGGTCGGAGGCGAGATATGCGGCGCCCGCCGATCCCAGGCCGAGGTCGAGGTCGATCGTGCACACCGCGCCGTGGAGCGGAACCTCTGCCCCGGTCGGGTTGCCGTCGGCGAAGACGGTGACGCCGTTCATCTCGAGCGTCAGGCGATTGATATCGACCTGGGCGAAGCCGCCGGCGCAAAAGGCCGACCCCGCGGCGGCGAGGATCCTGCCCCAGTTCGGGTCGCGGCCGAACGCCGCCGTCTTGACGAGGGGCGAGGTCGCGATCCGCTTGGCGATCGCGTGCGCTTCGCCCGGCGTCGCCGCTCCGTCCACGCGGATCTCGAGCAGGACGGTCGCGCCCTCGCCGTCGGTGACGATCTGCTGCGCCAGGTCCGCGCACACCTCGCCGAGCGCCGCCGCGAACTCGCGATCCGTCGCCGGTGTCCGCGTGATCCCGCTTGCGCCGTTCGCGAGCAGGATCACTGCATCGTTCGTCGAGCACTCGCCGTCAACGGAGATGCGGTTGAAGCTCTCGTTCACCGCGCGCTTGAGGAAGCCGTGCGCGTCGCCGGACTCGAGGGGATAGTCGGTCGTGACGACCGCGAGCATCGTCGCGAGGTGCGGATGGATCATCCCGGCGCCCTTCGCCATCCCGCCGACCGTGAAGCCGCCGCGCGAGACCGCCGACTCCTTCGCATACGTGTCGGTCGTGAGGATCGCCTCGGCCGCGGCGGACCCGCCGTCCGGCGACAGCTCGATCTCGCCGAGCCCCGCGAGCAGGTTCTCCATCGGCAGCTTGGCCCCGATCACGCCGGTCGAGAGGACGAGCACCTGCGCCGCGTCGAGGCCGAGCAGCTCGGCGGCCTCGCCTGCCGTCGCGACCGCGTCGAGCTCGCCCTGCTTCCCGGTCGCCGCGTTTGCGACGCCCGAGTTGATCACCACCGCCTGGGGCTCGGCGCAGGCGAGATGCGCCTTCGAGACGAGGACCGGCGCTGCCTGCACGCGGTTGGCCGTGAACATCGCGGCCCCGACCGCCGGGAGCGTCGACCGGACGACGGCGAGGTCGAGCTTCGAGCGGCGAATGCCCGCATGAACGGCGCCCGCCTCGAAGCCCTTCGCCGCGGTCACGGCGCCGGCCGCGGTCTTCGGCCGCTCGACGGCGACCGCCATCAGACGAGCACTCCCGACAGCCGGAGACCGGCCGTCTCCTCGAGCCCGAGCGCGAGGTTCGCGTTCTGGACCGCCTGACCGGCAGCGCCCTTGCCCAGGTTGTCGAGCGCGGTGATCACAATCGAGCGTCCCGTTGCCCGGTCCTCGAACAGGCCGATCTCCGCCGCGTCGGTTCCCTGCAGGCGCGCGAGATCCGGCACGACCCCGTCCGGCAGCACCGAGACGACGTGCGACCCGGCGTACGCGTCCTCCAGCAGCGGCCGGAGATCTTGCGTCGCCTGGACATAGCAGGTCGCGATCAGGCCCCGGCGGAGCGGCAGCAGGTGCGGCACGAAGCAGACGGGGAAGCCGAGGAGCTGCTCGATCTCCGGCTCGTGCTGGTGCGTCCCGACCCGGTACGGCGAGACGTTGTCGAGCACGACCGCTGCATGCGAGCTGCCCTTCAGCGTACGGCCGGCGCCTGAGACGCCCGATTTGGCGTCGACGACGACGGAGCGCGGGTCGATCGCGTCCGCGAGCGGCGCGAGCGCGAGCAGTGCGGCGGTCGCGTAGCAGCCGGGGTTCGCGATCAGGCGGCCGGTCGGCTGGGCGAGCTCGGGCAGCGCGTAGCACCACGCCTCGTTGCCGCCGGGATGGGCGAAGCCGTACCACGCCGCGTAGCGGTCGGTGTCGGCAAGCCGGTGCGCGCCCGACAGGTCGACGACCACGCCGTCGGCCGGCGGCTCGAGCGCGGCCGCGTCCTTGTGCCCGAGGCAGCAGAAGACGACGGCCGCGCCGGAGGCGAGCGCCTCCTGATTCGGAACGAACTCGGGTAACGGACCGTGTCCGTTCCGGCCGAGCCGCGGATCGAGCGCGTCTGCGGGCCGGCCCGCGAGCGAGTCCGACCCGAGCGCGACGAGCTCGAGATCGGGGTGCGCGAGCACCCGATCGAGCGTTTCCTGCCCCGAGAAGCCCGAGGCGCCGATGATCGCGGCGAGTACCAAGCTGCTTATTATGCAGATAGAGAGCTATTTATGCAAACCGGCGGGGCCGGCTGCGTTAGTTCTGGCCGGGTACCGGGAATAACGCGGTTTCGGTTGGGAGGTTGTTCTTTAGAAAGGGGAGCTGGTTCATGAAGAGACGTCTGTTGGCTGTCGGCGCGCTGCTCGCCGTCCCGGTGATCGTCGCGGCCGTGTACGGCGGCTCCACGAAGCCGTCCGCCAAGGCGCAGGCATTGCAACTGCGGCACGAGCTCATGCTTCGTGCCAACTCGAGCGAGGAGGAGCTGGAGCCGAGGTTGGCCGGGCCGATCCGCAAGGCTCGCCCGTCGCACATCAAGTTCAAGGAGGGAATCAAGGTCGCGGCCGCTCGCACCGCCGGGACGGCGCTGACGTTCGGCCAGCCGACGATCAGCGGCATCCAGGGGAACGGCTTCGAGGTGGACATCCGAGTCGATCCCACGGACGGGGATCGGATCTACATGAGCGCGCCAGCCTCGCTGTCCTCCAACACGAGCTTCATCTGGCGGTCACTCGATGGAGACACATTCAAGTGGATTCCGGCCGCCACACCGCTCGCCGGAAAGGTGAACGCCTGTGCCGGCGGCGGCGACACCGAGCTGGACGTCGACACTGCCGGCCACCTCTACTTCAACGACCTGACACTGGCGAACTTCTCGACTGCGCGATCGGACGACCGTGGCGTCTCGTTCACCGCCCAGTGCAACAACCTCGCCGTTCCCGATGCCGTCGTCGATCGGCAGTGGTACGCCCACGACGGCGACCCGACCAGCGGCGGGACCCTGTACCTCGTCAACGACGAGATCGGCCCCGGCGGCGTCGACTGCGGCTCGAGCGGCGCGCCGAACAACGTCCTCGTCATGTACCGCTCGCCTCTCCCGGGGGCCCCCGGCGCGACCGCAGGCATCCAGTTCGGGCCTGCCAAGAAGGTGACGGCGGCCGGGTCGTGTGACGAGGGGATCATGGGCAACAACGAGGTCAGCCCGGTGGCCACGAAGACCGGCCTCGCCGGCGGGACTCTCGCGACCGCCGTACGGCACATCTACGTTGCGCACGACAATGCCGAGCTGAACAAGATCCTGATCGGCCGCTGCTTCCCGGTCGACGTTACGACCGACCCGAGCGGCCTCAGTTGCGAGGACCTGCCGATCGCGGACCTCGGCGCGAACACCAGGACAGGTGGGGACTTCCCGGTCCTCGCGATCGACAAGGCCGGCAACCTGTACGTCGCCTGGGAGCAGGCCGACGTCGACAACAACGGCGTCGCCGGCGACACCTCGCTCTACTACGCCTTCTCGACGAACGAAGGCAACACGTGGTCGAATCCGATCAAGGTCCCGACCGGAACCGCGAACAACGTGTTCGCGTCGATCGCCGCCGGCGACGACGGCCTCGTCGACATCTCCTGGGTCGGAACCGACGCCCACGTCGACCCGAACGACACGACCTGCACCCAGGGCGGACCAGACGCGGTGCACGGGCTCTGGAGCTTGTACGTGACCCAGACCCGCAACGGCCACTCGGCGTCGGGCGTCGCGTTCACCCCGGCGGCGCTGGCCGGCCAGCACTACATGCACAAGGGCACGATCCAGACGCTGATCGGCCACCAGTGCGGCGACCGGACTCTTGGCGACTTCTTCCAGATGCGGATCGGGCCCGACGGCGGCGCGTCCCTGTCGTTCGCCGACTCGAACAACATCGACGAGGCCTTCGCGCCGCACGCGATGTTCGTCCGCCAGAACGGCGGACTCGGCGTCTACAAGAGGAAGTCCGTCCGGGTTGAGAAGCTCCTGCTCAACAAGGCGCCGGATCGCGCAGGCGACGGCGTCTTCGAAGCGGCCGGCCAGACGAGCGCGAGCTCGCCGAACCTCGACATCCTCATATCGCAGTTCTCGAAGCCGGCTCTGTCGGACTGCCACCCGGCGGGAACGCCCTGCTACCGCATCAAGATGACGGTGAGCAACCTCTCGCTCAACCCGCCTGCCGCGCCGAACACGGACACCGACCTCGTGTGGCTGACGCAGTGGCTGACGCCGGCGTCCCCGGGCTGCACGAACACCGCGTCAGACTCGGGGTGTGCGACCGGAGGCAAGAACTTCATGGTCTACGCGGAGTCGACCGGCGGCGGCGCGATCAGGTGCTGGTCGGGCGAGAACGCTGCGATCGCGCAGGGTGGTGGCGTCTCGCTGACCTATCCGGGCACGAACGAGATCACCGCTCCCGGAGCGTGCAACGCGGTGATGGGCCCGAAGGGGTACATCTCGATCGACGTGCCGAAGGCGGCCGTCAGCCTCGAGGCCGGCACCAACCCGCTGGACAAGTTCCTCTACAGCATCACGGCCAGCACGATGACACTGCCGCAACCGGCGAACACCGTTCCGCCCTTCGCCGGTCTCGGCGGCTCGCTGTTCAACCTGATCGACGTCGTCCAGGCCTACAACTCGCAGTCGTAAGCAATGCGTACGCCCGGGCTGCCGGCAACGGCGGCCCGGGCGGCTTACTCCGCGACCGCCGCGGCCTCCTCGGCCTCCTCGGTGCGACCGCCGGCGGTGCCCTCGTGCTCGTCCTCGATCGCGGCCACGTCGGCCTTGGGCCGGACCGACCAGAACTGGCCGAGCGTCTCGTCCCAGCGCTCGAGGAGCGCAGCCGCGCGGGGCGAGCCGGTGTAGCGGACGTGGCGCTCGAGCAGGCGCCGGAGCTCGTCGGCCGCGGCCACCGGGGCGAGTGACACGAGATCGCCGTTCAGCCGGAGCGGGAGCTCGCCTGCCGGGTCGTAGACGAAGGCCTCGCCGCCGCTCATCCCCGCGCCGACGTTGCGGCCGAACTCACCGAGCACGACGACCGTGCCGCTCGTCATGTACTCGCAGGCGTGGTCACCGACGCCCTCGACGACCGCGACCGCTCCCGAGTTCCGGACGGCGAAGCGCTCGCCCGCTCGGCCGGCGCAGTAGAGCTCACCGCCGGTCGCGCCGTAGAGCGCCGTGTTTCCGACCAGGACCGGGTCGCCGGCGTCGTTCTCCGGCGGGCGGATGACGATCCGGCCGCCGCCCATTCCCTTGCCGACGTAGTCGTTCGCCTCGCCGACCAGCTCGAGAGCGGCGCCGGCGGCGAGGAACGCCCCGAAGCTCTGGCCGGCGGACCCGTCGAAGCGCGCGCGCACGCGCCCGGGCGGCTTCCCGGCGCCGAACTCACGGCCGATCAGGCCGCCGAGCCGGGCGCCGACCGCGCGGTCGCG
>DATENZ010000079.1:0-10129 GCA_035274625.1 Gaiellaceae bacterium
GGCGCCTACGTGATGTATTTCACGCGCAGCTGGGGTTGGCTCGGGATGATGCTGATGACCGTCCTGATCGTGACGATCCTGTCGCTGCTGATGGAGCTGATCGCGTTTCGGCCGGTCCGCAACGCATCGCCGGCCGTGCTGCTCGTCACGTCCTTCGCCGTCAGCTACGCGATCCAGCAGTTGGCCTGGACGGACGTGTTCGGCCTCGCCCACCGCTTCGACTCCACCATCGGGACGGGGATCCAGAAGGGCGTCGAGCCGTACCCCTGGCTGACGACCCAGTTCAACGTCGGCGGCGTGCTGATCTCTCGGCTCGAGATCGCGACCTGGATCGTCACCGCGGTCCTGCTCGCGGCGATGATCTTGTTGCTCAAGAAGACGACGCTCGGTATTCAGCTCCGCGCTTCGACGGAGGACTTCCGGATGGCGCAGCTGACCGGCGTGCGGGCGAACTGGGTGATCGCCGCAGCCTTCGCGATCACGGGCGTGCTCGCCGCGTCGGTCTCGATCCTCTACGTCCTGCGAACCGGCGCGGTCGCGCCCGACATCGGCCAGGGCCCGCTGTTCGTCGCGTTCGTTGGCGGCGTGATCGGCGGCCTCGGGAGCCTTCCCGGCGCCGCCCTGGGCGGCTTCGTTCTCGGCGCGATCATCAACGCGCTGTCGGCGACGCTGCCGATCACGCTCAAGAGCCACACCCAGCTGTTCGCGTTCCTGCTCGTGATCGCGATCCTCGTGTTCGTCCCGAACGGGCTCGTCTCCGTTCGGGCGAGCGTGTTCACTCGCTTCTGGCGGCGCATCCGCCGGACTCCTGCTGCGGAAGGAGCGGCGTGACGGCCGTGCGCAGGCTCGAGCCGGCGGCCCGCGTCGTGTGGCCGCCCCTCGCCCTGAGCGCGTTCCTCGTCGTCACGTGGGCGCTCGTCGACGGGTTCGGCGACGTCGTCTACAAGGACACCGCGGTCCGGCTGTTCCTGACGCTGATCGTCGTCCTCGGCCTCCAGATCTTCAGCGGCAACTCCGGCGTGCTCTCGTTCGGGCACATCGCCTTCATGGCGATCGGCGCCTACATGTCGGCGCTGCTGACGATTCCGCCCGAGATCAAGAAGTTCACCTATCTGTCGATGCCGAACTGGCTCGGGTACTGGATCCTGCCCGCGAAGCTCAGTGCGCTCGAGGCGGTGCTCGCCGGTGCGGGAGCCGCGACCATCTTCGCCCTGATCACGGCGCCGCCGATCGTCCGGCTGGCCGGAGTGGAAGCGGGGATCGGGACGCTGGCGCTCCTCGTCATCGTCTACGTCTTCGACGTCCAGACCTCGGCGATCACCCGCGGCACGAGCACGCAGATCGGCGTTCCGAAGACGACGACGTTCGTCATGGTGCTGGCCTGGGCGCTGATCTTCGTCGGCGTCGCATTCGCGTTCAAGCAGTCGCGGCGGGGGCTTCGACTCCGTTCCTCGCGAGAGAACTGGCGTGCAGCGAAGTCGGTCGGCGTTCGCGTCCCGATCGAGCGTGCGGTCGCGTGGGTGCTGTCCGGCTTCGTCGTCGGCGTCGCCGGTGCGCTCTACGGCCACTACTTCGTCACGTTCGGCCCCGACGACTTCTACTTCAACCAGGGCTTCAACATCGTGCTGGTCTCGATCGCGATGCTCGTGGTCGGTGGTATGTCGAGCGTGACCGGCGCCGTCGTCGGCTGCTACTTCATCACGGTGATCTACGAGGCGTTCCGGCGCTGGGAGGTGAACGGCCTCGGCGGAGTGCGGCCGCCGTCCGGAACCGCGAACTTCGTCCTCGCCGCGATCCTGCTCGGAACCCTGATCCTGCGGCCGAGAGGGCTCACGGCCGGCAAGGAGATCCCCTGGCCCGGCGACTGGTCGCTCGGCCCGCTTCGCCGCCTGGGGCGCAGGGTCGGGTTGGGTGACAGCCGCGACGCCGTCGCCGCCGAGTCCGCCAAGTGAGCAGCGTCATGCGCACCACGATCTGGCGCCAGCCGGACGACCTGCGGGCGCTGCTGGGGGATCGCGACCCCGTCGAGGCGCAGGCGGAGCGGCTCGCGGGGCGGCGGTTGTTCGTCGTCGGCACGGGGACGAGCTGGCATGCAGCGAATCACGGCGTGTGGTTGTTGCGGGAGGCGGGCGTCGAGGCGACCGCCGTGCAGGCGATGGACGCGGCGCTGTACGGCCTCCCTCTACGCGAGGGCGACGGCGTGCTCGTGATGAGCCACCGGAACACCAAGCGCTTCTCGACGGAGGTGGTTCAGCGCGAGCGCGGCGCGGAGGCTGTGCCGGTGGTCGTGATCGGCGGCCGTGGGTCTCCGAACGTGGACATCGAGACGGTCGAGCAGGAGCGCTCGGCGGCGTTCACCGCAAGTCACCTCGGGGCGCTGCTGCGGCTGGCGCAGCTCGCGGTTGCCTTCGGGGCAGCGCTTGATCTCGACCGGGTTCCGGATGCGGTCGCGGCGGCAGTGGAGCGAGACCTCGGCGTCGAGCCGCCCGCGCGCCTGCTCGAGTTCGCCGGCGCCGGACCCAACCAGTGGACCGCGGCCGAGGGCGCGCTGAAGGTGCGGGAGACCTCACGTGTCGCGACGGAGGGGCTTTCGGTCGAGCAGTTCTTCCACGGGCCGTCGGTGGCGCTCGACGAGCGCGACACGCTCGTCTGTCTCGACGGCGGCGGCCCGGGCCAGGAGCGGGTGGCGGCGGTCGCGCGTGCGTCGGAAGCCTGCGGAACGCGCGTCCACGTGCTGTCCGAGACGTCGCTCGACGAAGCGCTCTCGATCTTCCCGCTGACGGTGCTCGTCCAGCGAATCGCCCTCGAGCTCGCCGAGCGGGTGGGCACCGACCCGGACGCCTTCGGCTACGACGTTCCCGGCCGCAAGGAGGCCTGGACGGCGCTCACGCTCTGAGCGCGCTGCGGATTCCTCGGCTTCTGGATCAGGCGGCCCGGCGAGCTTCTACCGTCTTCGCTCCGTCGTAGCGCAGCCGTTTCATCGCCGCCGCGAACCGGTCGAGGTCGTCGGGCAGCACACGGGCGAAGATGCAGCCCTGGTTCGGGTGCGGCTCGTCGCCGTACCAGAGTGTCGTCGGAAACCTCATCTCGGCATAGCGGCCGTACGCCCAGGTGATCTCGTGCATCCACGGGTCCCAGATGAACTCGCCGGGTGTGAGACGGACGCTTCTGTTCTCGAGGACGCGGCCCGTGCCGAGGTCGATCCGGTCGAGCCAGAACGCGGCGTGTCCGAAGAACGCGCAGTGGATCGCGTGGCCGCGAATGGGGAGGCGGTTCCAGAACAGGTCGCAGGTCTTCGGCGCCGCGTTGTCGAGGAGCGCTACCGAGACCCGCTCCCCGTCACAGTCGAGCTCGAAGATGCGCGCGTTCGCCGGGAGTGAGTTCGGGATCTCGAACTGGTCGTACCAGTGCACATTCCACATGCCCTCCATCTCGGAGCCGCGCTGTGCAGCGTCGGCTGAAAAGCCTGCGTCGAGTCTGGTGCGCTCACGGGAACCCACCGAGTCCTCCTCTCCTGTTCGGACGGCGACGGCTTCGAGTAAATCGCACCGAGCAGAGCGCCGGGTGCGCTGCGGCCACGGGGACGGGCGTCACCGCCGATCGGCGAGGCGGAGCGTCAGTGATCGCTGTGAAAGACCGCTTCGACGTTGTTCCCGTCGGGGTCGAGGACGAATGCGGCGTAGTACCCGGGGTGATAGTGAGCTCGCAGCCCGGGCCGCCCGTTGTCGACTCCTCCCGCCTCGAGGGCCGCGGCGTGGAAGGCATCGACCGTTTCGCGGTCCGGCGCGGAGAACGCAATGTGCACCGAGCCGGCCGCCACTTCCTGTTCCATGATCCAGAAGTCCTGATCGCCGAGCGCGAAGCCGGGCCCCTGCGAGCTTTCGACGAGCCTGACACCGAAGGGCTCGAGTGCCCGCTCGTAGAACGCGCGACTCCGTGCGACGTCGCGGACCGGCAGCTTCACGTGATCGAACAAGAACGGCGGCCCGCCTGGCATGCGGCCAAGTATCCCGCAGTAGCGAACGCGCTCCCGTGCGCGGGCGTGCTCTCGCCTGAACCGCGCGAAGAGCTCGAACCCTGGAAGATGGACCGATCCGGGCCTGGCCCGGCGTGCAATCAGTCGTGCAACCAGTACCCGCCGGGTCCCCCGTCCTTGAGGACCGGCCAGTCGATCCTGATCTTGCCGCCGACGACGGAGACGGTTCCGGTGATCGGCGAGTCGGGCCAGCCCTTCGTCACCACCAGCGCCTTGGCGGCCGCATCCCACGTCCCGGTGGCGGTCTGCCCGTGTTGATTCCTGATCGTCACGCTGTTACCCGACAGGCTGATGCGCGCGCCGGCGCGTGTGACGGTCCCCCGGAAGTACGTCGTATAGCTGCCCTCGAGGCCGCTTCCGGCCCAGGCGACGCGCACGATGTTGGAACGAACGAGTGCCCCGCCGGAAAGCGGACTCGCGTAGGCCTGGAAATCGGCTGCCGACTGATTCTGCGAACGCACGCGCAGGAAGCAGGTCGTCCCCGAACACGCAGTCCTCGGAATCGTGCCCGACCCGCCGGCGACCCACCGACCGCTGATGTGGTGGAGGCTCGCGCAGCCGCGAGCGGTCGCGCGAAGGGTCGCCTGCTTGCCTGCGTTCAGACCGCCCTGAAGCGCCCAGTTGCTCTGGGGGCTCGTGGTGCCGAAGACGTTGACGCGCAACTGAACGACGCACCTCGTTTGGTGCGGAGACGCCGCGCCCGCGAGCACACCGGCCGATCCGAGTGCGATCGTCACCGCCAGCAGACCGATTCGTCGCCGACCGCACATGGCCGAGAGGGTAGGAGAACTACTTCCGCGGTTCAAGATGCCCACGAGCCGGAGCCAATACGCCTAGCTCTCGTCGTGCTGCGCTGCACCGTCGACCGGCGGTATCCAGCTCTCGCGCCGCTTCACCCAGATCTCGTCCACGGGCTTCAGCTCGAACGGCGCCTCGTCGAGGCTCCCGATCCGAATCTCGATGAGCATGTCGTCGGCGTCGGCTGTGTCGAGGAGCCGAGACCCACAGCGGGGGCAGAAGCCGCGACCGTCGTAGCTCGCGATCTCACCGCTCAGCTCAAATGCGTCGACCGGCCACTGCGCATAGACGGTGAACGCACTCCCGGACTCCTTTCTGCAGTCCGCGCAGTGGCAGCGCCGGACGTGAACGGGGTCGCCGCGAACGCTGTAGCGGACCGACCGGCAGAGACATCCGCCGGTGCGCACCCCTGGCTCCACGTCATGCCTGCCCGAGCGCAGCCTTCAAGCCGGCGAGGTCGGCGGCGCCGAAGACGAGGCGGTTGCGCGTGGCGACGTAGACCAGGTCGAGGTCGATGCCGGAGCGCGCGACCTTTCGAGTCAGGTCGGCCAGAACGCCCGGCCGGTCCTCGACCTCGACGACGACCACCTCGCGCTCCCGGGTCACGGCGAGATGCGAGATCGCGAGCGCGCGCTTGGCCGCCTCGGCGTGGGGAACGAGGACGTGCAGCTCGACCTGGTCGGCCACCCCGATGCAGGTCGCGGCCGCGAGGTTCACTCCGGCGTCGCTGATCGCGCCGGCGACGCTGGCAAGCGCCCCGGGCTCGTTCTTGATCTCGATGACCAGGTCGAACGGCATCGACGCGCTCCTTTGCTCCGCTGTCTGTCTGCGGGACTCTGTCAGATCGTCTTCGCCGGTCGTCCGCCGGCTACTGCAGACAGACGATCAGGTTGCCGGCCGCGTCGACCTCGAGCGACTGGCCGGGGTGGACGAGGGCCGTGGTCGTCTCGTCCTCGATCACGAGCGGACCGGGGGCCCGGAAGCCGGCCGGGAGCGCGTCGCGGTCGTGGACTGCGGCCTCGTGGACGCCGTCGGCGTCGAAGTCGACCCGCCGGCGGCCCTTCGGCGTCGGCCGCCCCGTCCGCGAGCGCGTGGGCGGTGCGGGCAGCAGCGCGCGGCCGCCGAAGCCCGAGACGTGGCAGGTGACGATCTCGACCGGGTCGCCCTCGAGGTCGAACGTGTACTTCTGGCGGTGGAGGGCGTGAAAGTCGGCTTCGATCGCGGCGACCGACACCGGTCCGGGACGGAGCGGGACACGGACAGCGTGCTCCTGGCCGCGGTAGCGCATGTCGGCCGACCGCTCGCAGCGCAGCGAGCCGGCGGCGCCCTCGGCGACGAGCGCATCCGTCACCTCTCGCTCGAGCCGGGCGAAGACGGCGTCGAGCTCCTCCGGGCTCGAGCCGGAGGTGACCAGGACCCGAGTCTGCGCCGCGTCCACCCGCGCTTCGCTGAGACCCATACCCCACGCGGAGAAGACGCCGGAGTGGGGTGGGATCACGACCCGCTTGACCTGGAGCTCGGCGCCGAGCGCGGCGGCGTGCATCGGGCCGCCGCCGCCCGCGGCGACGAGGACGAAGTCGCGCGGGTCGTAGCCGCGCCGGACCGACACGAGCTTCAGCGCGCTGATCATGTTCGCGTTCACGAGCCTGATGATCCCGTTCGCGAGCTCGGTCGGCGCGAGTCCGAGCGGAGCGCCCAGCCGCCGCAGCGCCTCCTCCGCGAGCCGCGGGTGCAGGCGGAGCCGCCCGCCGAGGAAGTACTCCGGGTCGAGGACGCTCGCCGCCAGCTTCGCGTCGGTGACGGTCGGGCTCTCGCCGCCGCGCCCGTAGCACGCCGGGCCGGGCTCGGCCGCGGCGCTTCGCGGCCCGACGCGCACCGACCCGCCGTCGTCGAGCCAGGCGATCGAGCCCCCGCCGGCGCCGATCTCGACGATGTCGACGACCGGCACCATGATCGGGTAGCCGGCGTAGTCCGGCCGCCACTCGATCCTGTACTCGGTCGTCGTCTTCGGCTCGCCGTTCTCGATCAGGGAGCACTTCGCCGTCGTCCCGCCGATGTCCAGGTAGAGGACGTTCGCCTCCCCGAGCTCCTCGCCGAGCCGCGCAGCCCCGAGCACCCCCGCCGCCGGCCCGGACTCGACGAGGCGGATCGGCGTCCTCCGGGCGGCGCCGACCGAGGTCGTGCCGCCGTTCGACTGGACGATCCGCACCGGCGCGCGCAGACCGCCCGCCGCCAGCCGGTCCTCGAGCGCGCCGAGATAGCGCTCTACGGTGGGCTGCACGTACGCGTTCAGCACGGCGGTGCTGGAGCGCTCGTACTCGCGCCATTCGCGGGTCAGGTCCGACGAGGTCGTCACCGGAACGCCCGGCAGGGCGGCGACGAGCGCTTCGCGCACCGCCTGCTCGTGCTCCGGGTGGGCGTAGGAGTGGAGCAGGCAGACCGCGACGGCCTCGACGCCGTCGCGCCTGCACGCCTCGACGGCAGGCTCCAGATCGTCGAGCTCGAGCGGCCGCAGCACCGCACCGTGCCGGTCGACGCGGCCGCGCACCTCGAACCGGTGCCGTCTCGGGACGAACGGCGGCGGCTTGCGCGAGACGAGGTTGTACATGTCGGGGCGGTTGCCGCGGCCGATCTCGAGCACGTCGCGGAAGCCCTCCGTCGTCACGAGCGCCGTCCGTGCGCCGCGGCGCTCGGTCAGCGCGTTGATGACGACCGTCGTCCCGTGGACGAGCTCGGCGACCTCGCCGAGCGACACGCCTGCGGCCGTGACCGCGTCGAGCACGCCCTGCGGCAGGTCGGCCGGCGTCGTCGACGCCTTCCCGATCGTGAGCGCGCCGGTCTCCTCGTCGAACGCGACGAGGTCGGTGAAGGTGCCGCCGATGTCCGTCGCGAGACGGAGCGTCATCCGCCTCGCAGAGCGGCCGTCCCGGCGAGGTCGAGCTCCAGCGTGCGGGGGTCGAGCGCGACGCCGTACACCTCGCGTGCGTGGGCAAGCGACACGTAGCCGTCGAGGACGTCCTCCCGAATCCGCTCCGGCTCGCGCTCGCGAGGATCGCCGAAGCCGCCGCCGGTGCCGGTGATCGAGCGGACGAGCTCCCCGTCGGCGAGCGGTACGCGCGCCACGCGCCCATGTCGCTCGACCGAGGCCCCGCGCACGTACTCGAGGTAGTTGGTCGTCCCCTTGTCGCCGCCGCCGACCGCCCACGGCCGGCGCTCGGACCCGCCGATCGACCCGTACCCGTAGGCGTCGACCCCGCCGCGGAGCCGGTACTCGCGGACGACGCCGAAGCCGCCGCGGTGCCGGCCCGCGCCGCCGCCCGCGCCGACGTTCAGCTCGTACCGCTCGACGAGCACCGGGAAGCGCGCCTCGACGACCTCGGCCGGGAAGTTGTACGTGTCCCCGTCGGTGGTCGCGATCAGCGCGCTCTCGCCGTCGCCAAGGGCGCTCCCGCCCCAGCCGCCGACGTTCGGCTCGGCGAGCACGAACAGCTCGTCCGTCTCGGCGTCCCGCCCGACCACGTACGAGCAGCACAGGCTCGTGTACGAGCCGGCCCCGAGGCGCTCGGGGCAGGCCGGCGCGAGCGCCTTCCAGAGCAGGTCGTTCGCGAACGCGGCGCCCTCGTAGTACCACCCGGTCGGCGCGGGCGGCTCCGCGCTGAACACCGTGCCCGGCGGGATCGTCAGCGAGAACGGCGCGAAGAAGCCGTCGTTCGAGCGTGCGTCGGGCGCCGTGATCGCACGGACGACCGTCTTGCACGCCGACAGCAGCGCGCCGGTGGCGCAGTTGACCGGCCCGGCCGCCTGCGGCGCGCAGCCGGTGAAGTCGGCATGGATCCAGTCGTCGCCGAGCGTGACCGTGACGGCGATCGGCAGATGAGTGTCGGACACGCCGTCGCCGTCGATCACGTCCTCGGCCCGGTACACCCCGTTCGGGATCCGCCGCAGGGCAGCGCGGGCCGTCTGCTCGCCGTGCTCGAGCACGCGCTCGAACGAGGCGAGCACGAGCTCGAGCCCGTACCGCTCGCGGGCCTCGAGGACGCGGCGCTCGCCGATCGCGACCGCGGCCACACCCGCGTTCAGGTCGCCGAGGCCGGTCCGCGGCAGGCGGATGTTCGCCGCGATCAGGTCGACGATCGCCTCGCTGCGGTGCCCGGCGTCATACACGCGCACGCCTGGAAGCTGGAGACCCTCCTGGAAGATCTCGGTTGCATCCGGTGGGATGCTCCCCGGCACGGCGCCGCCGATCTCGATCCAGTGCGTGATCGAGACGGCGAAGGCGATCACGCCGCCGTCGACGAAGATCGGCTTGACGAGGCACACGTCGCAGGTGTGCGTGCCGCCGCGGTACGGGACGTTCGTCGCGAACACGTCCCCCTCGCGCATCCCGTCGAGCCCGTAATCGGAGATCAGGCTCTCGACCTGCGGCCCGAACGTCCCGGTGAAGAGGGTCAGCCCGTTCGTCTGCGCGACGACCCGCGCCTGCGCGTCGGTCAGCCCGCAGGCGAAGTCGAGCACCTCGTAGACGATCGGGCTCATGCTCGTTCGCGCGAGGACGACGCCCATCTCGTCCGCCGCCGCGGCCAGCTTGTCCTTCAGGATCTCGACCGCGAACGGGTCGAACCGCTCCTCCACGCGCCAACTCTATGCGTCGGAACCGGCCGCCTTCCCCGTTGTAGAGTTGGCCCCTGGCCGGGGTCGTCGGCACTCGCACCACAGGTCGCGCCCAGGTCGGGGTCGTCCTCGGCAGCCACATGCGGCCGGAGCACATCGCGCGGACCGCGCGGCAGGCGGAGGAGCTCGGCTACGGCGAGCTCTGGTTCTCGGAGGACTGTTTCTTCGCCGGTGCGTTCGCGGGCATCGCGGCCGCGCTCGGCGCGACCGAGCAGCTGCCCGTCGGGCTCGGCGTCGCCTCCGCCGTCACCCGGCACCCGGCGCTCCTCGCGATGGAGTGCGCGACGCTGTCGCGGCTGTACCCGGGCAGGTTCTGGCCCGGAATCGGGCTCGGCGTGCCGTTCTGGCTGCAGCAGATGGGGCTCAAGCCACGGTCGCCCCTGCGGGCCGTCCGCGAGTGCACGACGAGCCTGCGCCGCCTGCTCGGCGGCGAGGAGCTGACCGAGCAGGGGCTCTTCGCGTTCGACGCCGTCCAGCTGACGCACCTGCCGGAGGAGGAGCTCCCGATCTACCTCGGCATGGTCGGGCCGAAGGGCCTCGAGCTCGCCGGCGAGGTCGCCGACGGCACCGTCCTCTCCGTGCTCGCCGGCGTCGAGTACGTGCGCTGGGCGCGCGAGCGGATCG
>DATENZ010000080.1:0-24001 GCA_035274625.1 Gaiellaceae bacterium
GTCGGTCTCCTCGCGGCGCACGTCGACGACGAACTGGAGCCCGATCGGACCGAGCTTCACCTGCATCGTCGCCTTCCACGAATCGACCCCGAGCGTCTCGACGAGCTGCGCGCCGGGGATGCACGGCACGATCCGCGGCACGTCGTTGAGCAGCGCCCACGCCTCGTCGAGCGACGCCGCGACCTCGAATCCGTTCTCGAGCCGCATCAGCTCGGGTGGAGCACGACCTTGACCGCCTCGCGCTGGTCGAAGAGCCGGTAGGCCTCCGCCGCCTCCGCGAGCGGCAGCCGGTGCGAGACGACGCTTGCCGGGTCGAGGCGGCCCTCGCCGATCAGGCCGAGCAGCCGGTCGCGATGGCCGGCCGCGTCGCCGATCGAGAAGCGGAGCGTGAGCTCGCGCTCGAACATCAGGTGGTTGTCGAGCGGGAAGTCCGGCTCGAAATGCGCGCCGACGACGGAGACCGTGCCGCGACCGCGCGCGAGCCGCAGTGCGGCGTCGAGCGCTCCAGGCGAGCCCGCCGCCTCCACGACGACATCCGCGCCGAGGCCCTCGCTCGCCTCCGCGACCACGGCCGCGGCGTCCTCCGGCGACACCGGCTCCGCGCCCAGCCGCTCGGCGGCCGCACGGCGGGCCTCCACCCCGTCGACGGCCAGCACGCGTGCGCCTGCGTCGACCGCGCACATCACCGCCATCAGTCCGACCGCACCGAGGCCGACGACGCAGACGAGGTCGCCCGCGCGCACTCCACCGCGCGTGACGACCGCGTCGTAGGCCGTCGGCAGGTTGTCGGAAAGGAAGACGGCAGCCTCGTCCGACACCGCCTCCGGCAGCGGCGCGAGCACGCGGTCGGCGTGCGGCACGCGGACGAGCTCGGCCTGACCGCCGTCGAGGCGCGGGTAGACGCCGGAGTAGCCGAAGAGCGCGCGGCCGGAGCACTGCGTCACCCGGCCTGCCCGGCAGGCGGGGCACGTGCCGTCGGCGACCATGCTCGTGTTCACGACGCGCTGCCCCACCTCGACGCCGCGCACGTCCGCGCCCCTCTCGACCACGACCCCTGCGAACTCGTGGCCGAGCACCGTCCCGTTCTCGAACCCGGGCGTCATCCCGTGCAGCGGGAAGAGGTCGGCGCCGCAGATCGCCGCCGCCCGCACGGCGACGACCGCGTCCGTCGGCTCGAGCAGCCGCGGATCGGGAACCTGCTCGACGCGCACGTCCTCGACCCCGGCAAGAACGACCGCCCTCATCTAGTTGTGGCTCATCCCGGCGTCGGCGACGAGCAGCTGCCCCGTCACCCAGGCCGCCTCCTCGGAGAGCAGGAACGCGACCGACGGCGCGATGTCGGACGCGACGCCGCGGCGCGGGATGCACTGGAGCATCTGGACGAACTCGAAGGCGTCCGCGTGCGGGCTCGCCAGCACGCCTTCGGTCTCCGTCAGGCCGGGCGCGACCGAATTGACGGTGATCCCGTACTTGCCGACCTCGCGCGCGAGCGCCCGCGTGAACGCCCAGACGCCGCCCTTGGACGCGACGTAGTGCGCGAGGTTCGGCGTTCCCGCCAGGATGACGTTGGAGGCGACGTTGACGATGCGGCCGTAGCCGGCCTCCCGCATCGGGTGGTAGACGGCGCGGTTCGTCAGGTAGGTGCCGTCGAGGTTCGTGGACATGATCCGACGCCACTCCTCGAACGTGACGTCGTCCCACGGCGTGAACGGCACGATCGCCGCGACGTTCGCGAGCGCGTCGACCTTCCCGTGCCGCTCGAGGGTCGTGTCGATCAGGCGCTGCACGTCGTCCGGGTCGCCGACGTCCGCGCGGACTGCGGTCGCCGCCGGGAGGTCTGCGGCGACGCCCTCGACGCCGTCCTCGTTCAGGTCGGCGAGCACGAGCGTCGCCCCCTCGTCCGAGAGCTTCTGGGCGACTGCCCGCCCGATCCCCTGCGCCGCCCCGGTGACGATCGCAACCCGCCCCTCCATCTTCGCCATCCGTCCCTCCTAGAGCTCGTAGTGGTCGGGCGCGTGCTTGTAGCCCTGCCAGGCGTCCATGTCGTGCGAGAAGAAGACGTCGGCTCCGTGGTCGGCGGCGAGCGCCTTCACCCGTCTGATCGAACGCACGCCGGCAACGGGATCGTTGTGGAAACCGGATTGGATCTCGCGCTCGAGCGCCGCCGGGGTGAAGCTCACGTCGAAGGCGAAGAGGAGCTTCTCGCCGACGAGCAGCGAGTAGTGCCCGGCCGTGTGTCCGGGCGTCTCGAAGAGCCACAGGCCCGGCGCGAGCTCCACGTCACCCGTGACCGGGACGAGGTTCGCGCCGTCGTAGTCCCACGAGTGGTCCGAATAGCCGAAATGCTCGAAGGGCTCGTGATTCCGCGCCTGCGCCAGCTCCTTCGCATGGATCACGTGCCGCGCGCCGGTGCCCGCGAAGAGCTGGTTGCCGCCGCAGTGGTCGATGTGCAGGTGTGAGTTGACGACCGTGCCGACGTCGGCGAGCTCGAAGCCGCACGCCTGGAGCTGGCCGGGGATCGTCTGCTCCGGCGTCTGCTCCGGGAGCTCGAACGGCAGCACGCGGTTCATGTGGTCGAGGCCCATCCCGGTGTCGAAGAGGAAGAGCCCCTCGTCGTGCTCGACGAGCACGTTGTAGACGGGCACCCGCACCTGCGGCCCCGGCACGTTCCACATCTGCTGCGTGTGCTCGAGGACGATCGAGCCGTTGTCGAGCAGCCAGACCTTCACGCCTCGAGCGCCTTCCGCACCGCGACGAGCTTCCCGGCTCGCTTCGCCCGCAGCTCGCCGATCTGCTCCGGCGTGTAGTCGTAGATCCCGCCACCGGTCTTCATCCCCAGGCGGCCCTGCTCGATCTTGTCGCGGATCGTCGCCGACACCTCGCCGGAGGTGGCGAGATCCTGGTTCAGGTAGGAGCCGACGGCGTTGTAGATGTCGAGTCCGGCCATGTCGAGCAGCTCCATCGGACCGATGACGGCGAGCTTGTAGCCGATCCCCCAGCGCACATTCAGGTCGAGCCCCTCGGGATCGATGATCCCGCGGTCGACGAGGTCGAGGCACTCGCGGAGGATCGCGTACAGGATCCGGTTCTCGACGAAGCCCGGCACCTCGCGCTCCTCGACGGGGTGGTAGCCGATCCGGCGCACGAGCTCGCTCGTCGCGTCGACCGCCGAGCGGTCGGTCCGCTCGCCCGGGATCACCTCGATCATCGGGATCAGGTGCGGCGGGTTCGACCAGTGCATCCCGACCACCCGACCGGGATGCTCGACCGCCTCGGCGATCTTCGTGATCGGGATCCCGGAGGTGTTGGAGGCGAGGATCGCGTCCGGCGCGACGTGCTGCTCGAACTGCTTGAAGACCTCGTGCTTCAGCTCGAGTTTCTCCGGCACGGCCTCGATCACGAAGTCGACGCCGTCGAGCGCGGCGCCGAGGTCGCTCTCGAACCGCACCTGCCCGCCCGGCGCCTGCGCGGCCTCGAGCCGCTCGAGCACGCCCTCCGCGAGCTGCACGCCCGCCTTCGCCGCCTCGAGCGCGTCGGCGCTCACGTCGTAGAGCGCGGTGTCGATCCCGACCCGCGCGAGCACGGCGCCGACCCCGGGGCCCATCGTCCCCGTTCCGATCACCGCGGCACGCTTCACCTCGGCCATACACCCTCCTCTGTCAGTTGTCGGATCCGCCGCCACACGCGCTCGGGCGTGAGCGGCAGCTCGGTCATCGGTACGCCTGCGTCCGCGAGCGCGGTCACGATCGCGGCCGTCGTCGCGGCCAGCGAGCCCTCGCCGCAGCCTTTCGCACCGTAGGGCCCGGGGCCGTCGCCGTTCTCGACGACGATGCACGTCATCTCGTCGGGCAAGTCCTCGAACGACGGCACGCGGTAGTCGAGCAGGGTCTCGTTCAGCAGGAGGCCGTCCTCGTACACCATCTCCTCGAAGAGGGCGTTACCGAGGCCCTGCATCGTGCCGCCCTCGTCCTGGCGCTCGACGAGCAGCGGGTTGATCGCCTTGCCGACGTCCGCGATCGTCGCCGTCTTCCTGACGCGCACCGTGCCGGTGTCAGGATCGACCTCCACCTCGGCGGCGCCGACGCACACCTCCCAGAAGACAGGTCCCTCCGCGTAGGAGCCGGTGCCGGTCGGCGCGACCTCGCCGTGGCCGATCAGCTCGCCGCCGTGCAGGCCGAAGCGGCCGGCGATCAGGCCCGGGATCGCTCCCGGCTCGATCTCGTCGCCGCCGGCGATCTCCTCGAGCTGCGAGCGCACCTCCGCCGCCGCGCGCTGCACCGCAAGCCCCGCGAGCGTGGTCGAGCGGCTCGCGCCGGTCGAGCGGTCGTACGGCGTGTAGCGCGTGTCGGTGCCGCGGACGGTCACCTGCTCGACCTCGACCCCGATCTCCTCCGCCGCGATCTGCGCGAGCGCCGTTCGCGCCCCCTGGCCGACCTCAGTCGTCCCGACGAGGACGACGACCCGGCCGTCCGCCTCCAGCCGCACAACCGCGGTCGAGACGGGGTGAGCGCCCGCGGCGAGCAGACCGACGGAGACCCCGCGCCCGACGTTCGCCGACTTCGGCTCGTCCCAGCCGACCGCCGCCGCGGCGCGCTCGACGTCGCCGATCAGATCGGCGTCGAGCGGCTTGCCGCCCGCGCGCAGCTCCTCGCCCGGGACGCAGAGGCTCGCGCGGCGCGCGTCCAGCGGGTCGAGCCCCGCTTGCCGGGCGAGCTCGTCGACCTGCGACTCGCCGATCCACTGGAGGTGCGTCGCGCCGAAGGCGCGATACGAGCCAGACGGCGCGGTGTTCGTGTAGACGCACGCGGCGTCGACGCGGTAGGCCTCCCAGCGGTACGGCCCGGGCGCCGCGTCTGCTCCGGTCGCGGTCACGCGAGGACCGTTGTCGGCGTAGGCGCCGGTGTCGAACCAGCACTCGACGTCGCGCCCGAGCAGCTTGCCCTCGCGCGTCATCGCGGTGCGCATCCGGCAGCGCATCCCGTGCCGGCGCGTCGTCACCATCGACTCCGCGACCCGGTTCTGGATCCGCACCGGCTTGCCCGCCTTGCGCGCCAGCGCGACGGTGACGGGCTCCATCTTCGTGTACGACTTCGAGCCGAAGCCGCCGCCGAGGTATGGGACGACGACCCGGACGTTGGCGAGCGGGACGTCGAAGAGCGCGGCGAGCTCGGCTCGGACGAGGAACGGGTGCTGGCACGACGCCCACACCGTGATCTGGTCGCCGAGCGCGTGAGCGACCACGGCGTGCGTCTCCATCGCGTACTGGTAGACGGCCGGGAAGCTGTACTCGCCCTCGACGACGAGGTCGGCGTGCGCGAAGACCGCCTCGATCTCGCCACGGTCCATCCGGAAGCGGTAACAGACGTTCCCGTCGCGCGGCGGCAGCTCCCCGAGGCCGTGGAAGAGCCCCGGCCGCAGGTCGCCGTCGTGCACGAGCGCGGCCGCCGGCGCGAGCGCGTCCTCGACCGTGCCGACGACCGGCAGGTCCTCGTACTCGACCTCGATCGCGTCGAGCGCCGCGAGCGCCGTCGCCTCGTCCTCCGCCGCGACCGCCGCCACCGGCTCGCCGGCGAAACGCACCTTGCCGACCGCGACGATCGGCCGGTCTTTGATCGCATGGCCCCAGAAGGCGCCGGAGACGTCGTTGCTCGTCAGGACGCAGACGACGCCGGGCATCGCCTCGGCCGCGCGCGCGTCGAGCGAGACGATCCGCGCGTGCGGGACGGGCGACCGCAGCACCTTCCCGTGGAGCATGTGCGGGACGACGATGTCGCCCGCGAACTCGGCCTGGCCGCGGAGCTTCTCCGCGCCGTCGCGCCGCGGCGCCGAGCGGCCGACCTGTGGCGCGACCGTCCGCGGCCGCTCGAGCGTCGTCACGCGCCGACTCCCGCCAGATCCGCAACCGCCTCGACGATCCCCCGGTACCCGGTGCAGCGGCAGAGGTTTCCCGCGAGGTTGTGCTTGATCGCTCCCTCGCTCGTCAGCGCTTCGTCCGCGAGCAGGGCGGAGACGGTGAGCAGCATCCCGGGCGTGCAGAACCCGCACTGGAGCGCGGCGTGCTCGAGGAACGCGCGCTCGAGCCGCTCGAACTCCGGACGTTCGCGCAGCCCTTCGATCGTCAGCACGTCGTGGCCGGACGCGTCCGCGGCGAGGTAGCAGCACGAGCTGACCGGGCGGCCGTCGACGAGCAGGGTGCACGTCCCGCAGACCTGCACCTCGCACGAGCGCTTCGCACCTGTCAGGCCGAGGTCGTCGCGGACGAAGTCGAGCAACAGCGTCTGCGGCGCGATCTCGCGCTCGACCGGGCGGCCGTTGACGGTCAACGCGAGTCTCACGCCGTGGGCATGCCGCCGTCGGCGCCAGACCGGCGCAGCTTGCGGATCCACGCCCGCCAGTACTCCTCGACGAAGCGGTCCTGGTACTTCTCGGCGTGCATCCGCTCCGCCCACTCCTGCGAGATCGGCCGGAGCGGCCCGAGCGTGGACGCGATCGACTGGAGGCGGAGAGCGCGCTCCAGCGTGACCGCCGACAGCACCGCCCAGCGCACGTCGCGGTCGGCGACGAGCACGCCGTGGTTGCGCAGGACGACGACGCGCCGGTCGCCGAGCGCCTCCGCGACCAGGCGCCCCTGCTCCTCCTCCGTGATCAGCTCGGGCGTCTCGTCGAAGAACGAGATGCCGTCCGCGAACAGAACCGCGTCGTGGGTGAGCAGCTCGAGCTTCGCGTCGGTGGCGGAGAACGCGGTCGCGTACGGCGGGTGGCCGTGGACGACCGCGCCGACGTCCGGCCGGCGCTCGTAGACCGCTGTGTGGAGCACCGTCTCGAGGTGCAGCTCGGCCGTCGCGTCGTCCACCTCGACCACGTCGTCGGGCCGGACCTCGTCGAGGGCCACGCCCTTCCGCTTGATCAGGACCGGGTCGCCCCCGGCGGCGCGCGCGCTGACGTGACCGAGCGTCAGGTCGGCGTAGCCCTCGTCCGCCAGGATCCGGCAGGCCCAGGCCACCTGCTCGCGCAGGCTCTGCGCAACCGCGACCGAGCTCATCGCGCGGTGGCCGTTGGGGACATGGCAGGGGTCAGACCCCTTAACGCGTGCACCGCGTCACCGCGCAGTGCCCCTCGGCCCGTTCGGGCATGGCAGGGGTCAGACCCCTTAACAATCGCGTGCGATTTGTTGCAAGGGGCGTTCACCGTCGATCGGTCGGGGGGTAGTCCGGGTGCGGGAAGCCGAAGACCATCACCACGTCGTCGGCGCCGGTGTTGGCGACCGCGTGCCAGATGCCGGGCTCGATGTGCAACGCCTGCCCGGCCGCGAACGGCACGGCGCCGTCGTCGAGCCGAACCTCGCCGCTCCCCGCGACGACGTACGCCACCTCCTCGGTCTCGTGCCGCACCTGCGCCGTCACGGTTCCCGGCGTGAAGACCGAGTAGCCGAGCGAGCTCTCGCTCCCGGCCCGAGCGCCGGTGACGAGCATCCGCGACCAGCTCCCCTGCGGCAGCTCGATCGGCTCGACGTCGTCGAGCGCGACGACGGTTACAGCGCCCACTCGCCATCCTTGAGGATGTACGTGCCGTCGTCGACGATCTGCAGCGTCGCGTTGAGGAAGACGCCGTCGAGGTGGAGCGAGCAGACGTTCTGCCCGCCGGGGTACGCGTTGTGGTTGTCGCCGAGCGCCAGGTGCACCGTCCCGATGCGCCCCTTCTCCGACGGCGTCCCGTACGGCGCCTTCTCACTCGTCCCGAACGCGAACTCGCCGATCACCGTCGCGTTCTCGACGCCGTCGATCGCCTTCCGCAGCTTCTCGGCCTCCGCCCCGCCCTCGATCTTCACGCAGCGGCCGCCCTCGAGCGTCCAGCGGATCGGCTCCTCGACCTGCCCTGCCAGGCCGATGCCGAGCATGACGCCGTCGACGACCGCCGTGCCGTGCGTGAAGTCCTCGATCGCCGCGAACGCGACCTCCGTCCAGAGCGGGATCGGGCTCATCATCTGGCCGCGCGCCTTGTAGGGCGTCAGCTCGAGAGGCGGCCGGCCCTCGATCGAGACGTAGAAGTCGGTGCCGAGCGGCGTCGTGACGTGGCACTGCTTCTTGCCGGCGAGCGCGGCGACGGCGTCGCGCGTCCGCTGGGCCGAGCGCTCGAGGTCCTCGCGGGTCAGGCCCCACTCGCCCATCCCGGGCTCGATCGACGCGATCTTCCCGTTCGCCTCGCACGTCTCGCGCACGGCGTTGACGTGTGCGAACCGGTTCGCCCACTCGAGATTCGCCAGGATGATCACCTCGTCGGAGCCGACCATCGCGCGGTGAAGGTTCTCCGGCGGCGCCATCGGGAAGCGGACGTCCGCCCGGCCGCGCCGCACCTGCGTCTCGTTGTTCATCACCACCGGCCAGGCGCCGCGCTCGACGCAGACATCCGCGACCGCGCGCGCCTCCTCGAGACGATCGTCGTCGCAGATGATCGTGACGACGTCGCCCTCCTCGACGGAGAAGCAGACGTCGACGATCAGAGCGGCGTCCTTCAGCAGCTCCTCGGTTGCGGTTACTACGGCCATCGCCTCACCTCACACTCGTTGCGGGACGAACCGGGGCAGCACCTCCGCGGCGAACCGCTCGACCTGGTCGAACTGGTCGAGGGCGCCGAAGCGGCAGATGAAGTGGTCGACACCGACGTCCGCGAAGGTGCGGATCCACTCGGCGATCTGGTCGGGCGTGCCGACGGGGCCCCAGTTCGAGAGATCCATCGCCTTCGACAGCTCGGGGTAGTACTTCGAGATGTAGTCGTCGAACGCCCGATGGGCGTCCTGCTCGGAGTCGCCGATGTTCATCGTCACCTGGTAGGAGATCACCAGCCGCCCGTCGTCGGCGCCGTGGCGCTCGGCCGCCTCGCGGATCCAGCCGAGCTGCTCGACGAGCTCCTCCGGATGCTGCGCACGGCAGCACGTCATCCAGCCGTCGCCGTACCGGACGATCCGGCGGCATGCAGCCTCGAGGCGGCGCTGCATCACCTCGGGCGGCGCGTCGCCCTTCAGGCGCGGGTTCGAGACGACCCAGATCGGCGGCGGCGCCTGCACCGGCCGGAGCGGACCGAGCTCGGTGCCGGAGTAGAACGAGACGTCCTCGTAGTCGAAGTACTCGCCCTTGAAGGTGACCCGCCCTTCCGTCCAGAGGGCGCGCAGCACGGCGAGCCCCTCCTCGAAGATCGCGCCGCGCCGTGCGTAGTCGAGGCCGAGCGCCTCGAACTCCCGGCGCACGCCCTCCTCCGGGTTGCCCATCCCCGTCCCGAGGATCGTCCGGCCGCCGGAGATCTGGTCGAGCGTGGCCCACTCGAGCGCGAGGTAGAGCGGGTTCCGGGTCGAGGAGACCATGCACGCGGTGCCGAGCTTCACCCGAGAGGTCCGCTGCGAGATGGCGCTGAGTAGGGAGATCGGCTCGTACCGCGGCTTCGAGAACAGGCTGTCACCGACCCAGACCGAGTCGAAGCCGCGCTCCTCGACCACGCCGGACAGGTCGAGCAGCATCTGCAGGTCGTAATCGGGCGCGATCAGCGGCTCGCGGTTGTTCAGGTTGACGCCGAACTCGAGCCGCTCGCTCACGCGACCTCCACCTGGAGCCGGATCTGCGGCACGCGGATGTGCTCGGAGACGAGATGCGCGGCGCGCTCGACGTCGCCCTTCCGGGCGGCGCGGAGGATCGCCTTGTGCTCGCCGATCGAGCGTCGCAGGTTCCCCCGCAGCTCGAGCGAGCGCACGCGGTGCCGGTCGGTCTGCGCCCGCACCTGCCGGTAGAGGTCAGCCAGCATCCGGTTTCCCGCCGTACGGAAGAACAGCTGGTGAAATGCGGCGTTCGCGTCGAAGAACCCCTGCACCTCGCCGGAATCGGCGAGCGCGCTCATCTCGTCGATCAGCCGCTGCAGCTCGCCGAGGTCGTCCGCGGTGAGCTTCGGAACCGCCAGCCGGACGGCCATCACCTCGAGCGCCTCGCGCACCTGGTAAGCCTCGAGGAACTCCTCCGCCGAGAGCGCGCGCACGACGGCTCCGCGCCGGGGCCGGACGGTGACGAGGCCCTCCGCGGCGAGCCGGCCGATCGCCTCGCGGATCGGCCCGCGGCTGACGCCGAGCGACTCTGCGAGCGCGACCTCCTGCAGCTCGGTCCCCGGCGACAGGCGGCCGGAGATGATCTCGTCCTGCAGGTGCTCGTGCACGCGCTGCCAGAGCGTCCGCTGGTCGAGGGTGGCGAGGCCGGTCGACGGCTGCGACTCGGCCTGCGCGGTGTTGGGCATTTGCATCGAGGCTCGGCGAGGGATATAAACGACGCCGTTGCGTGTTAACAGTCGACAGCCGACCCTAGCACCGCGGCGCGGCACGGGCAACCGGTGACGAGTTGATCTTCGACGCACACATGCACGTCGGCGACTTCGGGCCGATGTTCAACGTCTCGCTCGACCGCGACGGCCTCTCGCAGATCATCGCCGAGCACGAGTACGACGGCTGCTGCGTCTTCTATCCGGACAACGAGTACGTGCGGACCGTGGTCGAGTCGATCCCGGAGGCATACGCGCTCGTGTGGGGGAACCCGCGGCTGCCCGGGTACGTCGAGGAGGTCGAGCGCTACATCGACCACCCGAAGTTCCTCGGGCTGAAGCTCCATCCGCTGATCGACGGCTACCACCCGAACGAGCCGGCCGTCCATCCGCTGATGGAGCTGATCGAGGATCGCGGCAAGCCGGTTCTGATCCACTGCGGCCACCCGATCTTCACGCTGCCGTGGTCGATCGAGGAGCTCGCCCAGGCGTTCCCGGCGGTGCCGGTCGTCTTCGGCCACATGGGACACGGCAACGTCGTCTACATCAACGCGTCGATCGACATCGCGGCCCGGAACCCGAACGTCTACCTCGAGACCTCCGGGATGCCGATGCACACGAAGATCAAGGACGCAGTCGACCGGGTCGGCCCGGAGCGCGTGCTGTACGGGTCGGACGCGCCGTTCCACCATCCCGCGGTCGAGATCCTCCGCGTGCAGGTGAGCGGGCTCGAACCGGATCTGCTCGAGCGCGTCCTACGTACCAACGGCCGCGCGCTCTTCCTCGGGGAAGAGCCGGTGGGAGTCGGGGATGCCGGAGCCGCCCGAGCGGTGGATACTGGCGCCTAGAGAGTGCAGGACAACGGAGAAGGAGGGGAAGGATGCGTAGAGGTCTCAAGCTAGGGTGGCTCACTGCCTCCCTGCTCGTTGCGGTCGCCGCCCTTGTCGCCACGAGCGTGGGCGCGGCGCCGCGGGCGAAGGTGAGCACGGTCGGGTTCGCCTCGCCCGAGAAGCCGAACGACTACGGCTGGAACCAGCAGGGCTACCTGGGTGCCCAGGCCGCGGCGAAAGCAACGGGCGCCAAGATCCAGGCCGCGACCGGGATCGGGTACGAGAACGTCGAGCCCTCGCTTCGCCGGCTCGCGCAGCGCGGCGCCGACCTGATCATCGCCCACGCGTCCGGCTACAACACCGTGGCGCCGAAGGTCGCGCAGCAGTTCAAGGTGCCGGTCGTCGTGTGGGACGCGAAGGGCAGCACGCCGGGGCTCGTCTCGAACGTGATCACCGCAGCTCAGGAGGGCGCGTACCTGGCGGGCGTCCTTGCCGCACAGGTGACGCAGACGAAGACCCTCGGCATCGTCGTCTCGGCGAGCGACGAGAACTGGTTCAAGCAGGCCGGCGGGTTCGTCCAGGGCGCCCGCTCGGTCGACAAGAGCATCAAGTTCCGCTACGGCCGGATCGGCCAGGCCCAGTACGCGGATGCCGCCGGCGGAAAGCGGATCACGCAGCAGGTGATCGCCGCGGGCGCGGACATCGTCTTCGGGATGGGCGACGGCGCGTCCTTCGGGATGATGCAGGCGGTCGAGACGGCGAAGGCGCCGTCGGGCGCGTCGAAGGTCTACTTCATCGACGTGATCGGGAACAAGACGAAGATCGACAAGAAGGGCGTCCTGCTCAGCTCGGAACTGTGGGACTTCACGCCGATCTACACGCAGGCGATCAAGGACGCGAACGCCGGCACGTTCGGCAAGACGTACGTCCTCGGTGCGAAGAACGGCCTGTCCCTGCTGAAGACGAACAAGGCGCCCGCCTCCGCCTGGGCGAAGGTGAAGACGGCGCAGACGAAGGTTGGAAACGGCTCGATCAAGGTCGTCTCGACTGCGACCGAGGCGGCCGTCAAGAAGTACTGCAAGTGCTAGCGCGCAGGCTCGCGCCCGCGCGCTAGGGCTAGGTGGGGCGGCGCAAGCCGCCCCACCAGGCGACCCGCTCGACTATGGCGACCACACTCGAGCCCCAGCAGCAGACGGCAGCCGTGGAGCTGATCGGGATCACGAAGTCGTTCCCGGGCGTCCTTGCGAACGACCGCATCTCGCTCGCCGTACGCCGCGGCGAGGTGCATTGCCTGCTCGGTGAGAACGGCGCCGGGAAGTCGACGTTGATGAGCATCCTCTCCGGGATGGTGCGCCCCGACGAGGGCGCGATCCGGATCGACGGCCGGGAGGTCGAGATCTCGTCGCCGCGCCGGGCCCTCGAGCTCGGGATCGCGATGGTCTACCAGCACACGACGCTCGTCCCGACGCTGACGGTGCTCGAGAATCTGATGCTCGGGACGGGCGACGGCGTGCGGCTGAACGCGCGGCGCTCGCGGGAGCGCCTCGCCGAGCTCGCAGGCGCCCTCGGCGTCGACATCGACCCGGGCGCGACGACCGGCGCGCTGTCGCTCGGCCAGCAGCAGCAGATCGAGATCATCAAGGCGCTCTGGCGCGGCTCGCGGGTGCTGATCCTCGACGAGCCGACCTCGATGCTGACGCCGCAGGGCGTCGAGGAGCTCGCCAAGGTGCTCGTCCGCCTGAAGGCGCAGGGCCTGGCGGTCGTCTTCATCACCCACAAGCTGCACGAGACGATCGCGATGGGCGACCGCGTGTCGGTACTCCGCGGCGGCCGCCTCGTCGGGGCGATTGAGCCCGAGGAGCTGCGCGCAGCCGGTAGCGAGGAGTTGCACGAGCGGATCGTCAACCTGATGTTCCGCGGCGACGCCGACGAGGCCGAAGAGGTCGCCGAGCTCCAGGAGCAGGTCGAGGGCCGGCGGACGCGGCGGTCGCTTCCGGCCGACCCGCAGCTCGAGCTCGACCGTGTGAGCGTCGCGCCGCAGCCGGGCGAGATCGGCCTCCACGACGTGTCCCTCGAGATCCGACCCGGGGAGATCTTCGGGATCGCCGGCGTCGACGGAAACGGGCAGCGCGAGCTGGCGGAGGTGATCGCCGGACAGCGGCCGCTCGCGGCCGGCGAGATTCTCTTCGGCGGGTTGTCGATCGGGAGGTTGAAGGTCGCCCAGCGCGAGAAGCTCGGGCTGCGCTACGTCACCGACGATCGCCTCGGCGAGGGCACCGTCTCGGCGCTGTCGGTGGGGCTGAACCTCGTCCTGAAGCAGATCGGACACCCGCCGTTCTGGCAGCGCGGCCGGATCCGCCACGGGGAGATCGAGGCGACCGGTCGCCGGCTGATCGACGAGTACGAGATCAAGGCGGGCGGCCCGGGAACCCGGATCGGGACCCTCTCGGGCGGGAACACGCAGAAGGTCGTGCTCGCGCGCGAGCTCTCGTTCGACCCGAAGCTGGCCGTCTACAACAAGCCGACGTACGGGCTCGACATCAAGACGACGCAGGCAGTGCGCGAGCGGATCCGACTGCAGGCCGAAGAGGGCGTCACCTCTGTCGTGATCTCGACCGACCTCGAGGAGCTGCTCGACCTCTGCGACCGGATCGCGGTGCTCTCGCGCGGGCGCCTGACGGGCGTGGTCGAGAACGGTCCGGCGGCGGCGGGGCAGGTGGCGGAGCTGATGGTCGGGAGGATCGCGGCATGACGGAGACGACCACCGCCGCCGCGGAGATCCAGTCCAGCCCGACCGCCGCGCTCGCCGAGCCGCGGGCGCGCCAGCTCGGCGTCGGCGCGGACTTCCTGCTCCGCTCGGTGCTCCCGCTCGTCCTGGCGGTCGGGACGGGGGCGATCGTGCTCGTCGCGATCGGGGTCGACCCGATCCAGTACTACAAGGACATCTACTCCGGCGGCATCCAGTTCGGGGCCTGGCAGGACTCGGTGATGCGGATGGCCCCGCTGCTGCTGATGGCGGTCGGGCTGATCGTCGTCTTCCGTGCCGGGATCTGGAACCTCGGCATGGACGGCCAGTTCCTCTTCGCCGGCGCGATCGTCTCGGGGACGGCGCCGCTGCTCGAGCACCACTTGCCGAACACGCTCAACCTGATCGTGATGTTCCTGCTCGCCGGGGCGGTCGGCGCCGCCTGGACGATTGTGCCGGCCGTGCTGAAGGCCCGCTACGAGCTCAACGAGATCATCACGACGCTGATGATGACCTTTATCGGGATCAACCTCGCGCAGGTCCTCGTGAAGGGCCCGTTCCAGGATCCGACGACGACGACGCCCCAGACGCGCACGCTCGATTTCCGCGCGCTCCTGCCGTCGATTCCGGGCACGCGGATCCATGTCGGGATCTTCGTCGCCGCCTTCGCGGCGCTCCTCGTCTGGTTCCTGATGAGCCGGACCTCGTTCGGGCTGCGGTTGCAGGTGCTCGGCGCGTCGGTCCGCGCGGCCCGGCACATGGGGCTGGACGTGCCCCGGCTGATCATCGGCTCGTTCCTGATCTCCGGCCTCTTCGTCGGCCTGGCCGCCGCCGCCGAGATCCTCGGGATCTGGGGCTACCAGCGCGCGGACTACAACCCCGCGTTCGGCCTCTGGGTCGTCCCACTCGTCTTCCTCGCCCGGCTGCACCCGATCGGCGTCGTCCCGTACGTGTTCCTGCTCGCCGCCGTCTCGATCGGTGGTGACTACGCGGCGCAGAACGCGAACCTGACGCCGCGGTTCACGCTGCTCCTCGTCGGGCTCACCCTCCTGTACATGGCGCTGAGCGAGTGGCTCGCGCGCCGCCGCGAGCTCGGCGGCAGCTACCTGCCGGGCGTCGCCGCGCGCCGGCGCCGGGCGGTGGCGCGGGCGTGATCGTCCTCGCCAGCGTCTTCTCCGAGGGCTCGCTCGCCGCCCTGCTCGGCGGCGCGCTCATCGCGGGCGTTCCGCTGCTGTTCGCCTCGCTCGGCGAGCTCGTCTCGCAGCGGAGCGGCGTCCTGAACATCGGCCTGGAGGGGATGATGCTGATGGGCGCGTACGCGGGCTTCGTCGCCGCGTACTACGGCGGCAACGAGTGGTACGGCTTCGGCGGCGGGATGGCGGCCGGCGCCGCGGTGGCGCTGATCATGGTCCTGTTCTGCGTCACGTGGGGCCTCGACCAGATCGTCGTCGGGATCGCGATCACGCTCGCCTGCGAGGGCGCGACGGCCCTGATCTTCGACGCCGAGTTCGCCGAGAGCCGCCCGACCCTCGGCTCCGCCGACCGCCTCTCGATCCCCGGTCTGTCCGACATCCCGGTCGTCGGCGGCAGGGATACATCGGATGGAAGCCTGTTCAGCCAGCCGCTCGTCGTCTACCTCGGGCTCGTGCTCGTCGCGGTCGTCGCGTGGATCCTCCATAGGACGCACCTCGGGCTGAACATCCGGGCGGCCGGCGACAAGCCCGCCGCTCTCGACGCAGCCGGAGTCAGCGTCACCGCGACCCGCGCCGCCGGGACGCTCTTCGCGGGCGCGATGGCCGGGCTCGGCGGCGCTTACCTCTCGATCGTCAGCGCCGGGCTGTTCCAGGACACGGTCGTCGGCGGCCGGGGGTTCATCGCGATCGTGCTGGCGATGCTCGCCCGCGGCCGGCCGATGTGGGCGGTGACCGGATCGGTGCTGTTCGGCGTCTCCCTCTCGCTCGCCGACTGGCTCCAGATCAACAACATCAACATCTCCACCGACTTCGTCTTCATGCTGCCGTTCCTACTCGTCCTGCTCGTGCTCGTCGTCTTCGGGCGGCGGGCCTACCTGCCTGCTGCGCTTGCGCTTCCCTACGTGCGCGGCGCGCGCTAGGAAAGGAGTTCGTCGATGAACCTGCCCGACTTCACGCTCAGCGCCGGCCCGACAGTCGTCTGGCCGCGCGTGCTCGCGGCGCTCGGCTCGCCGATCACCTACCACTACGACCCCGACTTCCTCGACGGGTTCCGGCGCACCGAGCGCAAGGTCGCCGAGCTCTTCCTGACGAAGAACGACGTCCTGCTCATGCAGGGCGAGGCGGTCCTCGGCCTGGAGGCGGCGGCGCGGTCGCTCGTCCGGCCCGGGATGCCGGTGCTGAACCTCGTCTCCGGCGTCTTCGGCAAGGGGATGAGCTACTGGCTGAAGGACTTCGGCGCCGAGGTGCACGAGCTCGAGGTCGCGTACAACGACTCGGTCGACCCGGCCGACGTCGAGCGCTACCTCGACGAGCACGCCGAGATCGAGCTCGTCGCGCTCGTCCACTCGGAAACGCCGTCGGGGACGATGCACGACCTCGCCGCGATCGGGCCGATGGCGCGGGCACACGACGCCCTCACGCTCGTCGACTGCGTGTCTTCGCTCGGCGGGATCGAGTACCGCAACGACGAGTGGGAGGTCGACATCTCGGTTGCCGCCGCGCAGAAGTGCCTCGGCGGGCCGCCCGGGATCTCGCTAATGGCCGTCAGTGACCGGGCGTGGGAGAGGATTCAGGCGAATCCGTCCGCCCCGCGCGCGTCCTCGCTGTCGATGCTCGACTGGAAAGAGCAGTGGCTCGAAAACGGGAAGTTCCCGTTCACCCCGTCCGTCTCCGAGATGCACGGGATCGAGGCGTGCTGCGACGAGATGCTCGAGTGGGGACTCGACGCCGCGATCGCGCAGCACGATCTCGCGGCTCGGTCCTGCCGCGCCGGCGTGAAGGCGATGGGCCTCGACCTGTGGCCGCGCAGCGAGGAGATCACGGCCGCGTGCGTGACTGCGATCGCGGTGCCCGATGGGCTCACCGACACGCAGGTGCGCGACCACTGCCGCGAGCGCTACGGCGTGATGATCTCCTCGGGCCAGGGCGCCGGAAATCTCGTCCGCATCGGCCACATGGGCCCGACCGCACGTTCGCTCTGGCCGGTCGTCGGGCTCGGCGCGCTCGGCCGGACGCTGGCGGATCTCGGCGTGTCGGTCGACGTCGGCGCCGGACTGGAGACCGCGCTCGAGGTGTTGTCCGCCCGCGAAGCCGCCGTGGAGCCTGCCGCTTGACGCTTCCGCCGTTCGACCTGCACCGCCCGCAGTCGCTGGAAGAGGCGACGCAGCTGCTCGAGCGGTACGGCGACGACGCCGCGCTCTACTGCGGCGGCACGGAGCTCCTGCTGCTGCTGAAGCTCGGCTTCGCCTCGTTCGGCCAGCTCGTCGACCTGAAGGGGATCGAGGAGCTGCGCGGCCTCCGCGCCGACAACGGCACGCTCGTGATCGGCGCGGCGGCGACGCACCGAGAGGTGGAGCGCGACCGCCTCGTGCTCGAGCGCCTCCCGGCCCTGGCGGCGATGGAGCGCGGCGTCGCGAACATCCGCGTGCGGACCGTGGGCACGCTCGGCGGGAACCTCTGCTTCTCCGACCCTCACTCCGACCCGGCGACGTTCCTGCTGGCGCTGGACGCGGAGGTCGAGTGCAGGCGCGGCAGCGGTCCGCCGCGGCGCGTGCCGATCGGCGAGTTCACCGTCGGGGCCTACCAGACGGCGCTCCAGCCCGGCGAGCTGCTGACGGCCGTCCGCGTGCCGGTGCCGCCGGAGGGCACGAGAATCGTCCACCGCAAGCTCCGCTTCCACGAGCGGCCCGCCGTGACCGTGACGTGCGCCGTACGCTCCGAGAATGGCGGCGTCGCCGACGCGCGGATCGCGGTCGGGTCGGTGGGCGTGGTGCCGGTGCGGGCTACCGAGGCGGAACGGCTGCTCGCGAGCGGTCAGCCTGTCACGGCCGCTGCTGAAGCTGCGGCCGGCGTCGCGGGTGCCGTCGAGGACGCGAACGGCTCGGTCGAGTACAAGGAGAACCTCGTCCGCGTGCTCGTCGAACGCGCGCTGATGGAGGCGCTGGCGTGATCGCCGACCACGACCTCCTCGCCGCCGTCGGCCGCGCTATGCCCGGCGCGCTCGGGGTGATGCGCTTCGTGCATGCGCACCCGGAGCTGGGGCACGAGGAGCGCGAATGCTCCGCGCACGTCGCCGGTGTGCTCGAGCAGGCCGGCTTCACCCTCGAGCGAGGCGTCGCCGGGATGGAGACCGCATTCGTCGCCAGGCTCGCGGGCAGCCGGCCGGGCCGCACGGTCGGCCTCGTCTGCCTCTACGACGCGGTGCCCGCCGTGCGCCCGAACGGGGAGATGGAAGCGGTGCACTCCTGCGGGCACGGCCCGATCTCGGGCGGGGTGACGGCGGCTGCGACCGGACTCGCATCGCTTCGCGACGATCTCGCCGGCGAGGTGCGGGTCTACGGCTGCCCGTCGGACGAGATCCACGCGCCCGGCAGCGCGCTGCACGGCGGCGGCAAGCTCCTCTCGGCGCAGGGCGGGATCTGGGACGACGTCGACGCCGCCCTCTACGCGCACCCGGAGTTCATCGACACGGTCTCCCTCGAGTCGCGCTGGATGAGGCGCGAGTTCGCCACCGTCTCGGGCTCCCGCTCGCTCACCGGTGATCCCGAGCCGCCGCTCCGCGCGGCCGCCGCACTGATCGGCGCGAACGCCGTCGACGTAATGGTCGAGCATCTCGAGCTCGACGGTGACGTCGAGGAAGGTACGGGCCTCGCCTGCTCGGCACGCGTCCTCGTCTTCGCCGACACGCCCGACGAGCTCGAGGAGCGGTGCTCTGCGCTGCGTGGGGTTCTGCCGGACGCGGAGTGGCGGTCGGGCCCGACGGTCGAGGGGATCCGGCCCGACGAGCACGCACGGGCGGCGGTGGCGGCGGCGATGGACGCCGCCGGCCGCAACTTCGTCGCCGACCCGCCGCGGCTTCCGTTCGCAACCGACTTCGGCAACATCTCGCGCCGCGCTCCAGCCGCCCTGATCGGCATCGGCCGCGAGGGCGGCTGGGCCTTCCACAGCGACGAAGGCGCGGAGCAGTTCGCGTCTGCGGACGGCGAGGCCGCGGCCCTGGCGGTTGCTCAGGTGCTCGCGCTGGCGGCGGCGCGCCTCACCGAGAACGCCTGACATCGAGCCACCGAGCGCACTCGCGCGCGGCGGCGCCGCGGTCGAGCCGTCCCTGCACCGCCTGCCGCCACTCGGCGGCGCGCAGCACACCGTCGACGAGCTCGGCGCAGTAGATCTGCACGTGCGGATCGCCGAAGTTCACGTTGCAGCGGTAGGTCGGCCACGCCGACGGCACGCAGTGCACCGACTTCGCGGGCAGGCTGCGCTCCGCGAGGTGTCCGCGCAGGCTCCGCTCGATCCTCGTTTGCTGGTCGGTGTTGCCGCAGCCCGCGAGGGCGAGCACGACGAGCGCGGCTCCCGCGGCCCGGCGCGCCGAGATCACTCCGCGGCGAGGTCCTCGGCGAGCAGCCCGTACAGCACGCCGTCCACCCACTCCCCGTGCCGCCAGTAGGCCTTTCTCTTCACGCCCTCGCGAACGAAGCCGGAGCGTTCCGCGTGGCGCATCGCGCGATCGTTGAAGCCGTAGATCTCGAGCTCGAGTCGATGGAACCCCAGCTCGTGCAGCAGGTGCCGCTGGAAGAGCCGGGCGGCCTCGTCGGAGAGATTGCGCCCCCGGAAATCCGGATGGACGGCGAGCCCGCCGAGCCGGGCGATCCGGCTGCGGCGGTTCGAGCGTTCGAACTCCATCGTTCCGGCGGGCTCGCCCTCGAGCTCGATCACGAAGACGCCTGCGTCCTCGGGCTCAGCCTGCGATCGCTCGACCGCCGCCGACACCGCCTCGCGATCCCGAGCGCGCGACGCCGCCAGGTACGGCTCGACGTCCTCGTGGTTGAGGAGCTCGACGAGGAAGTCCACGTCCGCCGCCTCCGCCCGGCGAACCTTCATCGCACGGGCTCGACGACCGTGCGGCTCGTCGGACGCCAGAGGCCGGAGCCGAGAGCGACGCCGCCGAGGATCAACGCCAACCCGCCGAGCGCCGAGGCGCGCAGCGGCTCGTCGAGGATCAGCGCGCCGTAGGCGAGCGCGAAGACGGGCAACAGGTACGTGACCATCGAGAGCCGGGCGGCGCCGAAGAGGCGCAGCATGCGGAAGAGGATCAGCTGGGCGATCGCCGTCCCGCCGACGCCGAGCACGAGCAGCGCGGCGACCGGCTTCCAGCCCGGCGCGTGGTCGGGAAGCTGGAACAGCGCGAACGGCAGGAGCACGAGGCTGCCGTACAGCATCGAGCCGGTCGCGAGCACCGGGCCGGCCGCGCGGCCGAGCGCGTGCTGGCCGTACAGCCCGCCGGCCGCGTACGAGACCGATGCGAGGACGATGGCCAGCGTGCCGAGGACAGCCCAGCCGCCGCCCTCCGGATGCACCCCGGCAAGCACGGCGACGCCGGCGAGGCCGACGCAGATGCCGACGGCCTTCAGGCCCGTCGAGCGCTCGCTCGGCCTGAACTTGACCGCGAGCAGCGCGACGAAGATCGGCACCGACGAGTTCGCGACGGCCGCGACGCCCGAGTCGATGTGCGTCTCGCCCCAGGCGATCAACGTGAACGGGAAGGCGCCGTTGATCACGCCGAACACCAGTCCCGGGCGCCAGGTCCGGCCGATCTGGACGAGCGCCTCGCGCCCACCCTCCCGCGCCGACAGGAACGCCAGCAGGAGCAGGCCGCCGATCAAGAGGCGCAGGGTCATGAAGACCGTCGGCTCGAAGTCCCGCACGCCGACCTTGATGCACAGGTACGAAGCACCCCAGATCGCGGCCAGGACCAGCAGCAGAGGCGTGTACGCCCGAGTCACCTACCCAGGGTAACGCGGGGCGAGCCGGCGACCTTCCGCCTCTGGGCGACGCTCAGCAGGTGATGTTCGACTGCGCCGACTTCCCGTTCGAGAACGTGAACTTGTACGTCCCCGGCACGCACGGGCTCGGTGACCAGTTGACCGAGTAGATGCCGTCGCCTGCCGCGATGTCGGGCGCGGCGCCGTCGTCGAGCAGGGTGAGCATGGTCCCGCCCGGGGTGATCTTCACCTTCAGCGGCTTGGCGATCGGCTTCGCGCACTTGACGTTCAGCGCGGCGATCAGGATCGGCTGCCCGCTCTGCGTGTCGAGCGGTCGCAGCACGCCGAACTGGGACTTGCGAACGCAGGTGACGGCGGTCTTCGCGTTCAGGCGCTTGCCCGTCAAGGTCGCGCCCGAGAGCGACGCCTTCGCGTCGCCGCTGGCGAGGATGAGGTTCCTGATGGCGCGCCAGTCGAGGCTCGCGTTGCTCGCCTTCAGGAGCGCGGCGACGCCGGCCACGTGCGGGCTTGCCATCGAGGTGCCGGAGAGGTTCGAGTACGTGTTGTTCGGTGTCGTGCTCTTCACGCCGACACCCGGCGCGCCGAGCATGACGGTGCGGTCGCCGATGTTCGAGAACCCGGCGCGGTGGTCGTCGTCGTTGGTCGCGGCGACCGAGATCACGTTCGGCACGAAGTACGTCGCCGGATACGACGGCGCGCTGTCGTTGTCGCTGCTCGCGTTCCCCGCGGACGCGACGAAGAGGATCCCCTTCTCCATGTTGCTCTCGATCGCGTCGTAGGTCGCCTGGTCGTAGCCGCATGCCTCTGGGCAGCCGCCGTACGAGTTGTTCGAGGTGACGACGTCCAGGCCGTGGGCCTGCTCGATCTCCGCGTACTGGTAGCACTCGATGATCGACGCGCTCGTGCCGTTACCGGCCGAGTCGTGCGATTTGCAGGCGATGATCGTCACGTTCCAGTTGATCCCGGTCACGCCGACGCCGTTGTCGCCGATCGCGCCGATCGTGCCGGCCGTGTGCGTCCCGTGCCCGTTGTCGTCCAGCGGGTCGCTGTCGTGGGCGATCGTGTCGATCCCGTGGCAGTCGTCGGCGTAGCCGTTGCCGTCGTCGTCTACGAGTGCTGTCCCGTTGCACTCCGCAGTGTTCGGGCGCGCGTTCGCCGCCAGGTCCTGGTGGTTGTAGTCGATGCCGGTGTCGATGTCGATGACCGCGACCGAGCTCGAGCCCGTCGTCGTGTTCCACGCCTCGGGCGCGTCGATGTCCGCGTCCTTCGTGCCGCCGGTCTGGCCCGTGTTCTTCAGGTTCCACATCTGCGGATAGAACGGGTCGTCGGGTGTCTTCGAGATGCGGTAGACGAAGTTCGGCTGCGCATACAGGACGTCGGGATCGGCCTGGTAGGCGGCGAGCGCGGCGGCGGTCCGGCCGGCGTCGGCGAAGCGCACGAGCTTGAGGTTGGGGACGATCTGAAAGCTCTGCAACACGTCTGCGCCGACGCCGTCGTTGACGGCCGCGATGCGCTGCCTCGATGCACCGCCGCGGAAGCGCACGAGCAACTCGCCCGGCACCGTCCACCCCTCGTCGAGTCTCGGCGCGCTGGCCGCGGGGCCCGAGGCGGCAGACACACCGACGAGCGCCGCCGCGATCGCGCACGCAGCCGCCAGCGTCCCGGTCACGGCGAGCCTTCGGTTCATTGCCTCTCGTCCCTCGTGTGCTTCGCCACACTAACGGCCATCTCCGGCAGCGCATAGGCCGCGCACCGCCCGGGAGGCGTCGGCCGCGCGGGCTACCATGCAGCCTCTGTCGCAGGTCGCGACTCAGCCGCTCCACCGGTCCCTCGGTCTGACCGACTGGGAGTTCGAGCGTATTCACGAGCTGCTCGACCGGGAGCCGAACCACTTCGAGCTCGCCGTCTTCTCGCTGCTCTGGTCGGAGCACTGCGGCTACAAACACTCGGCGCTGCTGCTCAAGCGGCTCCCGTCCACGGGCGAGCGCGTGCTGCAAGGCCCCGGTGAGAACGCCGGCGTGCTCGACCTCGGCGACGGCGAGGCGGTCGCGTTCAAGGTCGAGAGCCACAACCACCCCTCGGCGGTCGAGCCGTTCCAGGGCGCGGCGACGGGCGTCGGCGGGATCCTCCGCGACATCGTCGCGATGGGCGCGCGCCCGGTCGCGCTGCTCGACGGGCTCCGGTTCGGCGAGCCCGGCCACTCCTTCGACCGGGCCGTGGCCGGCATCGGCGGGTACGGCAACTCCGTTGGCGTTGCAACCGTCGGCGGCGAGGCCGTCTTCGACCCGACGTACGCGGACAACTGCCTCGTCAACGCGATGTGCGTCGGGCTGCTGCCGAGCGACCGCGTCACGCGCGCGAAGGCGCAGACGCCCGGCCACCTGATCGTGCTCTACGGCGCCACGACCGGTCGCGACGGCATCGGCGGCGCGAGCGTCCTCGCGAGTCAGGAGCTCGGCGAGGGCTCCGACGAGAAGCGGCCCTCGGTGCAGATCGGGGACCCGTTCACGGGCAAGCGGCTGATCGAGGTCTCGGTCGAGCTCGTCGAGCGTGGGCTCGTCGAGTCGCTGCAGGACTGCGGCGCCGCCGGCCTCGCCTCCGCGCTCGCCGAGATGGCCCGCGACGGAGCGGGAGTCGACGTCCACCTCGACCGGGTCCCGCTCCGCGAGGAGCTCGAGCCCTGGGAGATCATGATCTCCGAGAGCCAGGAGCGGATGGTCGCGGTCGTCCGCCACGACTTCCTGCCGGCGGTCCAGGACGTCTGCGCGCGCTGGGAGCTGAACTGCACGCAGATCGGGGTCGTCACCGAAACCGGCGAGCTCCGCGCCTACCACGACGACGAGGCGCTGGCGGAGATCCCGGCCGCCCTGCTCACCGACGAGGCGCCTCGCTACCGCGTCCAGCCGGTCCCACGCCTGATCGTGCCGGACCTCCCGCCGCAGGCTCACCCCCCCTTCGAGCAGGCGCTGCTCGTCCTGCTCGGCTCGCCGAACATCCGCAGCCGGGCCTGGATCTACGAACGGTACGACCACCTCGTCGGCTCCCGCACCGTGCGGCGGCCCGGGCTCGACGCCGCCGTCCTCCGCCTGCGGCCCTCGCTGCGCGGCCTCGCCGTCTCGCTCGACGGCCCCGGGCGGATCGCGAGCCTCTCCCCCCGCG
>DATENZ010000081.1:0-6067 GCA_035274625.1 Gaiellaceae bacterium
GCCGGCGCCGAAGAAGAAGACGAGGCGCGGCTCTCGCGGCGGCCGGCGTCGCCGGAAGCCGGCCGCCGCGACCGCCGAGGCGGCGCCGGCGGACGAAGGCTAGACCGTTCGGCTAAGATTTTCCGTCCGCGGGCGCTGCCCGCGTTTCCTATGACGTACGCGATCGTCAAGCTCGGTGGCAAGCAGTACCGCGTCCAGGAGGGCGAGAAGCTCCTCGTGGACCGCCTCGCCGTCGAGGAGAACAAGACCTTCCACCCCGAGGTGCTGCTCGTCGGCGGCGACGGCGACGTCGACCTCGCGCCCAAGGGCGTGAACGTGACCGCGCGGGTCGTCGGTCACGTCCTCGGCGAGAAGATCCTGATCGGCAAGTACAAGAAGCGCACCGGCTACAAGCGCCACACCGGTTTCCGCGCCCGCCTCTCGCAGGTTCAGATCGAGACGATCGGCAAGAAGGCGAGCCGCAGCACGGCGAAGCCGAAGGCCGAGGAGGCGGAGGAGACGCCGAAGGCCGAGGCGAAGCCCAAGGAGACGCCGGCGCGCAAGCCGGCTGCGAAGAAGGAAGCGGAGTAGAAAATGGCTCACAAGAAGGGACTCGGTTCCTCGCGCAACGGACGCGACTCGAACCCCAAGATGCTCGGCGTGAAGATCTTCGCCGGCCAGGACGTGAAGGCCGGGATGATCCTGGTCCGGCAGCGCGGTACGCGCTTCCGCCCCGGCGCCGGTGCCGGCATCGGCCGCGACGACACGATCTTCGCGACGCAGGACGGGCGGGTCGAGTTCCGCGCGAGCGGCGACCGGCGCACGATCTCGGTCGTCTGACCCATCGTGTTCCACGATCGGGCCCGCATCGAGGTGCAGGCCGGGCGTGGGGGCGACGGCGGCCTCAGCTTTCGCCGGGAGAAGCATGTTCCCAAGGGCGGCCCCGACGGCGGCGACGGCGGTCGCGGCGGCGACGTCGTTCTCGTCGCGGACCCGGACCTCCGCGACCTTTCCTCCTTCCGTTCGAAGCGACTCTTCAAGGCGGCACGCGGGGAGCCGGGCCGTGGGGCGGGAAAGCACGGCGCCAGGGGCGCGGACGTCGAGCTGCACGTGCCGGTCGGCACGCAGGTGCTGGAGAGCGACGGGCAGGCAGTCGCCGACCTGGCCGCGCCTGACGCACGCGCGGTCGTCGCCCGTGGAGGTGCGGGCGGACGCGGCAACCGCCACTTCGCGACTCCGACCCGGCAGGCACCGCGGTACGCGGAGACGGGCTTGCCCGGCGAGGAGGCAGAGCTCGACCTCCGGCTGAAGCTCGTCGTCGACGCGGCGCTGGTCGGACTGCCGAACGCAGGGAAGTCGTCGCTCCTCCGGCGGATCTCGAACGCGCGGCCGAAGGTCGCGGACTACCCGTTCACGACGCTGCAGCCCGTGCTGGGAACGGTCGACTCCCCCGACGGGCGGCAGCTGACGGTCGCAGACGTGCCCGGGCTGATCGAGGGGGCGAGCCGGGGTGTCGGCCTCGGTCACGAGTTCCTCGCGCACCTCGAGCGAGCGCGCCTGCTCGTGCACGTGATCGACACCGCGGCCGCCGACCCCGCCGAGCAGTTCCGCCAGATCGACCACGAGCTGGCGGCGTACGGCGCCGGGCTCGACGAGCGGCGGCAGGCAGTCGTGCTGAACAAGGTCGATCTGCTCGCCTCGCCCCCGAGCCTCGCCCTCGACGACGAGCGGATCGAGGGCGTCTTCGCCGTCTCCGCCGCAACGGGGTCGGGCGTCGCGGAGCTCAAGCGCAAGCTCTTCGAGCTCTGCCCGCCGGCGCCACCGCCGCAGGTCGATCCGGAGGGGCTCGCGGACTTCCTCGTCTACCGGCCGCAGCCGCGGACGGCGACGTTCCGGATCCTGCGCACCGACCGCGGGTTCCGGATCCTCGGCGACCGGCCGCCGGACGACGAGCTCGAGGCGGCGCTGCGCGCGGCCGGAGCTCGCAAGGGCGCCGAGGTCGAGGTCGGGAACGAGACGCTGGTGCTCGATTGATCGGCCTGCTCGGCGGCGCCTTCGACCCGCCGCACATCGGTCACATCGCTCTCGCAGATGCGGCCGAGCGCCAGCTCGGCCTCGAGCACGTCGTGGTCGTCGTCGTCGCCGATCCGGGCCACAAGGACGTGCACTGCCCGGCGGAGACGCGGCTGGCCCTCGCGCGAGCGGCGTTTCCGGGCCGCGACGTCGAGCTCGACCGGCATGCACGCACGGTCGACATGCTGCGCGAGGGGCGGTGGGACGACCCGGTGTTCCTGGTCGGCGCGGACGAGTTCGCCGACTTCCTGGACTGGAAGGAGCCTGAGGGCGTGCTCGAGCTCGCGCGGCTCGGTGTCGCGAGCCGTCCCGGCTACCCGCGCGAGCGCCTCGAGGAGGTGCTGGCGACGCTCGGCCGGCCCGAGCGGGTCCTCTTCTTCGAGATCGAACCGGTGCCCGTTTCCTCGAGCGAGATCAGGGAACGGGTCGGGCGTGGGGAGTCGGTCGACGGCCTCGTTCCCGCGGCGGTGGCGGGCGAAATCGCGGGACGGGGCCTCTACCGCCGGTAGACTGGCCCGATCGACCGACGCGGAGATCTGACCGACTGACGCCACTCGAGCAAGCACGCCGGATCGCCGGCCTCACGCAGGAGAAGCTGGCCAGGGACGTCGTCATCCTGGACATGCGGCCGGTGTGCACGTACACCGACTACTTCGTCATCTGCACCGGGCAGAACCCGCGGCAGACGAAGGCGATCTACGACGAGGTCTACGCGGCGCTGAAGGCGGAGTCGAGGACGCTGCCGGTCTCGGTGGACGGGGGAGGAGAGGCGAAGTGGATCGTCGCCGACTACCTCGACGTGGTGCTGCACGTTTTCACCCCTGAGGCACGCTCCTTTTACGCTCTCGAGGATCTCTGGGGCGACGTGCCGTCCGTAGAGGTCGAGGCCGTTTCGGTCTAGTTGTCCTACGCGGCAACTACGCTGGATCCGTGTTCAGCACGGACCAGAAGGGATCGATCGCCGAAGCGGCGATCGCTTTCGCGGCTATCAAGCTCGGAGTCGACGTCTACAAGCCGCTCAACAGCGGCACGCGATACGACTTCATCTTCGACATCGACGGTCGTCTCAGCCGTGTTCAGTGCAAATGGGCGGCGAGACACGGCGACGTGCTCGTCGTCCGCTGCTACCGCAGCCGGCGGACGCGGCACGGCCTGCTCACGCGTGCGTACACGGCCGAGGAGGTTGACGCGTTCGCCGCTTACTCCATGGATCTCGATCGTTGCTATTTCCTTCCGTTCGCGCTCTTCCCGGAACAGAGGAACGTCCAGCTTCGGCTCTCGCCCTCACGGAACAACCAGCGGGCAGGGATCAACTGGGCGGAGGCGTATGAGTTCGGCGCTACACTGCGGCAACCGGGGGCCGTAGCTCAGCTGGGAGAGCGTCTGGCTGGCAGCCAGAAGGCCACGGGTTCGAGTCCCGTCGGCTCCATCGGTTCGTTGTCAGCTTGACAACGAGCCAGCGCGCGCGAATGCCGGTAACTGAAGCTTGCGCCGGTACACCCCCGGCGAGACGCCGGTCACCCGCTTGAAGAGCCGCCGGAACGACGCCGGATCCTCGTACCCGACGGCGTAGCTGATCGCGTCGACCGGCTCTGCAGTCCGCTCCAGCCGCCGCTTTGCCTCCTCGACCCGGACATGCTGCACGTACGCGATCGGGGAGTGACCCGTCGCGCGGACGAAGCGGCGCTTGAACGTCCGCTCCGGCAAGCCGGAGCGCTCGACCATCTCCGTCACAGGCGCCGCGACGGCGTAGGAGGTCTCCAGCCACTCCTGCGCCGCCGTAACCACCGCGTCGCCGTGCTCGCGCGGCGGGTCGAACGGCACGTACGGCCCCTGGCCGTCGAGGTGCCATTGCAGAAGCAGGAACTTCGCCACCGCCTGAGCCGCGGTCGGGCCGACGTGGCGCGCGATCAGGTAGAGGACGAGGTCGTGCCAGGAGGCCGACGCCCCCGCCGAGACGAGCTCCTCGCGCTCGCCTGTCGCGACGAGGGTCTGCTCGAGACGAAGCCGGACGTCCGGGAAGTTGCGCCGGAAGGTCGGCGCGTACGCCGGGTGAATCGTCGCGTCTCTCCCGGAGAGGGGGCCCGTCTCGGCGATCAGCAGCACGCCGGAGCAGGCAGAGCAGAGGAGTCCGCCACCCTGGTGGACGCGCGTCAGCCACGACACGAGCTCGGGATACCGGCCTCGAATCCAGTTGCCGCCCGTCACGTACAGCGACGGGACGATCGCGATCTCGGTCTCGCCTGCATCAGCGACGGATCGGTGCACGGCGAGGTCGACGCCGCCCGCCGTCGAGGCAGAGCCGGGGGAGGCGCCGACGAGCTCGACCGCGAACGGCGGCTCCCGCGGCAGCGCGTCGTCGATCGTGGCGATCAGCGGGAAGCACGACAGCGTGTCGAGCATCCCGGTGAGGCTGCCCACTCCCGCCTCCGGAAGCACGAGCAGCGACACGCGCAGCGGTGCGCGATTGCCTGCCTTGGCCGTTCGTGGCACCTACGGACCTATTTTGACCGGACACCCTTTCGGTCGCCTTCCGCCGCAGCGATCGTGATCTCGACAGACGTAACCCCGAAAACCGGAGGTCGAGATGACGATGACCGCGACAACCACCGAGACATTCGTCGAGCGCGCCGTGACCGATCTGGCCGCGTGCTACGGCGGTGTGATGATCAGCATCGGGCACAAGCTCGGTCTGTACCGCGCGCTCGCGGGCCGCGGGCCGTCGAGCTCCGTCGAGCTGGCCGCGCGCACGAGCTGCGAGGAGCGCTACGTCCGCGAGTGGCTGAACTCGCAGGTGGCCGCGGGCTACCTCGCGTACCACGAGGAGTCCGACACGTACGAGCTGCCGGCAGCGCACGTCCCGGTGCTCGCGGACGAGGAGAGCCCGCTCTTCATGCCGCCCGCGTTCGACATCCCGGCGTCGATGTGGTTCGACCAGGAGCGGACGCTCGAGGCGTTCCGCACGGGGGACGGCGTGCCGTGGGGCGAGCGGGATTCGCGGCTCGCGTGCGGCGTCGCCGTGTTCTACCGGAACGCGTACCGGGCGGCACTCGTGCCGGAGTGGCTGCCCGCGCTCGACGGCGTCGTCGAGAAGCTGGAGCGGGGAGCGCTGGTCGCCGACGTCGGCTGCGGGCACGGCCACTCGACGATCCTGATGGCGCAGGCGTTCGAGCAGTCGCGGTTCGTCGGCTTCGACACCGACGAGGCGTCGATCGAGGCCGCGCGCGCGAACGCGGAGGCGGCCGGCGTCGCCGACCGCGTCGAGTTCCACCGCGCCGACGCCGGCTCCTACACCGGCGAGTACGACCTGATCTGCTTCTTCGACTGCCTCCACGACCTGGGCGATCCGGTCGGAGCTGCGCGGCACGCGCGTGGGGCCCTCGCCGAGGACGGGACGCTGCTGGTCGTCGAGCCGTTCGCCGGCGACGGTGTCGGCGAGAACCTCGGTCCCGTCGGACGCCTCTACTACTCGGCGTCGACCGCGATCTGCGTCCCGCACTCGCGGTCGGAAGGGATCGGGCTCGCGCTCGGTGCGCAGGCCGGCCCGGCACAACTGGCCGCCGTCTTCCGGGAAGCCGGCTTCGGGTCGATCCGGCGCGCGCACGAGACGCCCTTCAACATCGTCCTCGAGGTGCGCAGCTGAGCCTCAGGCCCTGTGGATTCCGGAACGATCGACCACGGCGTCGACCGTTCCGAACAGGCCGCCGATCTGCTTGCCGTTGACGTAGACGGCCATGCTGCTCGCTGCGCCGAAGCGGACCCAGACGGGCGAGTCGTAGGCGAGCACCCGGCCCTTGACGAGCGTTCCCTCGAAGAGGACCGGCCCGCTCTGCGACCCGCGGTGGACGCTGAGCCAGCAGTCGCCGTGGGCAGCGCTCAGCCGAACCAGGCGTGACCCGGCGGCCGGATGCGCCGGCTTCCGCTTCGGCGGCGCGGGCTTGGAGTGGCGAACCGGCGCCGGCACTGCTTTCGGCTTGGGCTTCGCGACCTTCGGTTTCGCGACCTTCGCCTTCGG
>DATENZ010000082.1:0-6888 GCA_035274625.1 Gaiellaceae bacterium
GCCAGCCTGGGCGAGGCGCCGCGCGCGCCGTTCCGCTCTCGTCGCCCGCGCCAACTAGCGAGTCTCCCGGTGCGGGGTGTGCCGCCCGCACCAGCGGCAGTACTTCTTCAGCTCGACGCGGTCCGGCGTGTTCCGCTTCGACTTCATCGAGTCGTAGTTGCGCCGCTTGCACTCGGTGCAGGCGAGGGTGATCTTCTCTCTGACGCCTGTCTTTGCCACGTGCTTCTTTTCTGTCGCTGTTGCTTTGTCGAGGTAAAATCGCGCTTCTTCGAGGAGGTGAGTAGCGGCGGGAGGACTCGAACCTCCGACACGCGGATTATGATTCCGCTGCTCTAACCAACTGAGCTACGCCGCCGCGCGTGGACGAGTGTAGCAGTCCCGTCCGGGCCCTTCTCTAGATTCGCGACCGATGAGCGTAGGCTCGACGGAGCTCACCATGAGCGGAGATGCCGGCTTTGCCGGCGCCGGAGCGGGAATGAGCATTGAAGCTTGCTGGCGGTGCGGCGCTGCGATGCGGTGGGTGCACGGGACGTGGCAGTGCGGGCGCTGCAAGTTCAAGCTCGGGTGCTGCGAGGGGGAGCCGCAATCGAGCTGCGCCCCGGTCGCGGAGAGGAAGCGCTGACGCGGGCAAGCGCCTGCCGCGCGGCGACGCGCGCCGGCACAGCGATCCGGAGGCGCTGCGCTCCCTCCCACACTCACCGCCGGTACGCGCGCACCCGCGCCTGCATCTCGCTCCGCCGCTACCGCCGCTCGTAGTGGGCGTCGCCGTTCGTGCCGCCGACGAGTTCTCGCTCGCGGAGCTCGCCGCTGCGTTCACGGCCTCGTACGAGGGCTACTTCGTTCCGCTCGAGATCGACGAGGCGGCGCTGCGGCACATGGTCGAGATCTTCGACCTCGACCCGACCCAGTCGCTCGTCGCCGTCGACGGCGGCGAGCTCGTCGGCCTCGCGAACCTCGGCCGACGCGGGGACCGGACGTGGGTGGGCGGAGTGGGAGTCGTCGCCGGTCGCCGCGGCGAGGGACTCGGCGAGAGGCTGATGCGCGAGCTCCTGGACCGGGCGCGACAGGCCTCGGCGAGGGAGACGGCGCTCGAGGTGATCCTCGAGAACACACCGGCGATCCGGCTCTACGAGAAGCTCGGCTTCGACACGACTCGCGAGCTCGACATCCTCTCGCTGCCCGGCGACACCGCAGGCGGAACGGCGGAGGACGTCCCGCTCGATCGTGCACGGTCGACCATCGCCTCCCTGCGTGACGAACCCGAGCCCTGGCAGCGCGCCGACGAGAGCGTCGAGAACCTGGTCCGCCACAACCGCTCGCCGAGCGCACTCGCCTCTGACGGCGGCGCCGCGATCTACCGAGCCGACGGCGGCCGGATCACCGTCCTGCAGATGGCGGGAGACGAGCCTGCGCTGCGGGAGCTGGTCGCGACGCTGCGCGGCAAGGGCGCGGTGTCGGCAGGCAACTTCCCCTCCGGCGGAGCAGTCTCGGCCGCGCTGCGCACCGCGGGAGCCGAGGTCGTCGTGCGCCAGCGCGAGATGCGCCTGGCTCTGTAGCGCCGAGTCCCGCAGTCGTCCCGGAGCGATAGGTTTCGTGGGCGTGGCCGCAATCGAGGCGCACGAGCTCCGGCGGACCTACAGGACGTCGATCGGCGTCTTTCGACGACGCACGCTCGAGGTCGAAGCCGTGCGCGGCGTGTCGTTCGAGGTTCCCGAAGGGGAGCTCTTCGGGCTGCTCGGCCCGAACGGCGCCGGCAAGACGACGACAATCAAGATGCTGATCACACTGCTCATTCCGACGGCCGGCTCGGCGCGCGTGCTCGGCTTCGACGTGGTCAAGGACGCGCGCGAGGTGCGGAAGCGGATCGGCTACGTCTTCGGCGGCGAGCGCGGACTCTACGAGCGGCTCTCCGGACTGGACAACCTGCGCTACTTCGCCGAGCTGTACGCCGTGCCGCCGCGCAACCAGCGCCCTCGGATCGAGGAGCTGCTCGAGCTCGTCGGCCTGAGGGGTCGCGAGAAGGAGCGGGTCGAGGGCTACTCCCGCGGCATGCGGCAGCGGCTGCACATCGCCCGCGGGCTGCTGCACGACCCACCGGTCGTCTTTCTCGACGAGCCGACGATCGGCGTCGACCCGGTCGGCGCGCGCGAGCTGCGGAGCACGATCGCGAGCCTGACGCAGGCGGGCAAGACCGTCCTCCTGACCACGCACTACATGTTCGAGGCGGACGAGCTGTGCGACCGGATCGCCGTGATCAACAAGGGCGAGATCGTCGCGGAGGGAACGCCGCGCAACCTGAAGGAGATCGTCGCCGACCGCACCGTGATCGAGATCGAGGCCTTCGGCATCGACGACACAGCGGTCGAGCGGCTGCGGAGCGCGCCGGGCGTCACGTCGGTCTCGGTCGAGGAGCGGGAGCAGGCGCAGGTGCTGCTCGTCCAGTCGGCGAAGGGGCTCGAGCTCACCCAGACCTTGCTCGGGCTGCTGAACGGCGCGACGATCGGCCGCGTCGTCGCCCGCGAGCCGACGCTCGAGGACGCCTACGTCGCCCTCGTCGGCGAGGCGTGAAGAGCGCGCGGCTGCTCGTGATCGGCTGGTTCTTCCAGCTGAAGATGCTCTCGCGCTCGTCGTTCAACGGCATCCTCGGGATCCTCTATCCGCTGTTCTTCGCGACCGTCGCCTTCCTGATGTACCGCGCCGGGTCGCCGAACGCGCTCCTCTACGCATCGCTCGGCGCGTCCGTGATGGGGGTGTGGAGCGCCGTGAGCACGTCTGCGGGGAGCGCCATGCAACGCGAGCGCTGGCAGGGGACGCTGGAGCTCCTCGTCAGCGCGCCCGCTCACTTCTCGCTCGTGATGCTCCCCGTCACCGTGGCGATGTCGACGATCGGCCTCTACTCGATGGCGGCGACGCTGCTGTGGGGCTGGCTGCTCTTCGGCATCGACCTTCACGTGGCCCACCCGCTGCTCTTCTGCGTGTCGATCGTCGTCACCGTGGTCTCGATCGGCGTGACCGGCTTCCTGATGGCGGTCGCGTTCGTGCGGTACCGGACGGCGTGGGCTCTCGGCAACCTCTTCGAGTATCCCGTCTGGCTCGTCGCGGGATTTCTCGTCCCGATCTCGCTCTTCCCCGGTTGGGTGCGGCCGATCTCGTGGCTGCTCGCGCCGACGTGGGGGATGAACGCAATCCGCGAGTCGGCGCTCGGCGGAACGCCGCTGCCGGACGTCGGCCTCTGCGCGGCGATCGGCGTCGGGTGCCTCGTGCTCGGCATCGCGGTCACCGGCACCGTGCTCCGCTCGGCGCGCGCCCGCGCCACGCTCGCCCTGACGTGACGAGCGCGCGCGTCTTTCTGATCGGCGGCGTGATGAGCTTCCGCGCGCTCTTCAACTGGCTCTCGCCGTGGATCTACGTGCCGACGATGCTGGTCTCGCCCGTCTTCCAGATCCTGCTGTTCGCGTACATCGGGCGAGCCGCCCGCGTGCAGTCGGACAAGTTCTACGTCATCGGCAACGCGTTGCAGTACACGGCGATCCCCTGCGTCTTCGCAATGAGTCACACGATCGCGGGAGAGCGGTTTCAACAGACGCTCGGCTACATCCTCGTCACGCCGGCGCGGCGAATCCCGCTCTTCGTCGGCCGGTCGCTGCCGGTCGTCGTCAACGGCGCGCTGACGTCGGCGTTCGCGCTCGCGCTCGGCGGCGCCATCCTCGGGATCCACGTGCCCGTCTCCGCGCTCGCGCCGCTCGCGCTGACGATCGTGCTCTGCGCTGCCTCGTGCACCGGCCTCGGGCTCTTGAGCGCTGCGATCGGCTTCCTCGTCCGGGAGACGGCGACACTGAACAACATCGTGTTCGGCGTGCTGCTCATCTTCTGCGGCGTGAACGTCTCACTGGACGACCTGCCGGGATGGATGTCGACCCTCGCCCAGGGGCTACCCCTCACCCACGGCATCGAAGCGGCCCGCAAGCTTGCCGACGGCGCCTCCCTCTCGTACGTCGCGGGGCTGATCGGCGCGGAGGCGCTGGTCGGCCTCCTGTACGGCCTCGCCGGCTATGCGCTTCTGCGCGCGCTCGAGCTGCAGAGCCGAGTCCACGCGACGCTGGAGCGCGCATGAGCGTAGGCTCGACGGAGCTCACCAATGAGCGGAGGCGCCGGCTTTGCCGGCGCCGGGAGCGGGCATGAGGGTACTCCGCCTCGTCGTCGTCGGGTGGCTGTTCCACATCAAGTCGCTGACGCTCTCCTGGTTCTTCCTGCTCACCGCGGTGTTCACGCCGCTGCTCGTCGCGACGATCGCCTACTACATGTTCCGGGCGGGCGGGAAACCCGGGACGCTGTTCTACGCGTCGCTCGGAGCAGCGGTCTTCGGCATCTGGTCTTCGACGCTCTTCGGCTCCGGCGGGGCGATCCAGTGGCAGCGGTGGCAGGGAACACTCGAGCTGCTCGTCGCCGCACCGGCACCGTTCTTCCTCGTCCTCCTGCCGCTGACCCTCGCGACCTCGACGATCGGCATCTACTCGCTCACCTCGACGCTGCTGTGGGGCCGGCTCCTGTTCGGAATCCCCTTCCACGTCGAGCATCCGCTCGCGTTTGCGGCTGCGATCCCCGCGACGATCCTCGGCCTCGGGCTCCTCGGGCTCGTCCTCGCCGCGACCTTCGTCCTGTACCGCCATGCGAACGCGCTCTCGAACATGCTCGAGCAGCCGGTGCTGCTCGTCACCGGGATGCTCGTCCCTCTCTCGCTGCTTCCGGGCTGGGTGCATCCGATTGCGTGGGTGCTCTCGCCGACCTGGGGCGCTCGCGGGCTCCGGGAGGCGGCACTGGGCGGCTCGCCGTGGCCCGAGATCGGGATGACGCTCGGCCTCGGCATCGCCTACGTCCTGATCGGCGCCTTCTGCCTCCGCCACTTCGAGGTCGCGGCCAGGCGCGAAGCGACGTTATCGCTCACGTGACCCCCTTCCTCCGCGTCTTCTTCATCGGCGGGCGGATCGCCTACCGCGCCCTCTTCAACTGGATCCGGCCGGAGATCTACATCCCGACGATGCTGATCGGGCCGATCTTCCAGATCCTCTTCTTCGCGTACCTCGGCCGATACAGCGGCCTCGAGAACGACGCGTTCTTCGTCGTCGGAAACGCAGTGCAGGCCTCCGCGATGTCCGGAGTCTTCGCGGCGACGATGGCGATCTCCAACGAGCGCCAGTTCCAGACGCTCTCGTCGCTGCTCGCGACGCCCGCCAACCGGTTCGCGATCTTCATGGGGCGCGCGCTGCCCGTCATCCTCAGCGGGCTGCTCGTCTCCGGCTGGGGCTTTCTCATGGGCCGGCTGCTGCTCGACTTCCACCCGCCGCTCTCCAGCGTGCCGGCGCTCGCGCTCGTCGTGCTCGTCAGCGTCACGTCCTGCACCGCGTTCGGCATGACCCTCGGCTCGATCGGGATGCGCGCGCGTGACGTCTTCATCACCGCGAACATCGCCTACAACCTCATGTGGCTGCTGTGCGGCGTGAACATTCCGCTCGACCGGCTGCCGGGGTGGCTGCAGCAGATCGGACGGCTGATGCCGCTGACTCACGGGATCGCCGCGGCGCGCGAGATCGCCGCGGGCAGCAGCCTCGGCTCGGTCGGAGGTCTCGTCTGGACGGAGCTCGGCATCGGCGCCGCCTACGCGGCCATCGCCTTCACGCTCGTCCGCTACTTCGAGTTCGAAGGGCGGCGGCGGGCCTCGCTCGAGACGTACTGAGGCGTCACGCGCGCAACGCGCTGACCGCCGCGACCCCTGCTGCGGTCACGGCCACGCCGAGCACGCCCGCCCGGCTGAGCCGCTCTCCGAAGAGGACGCGCGCGCCGAGGGCGGCGATCGCCGCGAACTGCGATCCGAGCACGGCCGCGATCGCGATCCCGTGCCGGGCGCCGACGGCGTAGGAGAAGAAGCCGCCCACCTCTGCCAGTCCCGACGCGACGACGAACGGGAACGCAGCGCGTGTCAGCCGTAGCCGGCCGGCGGCAAGGAGCGGGAGCGTGACGACGGCCACGCCGAGCACCCGCGGCGGCAGCACCGCCCACGCGAGGGGCAGGTCGGCGCTGGCGCGGCCGGTGGCGTAGAGCCCGGCGCCGAAGGCGCCCGCTGCTGCGAGCGCGAAGGCCGCGGCACGGGGATCGTCGTGACCGGCCTCCTCCCGCTCCGCCGGAGGACGCGCAGCGAGGACGACGCCCGCGACGACGACGCACAGGGCGACGCCGGTCCCGACGCCGAGGTGCTCGCCCGCGGCGACCGCGACCACCGCGGCGACGGCCCCCTCCGCGGACGTGATCGGCGCGACGACGCCGACCTTGCCGATGCGCATCCCCGTGTAGGAGAGGAGCAGCCCGCCGACGTTGCCGGCTCCGGCGACGACGAGCCAGACGGCGGCGCCGCCGTCGAGCTCTGCAGGCTTGCCGTCGGCGAGCGCCATCGGCCCGACGACGATCAGCCCCGTCAGCATCACCCACGCCAGCGTGGCCTGCGAACCGATCAGGCGGCTCGCCCTCGACGCCGTCAGCATCGCCGCGGCCCAGGCGACCGCCGCGCCCAGGCCGCCGAAGATGGCGATCAAGCGCTCGCTCCGCTCGCTTCACGGGGGAAACAGCCGGTTTGAGCGCTCGCTCCGCTCGCTTCACGGGGGAAACAGCCGGTTTCCCCCGTGAGCCCCCTTCCCCAAAAACGGCGGTCCTCACGGCAAGCCGTGAGGTGCCGCGCCCGCCATGTCGGTCGCGGCGGCGAACGCAGCCTTGCCTTCCCTTTCAGCGGGACTCGAGCATCGGCTTGCCTTCGCGCGCCAGGCGCTCGAGCGTCTCGTGGTCGAACGGTGCGGGGCAGTCGACGTAGACGTGCTCGAAGCCGAGGTCGAGGTAGGG
>DATENZ010000083.1:0-2148 GCA_035274625.1 Gaiellaceae bacterium
GCCTCGTTCGAGGCGAGGGGCAGCCAGACCGCGTCGGCGTCGTAGCCGAGCCGGTAGAGCGCGTCGCGGGCGGCGGCGGCCTGGGAGCTCTTCCCGGATCCGTCCAGTCCGGACAAGGCAACCACGGCCCGGCGCCGTGGACGCCGCAGGACGCGCCGGAGCAGACGCAGCCGCCGCAGGTCGACGCCCCATCGTGGAGCAGCCACGCGCGCCTTGGCGAGCGCGTCCGGGTCCTCGTCGAGCGCGGCCTGCACACGCTGGACCCGCTTCGCCGTCACCCCCATCCGCGCCAGCAGGAGGAGCGCGTGGTGCGGCGCCGGGCGCACGACCCGCCCGAGCCCGTCGATTGACATGGCCTCGTCGAACAGCGTCCGGAGCTCGGCCTCGGGCACGCCGTAGGCCTCGGCTGCGATCAGGTCGACCACGAACGCGGAGCACTCGGAGAAGCGCAGCCAGTCGGAACCGCTCGAGATGAAGCCAGCGGCGGCGAGGCGCTCCGACACCGCCCGCCGGTCCTCCGGCCACAGGAGGAGATCGAGGTCGCGACCGTCCGGAGGCAGCGAGCCGAGCACGACGATCCGGCCGACCGCTGCCTCGTCGACGAGACGCGCGACGTCCAGCAACGAACCTATTCTGGGCAGGTGGCCGGAGGGCGGAGCCCGCGGGTGCTGGTTGCGGGCGACGACTACTACGCGAGCCTCGCGGTCGTTCGCGGTCTCCGCGCCGGCGGGTACGAGCCCTGGTTCGCGACGCACGCAGCGGCGACGTTCGCGGCCCGCTCGCGCGCCACCGCCGGGACGTTCACCCTCCCGCGGCCGGCGCGCGGCAACGACGCGTACGTCGCCGCTCTCGCCGAGGCCGCGCGCGAATGCGGAGCCGAGGTGGTGCTCGCCGGCAACGACCTGCCGCTGAAGGCCCTCGCGGGGCGGAACGCCGATTTCCCGGCCGGCACGGTCCTGAGCGCTCCCACGCCGGACGTGGTCGAGCGGACGACCGACAAGGCCGTGCTCGCGGCACTCGCCGCCGAGGTCGGCCTCGCCACCCCGCCGACCGTGGAGGTCACGCTCGCCGAGCTCCCTGTCCGTCGTGAGCAGCTCGCCTTCCCCGCCGTCGCCAAGCCGGCCAGCAGCGCGGTCGGGGAGCGCGACCGGACGTGGGTGGCGCCGCCCGCGCAGCTGGTCGAGGACGTGTCCGCGCTCGAGCGGCTGCTCGCCAAATCCCCGCGCTGGCTCGTGCAGCCCTATCTCGACGGTGTACTGACCGCAGTGGCAGGCGTCGCCTGGAACGGAAACATCGTCTGCTCCGTACACCAGGCCGCTCTCCGTGTGCACCCGGCGCAGGTCGGAGTCAGCGCCTACGCGGAGGCGATTCCCGCCGACCCGGCACTCGACTCGGCGCTGGGCGAAGTCCTGCGTCGCCTCGGGTGGAGCGGGATCTTCCAGTTCCAGCTGATCCGGCACGGCGGCGCGGCGCACGTCATCGATCTCAACCCGCGCCCGTACGGATCGCTTGCGCTCGCGATCGGTGCGGGCGCGAATCTCCCCGCGATCTGGGTCGACTGCCTGCTCGGCCGGGAGCCGGGCAACGCTAGCTACCGGGCCGGGACGTACTTCCGCGCCGAGCTGCGCGACGCACGTGCGCTTCTCGACGCGCTGCGGCAGAGGCGGCTGTCAGAAGCCCTCTCGATCGCCCGGCCGAGACGCCGGACGGTGCATGCGATCTTTTCCGTCCGCGACCCCGCGCCGGTGCTGGCGCTGCTACAGCGCGCGAGGAACGAGCGTGACGCCTAGGACGAGCTCGACCTGCGGCTGCGAGTCGGCGACCCGGATTTCGGTGCCGCCGTCTTCCGCGACGTCGTGGTCGTCGTCCGCCGCTTCGCCGCGGGCTTCGGCTGCGGCTTAGGCTTCGAGCCGGACAGCTCGTCCAGCTTGCGCTCGAGCGTCGCAACCCGGCGCTCCAGTGGATCGAGGCTGCGGACGCGCGCCGTCAGCTCGTCGACGCGCTCGCGCAAGGCGTTTGCCGCTTCGGCGAGGCGCAGGCCGCCAGGGAGCTCGCTCAGGCGCTGGATCGCCTCCTCGCCGCTCTCGGCGAGGCGCGTCAGCACGTCCTTCTGAGTCTTGCGCGGGGCCATCGACGGGACAATAGCGC
>DATENZ010000084.1:0-17622 GCA_035274625.1 Gaiellaceae bacterium
CCGGCGACGGCCGCTTCGCGCAGCTCGGCCGCCGTCCGGACCCCGAGCGTCCGCGCGATCTGCACCGCGCGGCGCGAGCCGATCCCGAGGTAGCGCCCGAGGCCGACGAGGTCCGGCGAGACCTCGCGCTCGAGCTCCTCCAGCTCCGCGATCTCGCCGGTCTCGACGAGCTCGCGCAGGCGCCCCTCGATCCCGCGCCCGATCCCACGCAGCTCGCGAACACGCCCGGCGCGGATCAGGTCGGCGACCGGCGCCTTCGTCTCCCGGATCAGCTCCGCCGCCCGCCGGTACGCCCTGGACGCGTACGGGTTGGCCCCGGCGAGGTCGAGCAGCGTCGCGAACGACTCGAGCCGCTCCGCAATCGCCCGATTCTCGAGGTGCTGCTGCTCGGCCACGCCGTTAGTGTCACCGGCGATGGCGGAGATAGTCGTCCTGTCGGGCGGAGTCGGCGGCGCGCGCTTCCTGCGCGGGCTCGTCGACCTCGTCTCCCCCGCGGAGGTGACGGTGATCGGCAACGTCGGCGACGACGTGGAGATCCTCGGGCTGCACGTCTCGCCCGACCTGGACAGCATCGTCTACACGCTCGCCGACCTCCACGACGAGGAGCGCGGCTGGGGTCGCCGCCGCGAGACCTGGAACGCGCTCGACACGGCGGGTCAGCTCGGCGACGAGGAGACCTGGTTCCAGGTCGGCGACCGGGACATCGGTCTCCACCTCATCCGGACGAAGGCGCTGCGGTCCGGCGAGCCGCTGTCGGCGGTGACGGCGCGGATCGCCGCGGCGCTCGGGATCGACGCGCGGATCCTGCCGGCGACCGACGACCGGCTGCGCACGATCGTCGAGACCCCGAACGGCGCCTTCCCGCTCCAGGAGTGGTTCGTCCGGCGGCGGCACGAGGACCCGGTCGACGGCCTCCGGTTCGAGGGTGCGGACACGGCCGAGCCCGCGCCGGGCGTGATCGAGGCGATCGAGGAGGCATCGCTCGTCGTGATCGCCCCGAGCAATCCGTACATCAGCATCTGGCCGATCCTGGCGGTCGGCGCGATCCACGCGACGGTGCAGCGCAAGCGCACGCCCGTGGTCGCCGTCAGCCCCGTGATCGGCGGCAAGGCGGTGAAGGGGCCGGTCGACGCGATGCTGGAGCGGCTGGCAGGCGGAACGTCGCCCGTGCACGTGGCCCGCTGCTACCCCGGGCTCCTCGACGCGCTCGTGATCGACGAGGCCGACGCCGCAGGCGCGGCCGCGCTCGAGGCGGCTCGCGTGCGGCCGCACGTCACGCGCACGCTGATGACGGACGCGCGCACGTCGCAGCTGCTCGTGGAGGCGGTGCTCGAGGCGGCGCGCGGCGGCGTTACGCGCGAGTGATCCAGGTTCTGCCCGTGGAAGGCCTGCCGGAGATCCGGCCAGGCGACGACCTCGCCGCGCTGATCGTACGGGCGGCCGACCTTCTCGACGGCGACGTCGTCTGCGTGGCGCACAAGATCGTCTCGAAGGCGGAGGGCCGGGTCGTGCGGCTTGCGGACGTCGAGCCGTCCGAGCAGGCTCGCGCTCTCGCCGGCGACGAAGGCGACCCGCGCCGGCTCGAGGTCGTCCTGCGGGAGGCGAAGCGCATCGTCCGCACGCGGCCGCCGCTCGTGATCGCCGAGACCGAGCACGGCTTCGTCTGCGCCTCCGCGGGGGTCGATGCGTCGAATGCGCCGGCTGCCGACGAGGTCGTGCTCCTTCCGGAGGATCCTGACGCGTCGGCCGCCGCGCTGCGCGCGGCCCTCCAAGAGCACACGGGCCGCACGCTCGGCGTCGTCGTCACCGACACGTTCGGGCGTGCCTGGCGGCGCGGGATCGCCAACGTCGCGATCGGTTCGGCCGGCATCGAGGTCCTGCGCGACCTGCGCGGCGTCCGCGACCCCGCCGGCTACGAGCTGCACGCGACGGTGATCGCGATCGCAGACGAGATCGCGGCCGCGGCCGAGCTCGTGATGGGCAAGACGGCGCGCGTCCCGGTCGCCGTCGTTCGAGGCCTCGATGTCGCCGGGAGCGGGGCCGCGAGCGACCTCGTCCTGCCGCCGGAGCTCGACCTCTTCCGTTAACCGCGGTAATCGCTCGAACGAGTGACCCGCGCGCTCCCGAAAGGGCTTGCCCAGGCCGCCTGCGCTGCCGATACCGAAACACGTGGCTGCGAACGCTGCGCTTCTGCCTGAACCGACGCCCGGGCCGCGGGCGGGCTCCGCGCGCGCGGAAGCGCTGGTCGAGTCGTACCGGCGCCTGGCGGCCGTCTTCCACGACGTGCTCTCCGAGCAGAGCCCCGAGGCGCTGCTCGACCGGATCGCCGACACGCTCGCCGACCTGATCCCGTACAACGACCTGCACATCTACGAGGCCGACGAGAAGCGGCGCGAGCTCGTGCCCGTCTTCGCACGCAGCCAGGAGTGGGCGGAGGAGATCCTCAGCAACCCGGTGCCGTACGGCGAAGGGATCACCGGCTGGGCCGTGCAGCACCGGAGCCCCGTGCTGACGAACGAGGCCCACAAGGACCCGCGCGTCGCCTTCGTGCCGGGGACGCCGCCCGACCCCGAGGCGCTGATCACGGTGCCGCTCGTCGCGCGCGGCGCCCTCAAGGGCGCGCTGAACATCTACCGCGTCGGCGAGGACGCGTCCTTCAACGAGGACGAGTTCGAGCTCGCGCGCTGGTTCGGCGACGCGGCAGCCCTCGCGCTCGACAACGCGCAGATCCGCGCACGGCTCGAGCACCTCGCACACACCGACTCGCTGACGGGTCTCTACAACCACCGCTACTTCCACGAGCGGCTGCGGTCCGAGCTGCACCGCGCGAGCCGGTCGCACGACACCGTTGCGCTGCTGATGCTCGACATCGACGACTTCAAGCGCGTCAACGACGTCTGCGGCCACGGCGAGGGCGACCACATGCTCCAGCACCTCGGCGATCTCCTGCGGGCGACGGTCCGGGCCTCCGACACCGTCTGCCGTGTCGGCGGCGAGGAGTTCGCGGTGATCCTGCCGTCGTGTACCTCGGAGGACGCGCTCGCGCTGACGGTGCGCCTGAAGGAGTCGTTGCTGCAGAGCCCCGCGGAGGTCGGCGAGATCACGCTCTCGGTCGGCGTTGCGTTCGGCCCCGAGCATGCGATGAACGCGCGCGAGCTGATCGCCTGCGCAGAGGCGGCGATGATGACCGCGAAGGCGCAGGGCAAGGACCGCGTCGTCGTCTTCGACGACGCGAGCGCCGAGCGTCCGGACGACCAGCCGAACGGCCGCGACGTCCGCTCGATCGCCCACCTGAAGATGCTCCAGAGCCTGGCGCGGAAGCTGAACCGCCTGAACGACGTGAGCGAGATCGGCGAGGCGATCGTCGACGAGCTCCGGATACTGATCGACTACCACAACTGCCGGGTCTACCTCCGCGACGGCGACCGGCTGGAGCCGATCGCGTTCCGGGGCGACCACGAGGACGCGTTCGCCTCCACGCCGGTGAACGTCGGCGAGGGGCTGAGCGGTCACGTGGCCGCGACGGGCAGGCCGTTGCTGATCGAGAACGCACGCGAGTCGGACATGTGCATCCACGTCCCGGGCACCGAGGCGGACGAGTCGCTGGCCGCGGTTCCCCTGCGGTACGGGCAGCGCGTGATCGGCGTGATCACGCTGTCCAAGCTCGGGGTCGGGCAGTTCGACGAGGCCGACCTGCGGCTGCTCGAGGTGCTTGCCGGCCACGCGTCGGTCGCGCTCGAGAACGCGCGTCTGTACGAGTCGCTCCGGCGAGAGGCGGACAACGCGAAAGCGTGGCTCGAGTTCGCCGATGCGGTCTCGGGGGCGCGCTCGGTCGAGGAGATCGGCGAGGAGACCGTGCGTACCGTCGCCCGCCTGATGGAGGTTTCGCAGGTCTCGATGTGGATCGAGGATGTGCATGCGGCGAACTTCCGCTCCCTGGCCTCCGTCGGCTACACCGACGACCCGACCGCGGCGCCCGTGCTCGAGTGGCGCGCCGGGCGTGCTGCCTCGGCGCGGATGATCGACGGCCGCAAGATGCCCTTCGTCGTGACGGCCGAGGAGATCGACCGGATCTTCGCCAACGAGACCGAGGTGAACCTCGTCCCGGCCGCGATCGCTCCGCTGCATGCCGGGTTCGGCGTGCGCGGCTGGATCGTCGTCCGCGCACCGGGGCACGACCTCTCGCATTTCACGGACGAACGACTGCGCCTCGTCGAAGGACTCGCGTACCGGTCGTCGGTGGCGCTCCAGAAGTCGGTGCTGCTCCGGTCGGAGCAGGAGTCGGCCGAGGTTGCGAGCGCGCTGCTCGACTTCTCTCGTCGGCTGGCCGGAGTCAGCGGGCCGGGCGAGCTCCAGCGCCGGATCGTCGAGCTGGCCGGCCAGATGCTCGGGTCGCCGCGCACGTGGCTCTGGCTCGAGCGCGGGCGGCCCGGCTCGTTCGCGATCGAGGCGGCATGGCGCGAGGACGGCGCGGTGCCGATCGTCCCGGTCGGGAGCGTCGTGGAGTTCGGCGGGACGCGCCGCGCGCTCGAGCGCGGCGAGCCGTTTGTGCTCGAGCCCGGCTCCGTGAACATGGTTCCGGTCGGCGAGGACCCGCTCGCGGTCGCTCCGGTCGTCCTGCCCTCCGGGCGGATCGGGTGCATCGCCGCGTCGGCGCCCGAGACGTTCCCGGAGCGGAAGCTCCGCCTGCTGGCCGGCATCGCCAACCAGGCGAGCCTCGCGCTGCACATCTCGAATACCTGAGCCGCCAGCCTTTGTGTGATTCGACACCCAGTCTCTGAGACCGGGGGTGTGACGATTGCGTAACAGTTCCTCCACAGGTTGGAGCTCGAGGTCGTCAACGGGGACATCGCCGCGCTCGAGGTCGACGCGGTCGCGAACGCTGCTAACAACCACCTCTGGATGGGCGCCGGCGTCGCCGGCGCGCTGAAGCGGGCAGGGGGCGAGGAGATCGAGCGCGAGGCCGTCGCGAAGGGGCCGATCGAGGTCGGCGACGCCGTTGCGACCGGCGCTGGCCGGCTGCCGGCCCGGTGGGTGATCCACGCCGCCGTCATGGGCCAGGATCTTGTGACGGACGCGCGTCTGATCCGGCGCGCGACGCGCAGAGCCCTCGAGGTCGCCGACGAGCTCGGCGCAGAGTCGCTGGCGCTGCCGGCGTTCGGGACGGGCGTCGGCGGCTTCCCGCTGGACGACTGCGCACGGATCATGGTCGAGGAGGCCCGGCGCTTCGAGCCGAGCACGCTTCGTCGCGTCGTCTTCGCCGTCTACGGCGACGAGGCGGAGCGCGCCTTCAGAACCGCTCTCTGAGCCGCGGCACGACGTCCGCGCAGAACTGGTCGAGGAAGCGGCGCTGGTCGTCGCCCGGCGCGTGGAAGACGAGCTCCGTGAACCCGAGCGTGACGTAGTCGCCGATCCGCTCGACGACCTCGTCGGGATCGTTCGAGACGATGAACCGCCGCTGCGCGATCCCCGGGTTCTCGTATGCGAGCCGCTCCAGCTCGATCGGGTCCTCGACGTCGCGCTTCTGCTCGGGCGAAAGCGCGAGCGGCGCCCAGTACTCGCAGGCCTCCCGCGCGAACTCGACGTCGTGGTCGTACGAGACCTTGATCTCGATCATCCGCGCGACGTCTCCCGGATCCCGGCCCGCGCCGCGGGCCCCTTCCTCCATCGCCGCGTTCAGCTCGACGTAGAGCTCCGGCGCCTTCCCGCTCGTCACGATGAACCCCTCGCCGACGCGGCCGGCGAGCTTCGCGGCGAGCGGCCCCGACGCGGCGACGTACACCGGCACCGGCGCCTCGGGCCGGTCGTACACGGTCGCGCGCTCCGTGCGGTAGTACTCGCCCTCGAAGCTCACGCGCTCCTCGGTCCAGAGGAGCCGCATGAGCTGGATCGCCTCGGCGAGGCGCAGCCGGCGCTCCTTCGCGCCCGGCCACTCGGCGCCGGTCGCCGGCGTCTCGTTCAGCGACTCACCGGTCCCCACACCCAGGAACATCCGCCCCGGGTTCAGGCACGCCAGCGTCGCGAACGCCTGCGCGACGACGGACGGGTGGTATCGCATCGTCGGCGTCAGGACGCTCGTCCCGAGCAGCGCGCGCTCCGTCCGCTCGCCGACCGCCCCGAGCCACGGCAGGCACGCGGGGCCGTGGCCGCCGGTGTGCCGGAACGGCTGGAAGTGGTCGGACACGGCCACGATCTCCAGCCCGAGGCGCTCCGCCTCCACCGCCAGCTCGAGCAGCTCCCGCGGCGGAAACTGCTCGGCCGAGGCCTTGTAGCCGAGCTTCAGAGGCACGCCGCCTGCATCCGCGCGAGGTCCGCGGGGGTGTCGACGTCGAATGCGAGCCCCGGCAGATCCAGAACGACGTGATCGACCCCCAGCGCCGCGTGCACGGCGGCGCTTCCCTGCTCGCCGAAGTGCGTGTGGACGAGCCCCGGCGGGCGCATCGAGACGGCGTTCGTCCCCCCGTCGAGCGCACGCGCAATCGCGATCCCGCGTACCGGAGTCGCCTCGACGAGCTCGACCACCTCCTCGGGCCGGAGCGAGGGCAGGTCCGCCGAGACGATCGTGACGATCGGCGCGGCGACCACCTCCGCGGTCGCCGCCGCGAGCGCGTCGTTCCAGGCGAGGCCGCGGTCGTGCCACGTGTCGTACGCGTCGACCGGCTCTGCGGTCACGACCGTCACCCGCTCGATGCCGGCGTCGCGCACGGCGCCGACCACGTGGTCGAGCAGGGAGCGCATCAGCTCCGCACGCTCTTCCGGCCCGAGCGCGCTCGCGAGCCGCGTCTTCGCAGCTGCCAACGCCTTGAGCGGGACAAGCACGTGTGCGTCCACGGCCGTGACCTTACCTCCCTTACGTATGCTCACCACGTGCTCGACCGGCCCCTGGCGGAGCTCCTCTCCGAGGCCCAGAGCCTGCGCCGGAGCACGCGCGTCACCTACTCGCCGAAGGTCTTCATCCCGCTGACGAAGCTGTGCCGCGACGTCTGCCACTACTGCACGTTCGCGCACCCGCCTCGCCGGGGCGAGCGTGCATACCTGACCCCGGACGAGGTCCTCGACATCGCCCGCGCCGGGGCCGCCGCCGGCTGCCGCGAGGCGCTGTTCACGCTCGGCGACAAGCCGGAGCGCCGCTACCGCGTCGCGCGCGAGGAGCTCGCGCGTCTGGGCTGCGAGACGACGATCGAGTACCTCGCCCGCATGTGCTCGCTCGTGCTCGAGGAGACGGGCCTGCTCCCGCACGCGAATCCCGGCGTCCTGGGTCGTGACGAGCTCGCCGCGCTGCGAGAGGTCACGGCCTCGCAGGGACTGATGCTGGAGACCGCGTCCGACCGCCTCGCCGAGCGCGGCGGTCCGCACTTCGGCTCCCCGGACAAGCGCCCCGCCGTCCGGCTCGAGACGATCCGTCTCGCCGGCGAGCTGCGCGTCCCGTTCACGACGGGGATCCTGATCGGCATCGGCGAGACCCGGGAGGAGCGGATCGAGGCGCTCAGGGCGATCGCCGCCCTGCACGAGCGCTACGGCCATGTCCAGGAGGTGATCGTCCAGAACTTCCGGGCGAAGCCTGGCACGAAGATGGCCGCGCACCCCGAGCCGTCGCTCGACGACCTGCTCTGGACCGCTGCGGTCGCCCGGCTCGTCCTCCCGCCGGACGTCCACGTCCAGGTTCCGCCGAACCTGAGCTACGACGACTTCCCGGTCCTGCTCGACGCCGGGATCGACGACTGGGGCGGCGTCTCGCCGGTGACGATCGACCACGTCAACCCGGAGGCGCCCTGGCCGGAGATCGAGCGGCTGCGGATCGCGACCGAGGCTCGCGGCTTCGCGCTCGCGCCGCGGCTGCCGGTCTACCCCGAGTTCGTCGACAGCTTGTGGCTCGCCCCGCGCGTGCTGACCGCCGCGCTCCGCTCCTCCGACGCGGACGGCCTCGCGCGCGAGGACGGCTGGCACGCGGGCGCGCAGGCGCCGATCCCGTTCGTCCCGCGTGACGCCCTGCCGCTCGACACGTCCGGTGAGCTCGACGAGGACGAGCTCGTGCGTCTGTTCTCCGCCCGCGGCGATGAGCTGCACCGCGTCTGCGCCGCGGCCGACCGGCTCCGCCGGGAGGTGAACGGCGACGTCGTCAGCTACGTCGTCACGCGCAACGTCAACTACACCAACATCTGCTACTTCCGCTGCGGCTTCTGCGCCTTCTCCAAGGGCAAGCTCGCCGAGAACCTCCGCGGCCCGGCCTACGTCGTGCCGACGGACGAGATCGTCCGCCGCGCCCGTGAGGCGTGGGAGCGCGGCGCGGTCGAGATCTGCCTCCAGGGCGGGATCCACCCCGCCTTCGACGGCGACTACTACGTGGAGGTCTGCGAGGCGATCAAGCGCGAGCTCCCCGACCTGCACGTGCACGCGTTCTCGGCCCTCGAGGTGTGGCAGGGGGCGGCGACGCTCGGGGAGCCGCTGCCCGAGTACCTCGCGCGGCTGAAGGACGTGGGCCTCGCGTCGCTGCCGGGCACCGCCGCCGAGATCCTCGACGACGACGTGCGCCGCGTGCTCTGCCCGGACAAGGTGAACACGGCGCAGTGGCTGGAGGTGCACGGGACCGCGCACCGGGCGGGGCTCCGCTCCACGGCGACGATCATGTTCGGCCACGTCGAGACGCCGCGCAGCTGGGCGAAGCACCTGATCCGGGTCCGCGACCTCCAGCAACGCACCGGCGGCTTTACGGAGCTCGTCCCGCTGCCGTTCGTGCACATGGAGGCGCCGATCTACCTCCAGGGCCGCGCGCGCCCGGGCCCGACGTTCCGCGAGGCGCTGCTCGTGCACGCCGTCGCCCGGCTGGCCCTCCATCCGCACATCACGAACATCCAGGCCTCCTGGGTCAAGCTAGGGCTAGCCGGGGCGCAGGCGTGCCTGCGCGCCGGCGTAAACGATTTGGGCGGCACGCTGATGAACGAGTCGATCTCGCGCGCCGCCGGCGCGAGCCACGGGCAGGAGATGCCGCCGGAGCGGATGGAGGACGCGATCCGCGCGGCCGGCCGGGTCCCGCGCCAGCGGACGACGCTCTACGGCGTCCCGGAGCCGGACCGCGTCACCGCGTCCTTCGGCGCCGGTCCACTTGCGGAGCCGCTCAACCCGCCGGTCGACACCTCGCGGATGCGCAGGCCGGCGAAGCTGATCCGGCCCGGCCTTGCCGCGGCCTGAGCAGGCGCGGGTCGCCCACCTGGCGACGGTCGATCCCGAGGGACGGCCGCACGTCGTGCCGATCTGCTTCGCGCTCGAAGGCGACACGCTCTACTCCGCCGTCGACGAGAAGCCGAAGCGCACGCGGCAGCTCCAGCGCCTGAAGAACATCGCGGCGAACCCGCAGGTCGAGGTCGTCATCGACCACTACGAGGACGACTGGACGAGGCTCTGGTGGGTGCGGCTGCGCGGCAGGGCTCGGATCGTGGACGATGCGCACGCGATGGACCTGCTGGCCGCCAAGTACCCCCAGTACCGCGACCGGCGACCGGCCGGTCCGGTGATCGCCGTCGAGATCGAGGAGCGGAGCGAGTGGACGAGCTCGCCTTCCTGACCGCGACCGAGCAGGCGCAGCTCGTCCGGAGGGGCGAAGTGACGCCGGTCGAGCTGGTCGAGACCTATCTCGAGCGGATCGAGCGGCTGAACCCGCAGCTGAACGCCTTCGTCACCGTGGTGGGGGAGGAGGCACTCGCCGCCGCCGCCGGCGAGCTCCCCGACGGGCCGTTCCGCGGCGTCCCGCTCCCGATCAAGGATCTCCAGGAGACCGCGGGGATCCGGACGACGTTCTCGTCACGCGCGTACGCCGACTACGTCCCCGACTTCGACGTCGCGGTCGTGCGGCGCCTGAAGGACGCCGGGTTCGTCGTGATCGGCAAGACGAATACGCCGGAGTTCGGCATCACCGCCGTGACCGAGTCGCAGCTGAACGGCGCGTGCCGGAACCCGTGGAACCCGGAGCGCACGCCCGGCGGCTCGAGCGGCGGGGCAGCGGCGGCGGTCGTCTCGGGTCTCGCCCCTGTCGCCCACGGCACCGACGGCGGAGGCTCGATCCGCATCCCGGCGTCGTGCTGCGGGGTCTTCGGGATCAAGCCCGCCCGCGGTCGCGTGTCGCTCGCCCCGTACGGCGGCCACGAAGGCTTCTCGACCAGCGGACCCCTTGCTCGCACTGTCCTCGACGCCGCCGCGCTGCTCGACGTGATGGCCGGCTACGAGACCGGCGATCCGTGGTGGGCGCCGCCGCCCGAGCGGCCGTTTGCCGAGGAGCCCGGCGCGGACCCGGGCAGCCTCCGGGTCGCGCTGACCACGGCTCCGCCGATCGACGCGCCGGTCGCGCCGGAGTGCGTCGAGGCGGCCGGGGACGCCGCGGCTCTGCTCGGCGAGCTGGGCCACACGGTCGAGGAGGCGACGCCGCCGTGGGGGCAGGACGAGCTGCTCGACCTGTTCATGGCCGTCTGGACGGTGATCCCGGGCCTGCGCGAGCACCCGCCGGACCTCTTCGAGCCGATGAACCGGGTGCTCATCGACGCGGGCGCGAAGCTGAACGCCGTCGACTACGTCGTCGCGACCCAGCGGCTGCGCGCGCTCGCCCGGCGGATCGTGGCCTTCTGGGACGACTACGACCTCGTGCTGACACCGACGCTGGCTCAGCCGCCGCCGCCGATCGGCGCGCTGATCGACGAGTCCGATCCCTGGCGGAGCTTCGACAACGCGTGGAAGTTCACGCCGTTCACGCAGGTCGCCAACATCACCGGCCTGCCGGCCGTGTCACTGCCGCTCTTCTGGAGCGAGGACAGCCTCCCGATCGGCGCCCAGCTGATCGGCGGCCCGGCCGGCGAGGCGACGCTCCTCCGCGTCGCGGCCCAGCTCGAGCAGGCGCGGCCGTGGCGCGACCGGCGGCCGCCGGTCAGCTAACTCGATTCGGTGAAGGGGACGATCGCCGTCTCGCTCGGCGGCGAGGTCGCCTGGTTGCCGACGTTGTCGGAGACGCTGACGCGGTACCGGTAGCAGCGGCCCTGCCGGACGCTCTTGTCGGCGTCGCCGCCGAGGTCGACCTTCTCCCACGAGTCGGAGAAGGCGCATTCGTTGTCGTCGAGCCGAGCGGTGTCGCGCTCCACGATCACGGAGCCGTCGTCGACGCCTGACTCCTTGTCGTCGCCGACGCTGATGTGCAGCGGCACCGCGTCGTGATAGACGGGCCCGTCGACGACCTCGACCGAGGCGCCGCTCGGCGGTTCGTCGTCCGCGACCAGCCCGAACTCGCTCGCCGACGAGAGGCCCGTGCCGTTCGTCGCCGTGACCTTCGCTTCGCCTGCGCCGAGGCTGCCGCCGACCTGATAGGTCGTCTCGTACGGCGCCGAGTCGTCGGTGCCGCCGCCCTTCGCGCCCGGCACGTCCGGGAAGGTCACGCTGCGGATGCCGGACTCGGAGTCGTCTGCTGCCGCCGCGACCGAGAAGGCGCCGCCCTGGCTCTTCGACCGAAAGAAGAGCGTCGTTCCCGTGGCGAACAGGTCCGGCGACGACTCGCTCAGCGTCAGGTCGGGCGGGCTCGGCGGCGAGGTATCGCCGATCGCCGTGGCATCGGTCGCGTCCGACTTCGAGGTGTTGCCGACGTTGTCCGAGACCTTGGTCCGGTAGCGGTAGCACCTCGAGCCCGTCGCGCTCGTGTCCACGCTCCCGGACAGCTTGACGGCCGTCCAGTCGTCGAACGTCCCGCAGCCGCCCTCCCCGATCGGCGCCGAGCTGCGCTCGACGACGAGCGAGTCCTCGTCGACGCCGGAGCCGTCGTCCTCGCCGAGGTCGATCTCGAGCTTCACGCCGCCCGAGCTCTTCTCGCCTACCGAGACCTCGAGATCCTCCGGGCCGTCCGAATCCGGCGTGAGCGTGAAGCCGCTGCTTGCGCCGAGGCCGGCCCCGTTCGTGGCCGTCACCGGGCGGGAACCGGTCGCGCCGGAGCTGCCCGACCAGTCGTAGGTCGCCTCGAACGGCGTCCCCTGGTCGGCTCCGCCGCCGGACGCGCCGTCGATCCCGGGGAACGTCACGCTGCGGATCCCCGACTCGCCGTCGCCGGTCGACGCCTTGACGTTGAACTCGCCCTCGTCTCCGCCTGGCCGGTAGTACAGCGTCGTCCCGTCGGCGTGGAGGCTCGACGACGATTCGCTCAGCTGGAGGGAAGGTGCGGACGGCGGGGACGTGTCGACGCGCGCGGCGTCGCCGGGAGCAGAGGCCGCGCGGTTACCGACGTTGTCGGAGACGCTGACGCGGTAGCGGTAACAGCGGCCGCTCTCGGCGCTCCCGTCCGCGCCGCCCTGGAGCGCGAGAGGGGCCCACGTTCCCGCGAACGCTCCGCAAGCGCCGTCGGCGAGCGGTGCCGAGTCGCGCTCGACCACGACGGACGAGGCGTCGACGCCGGAGCCTGCGTCCGATCCCGCCCCGAGCTGTAGCGGCACCGACCGGCTCGTGAACCACGGCCCGCCCGCGAGGCGGGCCGACGCACCGTCCGGTGCGCTGGCGTCCGGGACGATCACGAACGCGGCGCGAGCGCGGTTCCCGGCTCGGTCGTGTGCGGTGACGATCTTCACGCCGGCGTCGGTGCTGCCGGTCGGCCACGTGTACGCGGCCTCGGCGTGCGCACCGGGACGCTGCCGCTCGGTGGACGGGCCGAAGCCGCCGCCGAGCCCGGGGAACGTGATCCCGTCGACGCCGGCGCCCGTGTCCGCCGAGGTCGCGGTGACGACGAACGAGCCTCCGCCGCCGCCGGGGCGGTAGAAGAGCGACGTGCCCTTTGCGAACGTCGCGGCGCTCGACTCGGCGATGGAGAGGGCCGGTGCCTCCGGCCGGGTCGCATCCACCATCGCCGTCCGGCTGGAGCTCGAGAAGGACGAGCGGTTGCCGGCGCGGTCCTCGACTCGGTATCGGTAGCGGTAGCACCGGCCGTCCCCGACGTGGGTGTCGCGACCGGCGTCGAGCGCCACCGCCCCCCAGTCGCCCCACCCGCCGCACGTCCCGCGGGCGAGGATGCCGATCGAACGCTCGACGAGGCCCGCACCAGGCTTGATCCCCGACCCCGAGTCGTTGCCGGAGCTGAGAACGAGCGGGACGATCGGCCGCCGGTAGTACGGACCGCCGTCGAGCTCGATGCTCTGACCGGCGGGCGGCGAGCCATCGGGTGGCGGTTCGTCCTCGCCGGTTTCCGGGGTCTCAGCCGGCGGCGTCGCACCGCCGCCTGTGTCGCCGCCGCCGGTCTCGCCGCCTCCGGTCGGAGTCCCGCCGCCTCCGTCGGTCGGCGTCCCGTCCCCACCGCCGGAGGGCGTCCCGCCGCCGCCGTCTGCCGGCGGCTCGTCATCGCCGGTGTCGCCGCCGCCGTCCGCGGTTGTGCCGCCGCCTCCGGTAGCCGAGGTGCCGCCGCCGGTGCCGGTGTCACTGCCGTCGCCGCCGTCGGACGACGGAGTCGTGGCGGTCGGGGTCGGCGTCGTCGCGGTTGGAGTCGTCGTCGTTGTTGTTGTCGTCGTCGTGGTGGTGGACGACGGCTGGTCGCTCGGAGCCGGTGCCGGCGGCTTCGGCGGAGGGGAGCTCGGCGGCGGTGAGGGCGGCGGCCGGAACGGCGCGTCCTCGTCGATCAGGTACGGCCCGAGGAAGACGGTGTGCGTCCACGCTTCGCCGCGGCCCTCGGTGCGAAGGCTGAAGTACCAGCGGCCGGGCGTCAGCACGGGGCTGGTCGTCCCGCGCGCGCTGCCCGGCAGTTCGCGAACGGTGTCGGGCTCCTGCTTCGGCTTGCGGCTCCACAGCACCGAGTAGGCGCGCGCCTCCGGCTGCCGCGACCACGAGATCGTCACCGTCCGGTCGGTCGAGGGCTGCCCGACGTCGTGGCTCGGGCTCCACACGAACTTCGGGTCGTGCACCGCCGCTGCCCCGCCCGAGAGCGCGAGCACGAGCGCGATCGCCAGCACGCCGGCGACGACGAGGCCGGTCGCGGTGATCAGGACCGCGGGCCTTTTCAGGAACGGGACGAGCCTGCGGGTCGCCCGCGGGGCGGCCGCACCGACCGCCACGGCCGCTCCGGCGCCTGCGGTCCAGAGCCGGCGCCCGTTGCGAACTGCGGTCTCGCTCTGCGGCCGCTTGCCGTTCTTCCCGCGAAAGCCCGTCGCCGCGGAGATGCGTTGCCAGATCTCGTCCTGCAGGCCCGGCGTGAGGGGCACCGGCGCGAGGCCCGCGAGGATCTCGGCGACGGTGACGTACCGCTTCTTGCTGGCCTGGCACGTGGAGCAGTCCTCGACGTGCGCCTGGACGGCGCGACGGGCTTCGCGGCTCCCCGGCGGCACCGTCAGCTCGCTCAGCAGGCGATCGAGCTCCTCGCAGTCGTCCCGGCCCCGGCGGATCAGAAGGTTCGCGGTGAGCGCGTCCTCGAACGAGCGCCGCAGGCGCGACATCCGCGTGTACAGCGCGCCCGGCGTCACGCCGAGCTCCTCCGCGAGCTCGTCCGGCTCGAGCTCGCGCCGCACGTGCAGGTCGAGGAGTGCGTAATCCTGTGGGTTCAGCGACGCGGCCGTCGACCAGACGAGCTCCGCGACCTCCTTGTCGATCAGCTGTGTCGCCGGGTCGCGCGACGCGCTGTCCTCGATCTCCGTGAAGTCGAAGGTCGAGTCGCCCTCGTCGGTCGTGGCCGGGGTCGTCCGGCTTCGCCGGCGCACCTCGTCGATCGCAGCGTTGTGCGTGACCCGGAAGAGCCACGCGCGCGGGTTGGCGATGTTCGAGTCGATCTGCGCGCGTTCCCACGCGCGCGTGAACGCGCCCTGGACGATGTCTGCGGCCGCCTCGCGGTCGCGGACGATCCGCGCCGCGAAGTCGTACAGCTCCTGAAAATGGCGCTGGTACAGCTCCGCGAATGCCTCGCGGTTGCCCGTACCGATCTGGACGACGAGCTCGTCGTCGCCGACGCGCTGCAACTCGGCCTTGGCCGCCACCGGTCCTCCCTCACAAAGGAACCCAGACTGATTCTAGGTCTGGCTCGTTGCCAGGGGAGGACCGGTGTCAGACACTCCTTTCGTCAAGGGACAAGGGGACGACTTCGAGCCGAATCCTGCACAGGGCGAGCGCCGGCGAGGCGTTACCGCATCACCGATCGGCCGCTGAACAGGCGGTTGCGGCCGAACAACTCGACGCAAATCGTCACGCGTCTACCCCTTGACGGAATCGGTTCCGGCACCGGACCGCGGCGTGTAAGAAATTCCGACCTCGACCGTCGTACAGGGGAGACCGGCGGGAGAGGCGATAGCCGGTCTCACCAGAGGAAGCCGGCGGGCCCGGGGAGAGGGGCCGCGGAGGGGGGACCGCGGCCCGCCCGCCACTTCCGATCAGAGGGCGTTTGCCGGCACTCGCCCCTCGAGCAGGACCGCGCGGAGCGCTTCGACGCAGAGCATTCCCATTGCTTCGCGGGTCTCGAGGGTTGCCGAGCCGAGGTGGGGGACGAGCACGACGCGTTCGAGCTCGAGCAGCCCGGAGTGCACCTCCGGCTCGCGCTCGAAGACGTCGAGGGCGGCGCCGGCGAGGCGGCCCTCGCGGAGCGCCTCGACGAGCGCGGCCTCGTCCACGATCGGGCCGCGGCTCGTGTTGACGAGCACCGCGGTCGGCTTCATCAGGCCGAGCGCCCGTGAGTCGATCAGGTGCCGCGTCTCCTCGGACAACGGCAGGTGAAGCGAGACGACGTCGGCGCCCGCGAGCAGCTCGTCCAGCGGGACGCCGGACGAGCGGCTGTGGTGGATCACGCGCATCCCGTGCGCCTCGGCGAGCCGGCCGGCGGCCTGCCCGATGCGCCCGTACCCGACGAGGCCGAGGACGAGGCCCGGCAGGCCGCGGCCGAGCATCAGGTTCGGTGCCCACACCCACTGCTCCCGGCGTCGGATCAGGCGGTCGCCCTCGGCGACGCGGCGAAGCAGGGCGAGGATGATCGCGATCGTCAGCTCCGCGGTCGCCTCGGTGAGGACGTCGGGCGTGTTCGAGACGACGATCCCGCGCCGGCGGCACGCCTCCACGTCGACGTTGTCGAACCCGACGGCGTAGTTCGCGACGATCCGCAGCTGCGGACCGGCGGCGTCGAGCAGCTCGTCGTCGACCCGGTCGCTGAGCATCAGCATCACGCCGTCGCAGCCGGCGACGCGCCGCAGCAGCTCATCCCGGTCGACCGGCCACTCGGAGTCGTTGACGTCGAGCTCGAACGATCGCTCGAGCTCGTCGCGCACGCGCTCGGGGAAGCGCCGGGAGGCGAAGATCTTCACGGGCTGCATTCTCTCCCGGCCGGCGTGATGCGCACGCTCGAGAGCGCCAGGCCGACCGTACGCAACGGGCCGGGCTGCGGGTTCAACGGCGGTCCGGGAATCGTCGCGCCTCGCCCAGTGACGAGCGCCAGATCCGCGTGACCACCCGCCGGCACGCAGGCCTCGACCTCCGGCTCCCGGGCCGCGTTCGGATCGATCGACCCCGAAGCCTCACCGAACCGGTAGCGGACGGGTGCCGATGCGCCCTCGGCGGTGAGCGTGACGCCGGCACGAACGAGCTCGGACGGCCTGCCCGGCTGCGCGTAGACGCGTACGACCGCGCGCCGTCCAGGGCGAGTCCAGCCGTCCGGGTCGACTCCCTGCGTGATCCAAACCGCCCGATAGGGCAGCTCCGCCGCGATCACGTCCAGGCCGAGGTTCACGGCCACGACGGTGCCGGCGAGCCGGAAGCGCGTGTCGGTCTGCGAGACGACGGCATAGGGCGGGGCGGAGCCCGTGCCCACGAACGTGCCGTTTGCCGGGTCGAGTCGGAGCGTGTCGCTCGGAAAGGGCGTGTAGGTGAAGGTGCCGTCCGGCGCGACATACGCGCGCACGACCGATTCGTTCCAGAACTCCGTGTCCCACCAGAGGATCGCGCTGTAGCCCCAGGCGGTCGAGACCGACGACGCAACCAGCGCGGCGTCGGCCGGGATCGTCCGATCGATCCAGTCCCGAACTCGCGGGGCGCCGGTGACCGGCACCGCGCCTGGCGTCTTGCTCGAAAGGAGACGCTCGAATGCGTAGCCCGCGACGCTGCCGGTGAATGCGAAGACGACGAGGGTGACGCCGAGCGCCGCGGCCGGCCGCGGCACCCACACGAGGCCGATGCAGATGGCCGCGAGCAGCACGCCGCACAGGGCGACGAAGACACCCGGCGGCAGCCCCGCGGACTCGTCTCGGATCACCCCGTTGATCACCGCCTGCGGCGAATCGACGCTGAGCCCCGGGACCTCTGCGAAGTCTGCGAGTGAAGCGGTGCCCGCGAAGAAGACCGTTGCGCCGGCGATGCCGGCAATCGGCAGCCGGGCCTGTAGCGCCGCGCCGGTCCCGATCAGGAGCAGCGGAGCGAGGTAGAACACATAGCGGTCCCGGAAGACGTCCGAGCCCCCGAAGCGGACGTCGTACGAAGCGGCTTCGAGCGCGAGCAGCGGGAGGGTGAGCGCCGCGAGGGCGGCGAACGCCCGCTGGCCCGGGGCAGCGGCACGGAGGCTCGAGTAGACCCAGCCCGCCCCGAGCAGGAACGGCAGCACCCCGAGCCCGACGGCGAGCAGGTCGAGGTGGATCGCCGCGGACTTCCAGACGA
>DATENZ010000085.1:0-5750 GCA_035274625.1 Gaiellaceae bacterium
CCTTCGGAGTTGCGCTCGCGCACGTCTGGCCCAGCTCGCTCGCGCCCGAGGAGGTCGGCGCGGCCGTCGAGGCTGCCCGCTCCGCAGCGGAGGCGCTGGGGATCCAGGCGGGCCCGACGTACACGCAGGTCGTGGTCGGACCGGCGGGGGCGTTCGTGGTCGAGCTCGCCGCGCGGCTCGGGGGCGGGCACGACGCGGAGCTCTGCGAGGCGGTGCTCGGCGTCGACCTGAACGGCCTCGCTCTGGCAGCCGCGCTCGGCGAGCCAGTGGACGATGAGCAGCTGCGCCCGGTCGAGGCGGCGAGCGGGGGCTGTGTCCGGTTCCTCGTGCCGGAGCCGGGGGTGCTCGCCGCGACCGAAGGCGTCGAGGAGGCCGAGGCCGTGCAGGGCGTCGAGTGGGTGCGGATCTACCGGGCGCCGGGCGCGATCCTCGGACCGCTGCGACGCGGATCAGATCGAGCGGGCGCAGTCCTCGCGACCGGTTCGAGCCGGGACGAGGCGGTCGAGCGTGCGGGGCGGGCGGCCGGGATGATCCGGTTCCGCACGGCCGTCCAGGAAGCCGTTTAAGCCGGCGCGGCGACCGCCCAGGCCGAGAGGCCGACGGGTAGGTCGACCCGGTCGAGCCTGCGCACGAGGGGGACGACACGGTCGTACACGCGGAGCGGAGCGCCCGGGATCGCGGCGCGGCCGGCCAACCGGCCGGCGACGAGCCAGCCCAGCGCGCCGAGGGGGTTGACGAGCCTCAGGTCCCGAACGCGGAAGTCCGCGCGCTCGAGCACCGCTCGGAGCGCCGCCTTCGTGTAGCGGCGGCGGTGCCCGACGCTGCGGTCGAGCGGACCGAACAAGGGGGGGTGCGCCGGAACGAGCACGAGCAGGCGCCCGTCCTGTGTCAGGCACCCGCGCAGGTCGCGCAGCGTCGCCACGTCGTCGTCGAGGTGCTCGAGGACGTTGAGGCACACGATCGCGTCGAACCGCTCGTCGCCGGGGAGGACTTGAACGGCTCGGACGTTCGGCAGCCCCTCGGCGCGACGCCGGAGCTCGGCGAACGGCTCCGCCGCCGGCTCGACCGCGACGAGCTCCTCGCAGTGCGCCGCGAGCGCCCGGACGAACGTCCCGGAGCCGGCGCCGAAGTCCAGCACGCGCGGGCCGAGGTGGGGGATGCACCGCTCGACCAGCCAATCGTTGTACCGCGCCGCCTGCTCCATGATCCCCAAAAACGCGGCGTCGTCGCGCTCCGGCACCGGCGCGATCGTAACCCGCCGAATACGCTTCCCGGGATGCACCCCGAGCTCTCCGAGCGGCGCGAGACGTTCCTCGGCTTCCAGCCGCCGGCGGTCGGAGACGAGGAGGTCGCGGCGGTCGCGGAGGCGATCCGCTCCGGCTGGCTGACGACCGGCCCGCGGGCCGAGGAGCTCGAGCGGCGGTTCGCCGAGTACGCCGGCGCGAAGCACGCGCTTGCGGTCTCGTCCGGGACTGCTGCGATGCATCTCGCGCTCGTCGCGCTCGGGATCGGACCGGGCGACGAGGTGATCACCACGCCGATCACCTGGCCGGCGACGGCGAACGTGATCGTCCACACCGGCGCGACGCCGGTCTTCGCGGACGTCCGCGAGTCGGATCTGAACGTCGACCCCGCTCGCGTCGCCGAGCTCGTCACGCCGCGGACGAGGGCGATCATGCCCGTCCATCTCTACGGCCAGCCGGCGGAGCTCGAGCCGCTGTGGGCGCTCGGGCTGCCGGTTGTCGAGGACGCAGCGCACGCCGCCGAGAGCGCGTACCGCGGGCGGAAGATCGGCGGCCTCTCCGACGCGACCTGCTTCTCCCTGTACGCGACGAAGTCGATCGCCGCCGGCGAGGGCGGGATCGTGACGACGAACCGCGACGACGTCGCCGACTCGATCCGGGGGCTGACGATCATGCGCCGCGGCCATGGGTCGCTGTACGACATCGCCGTCCCGGGCTACAAGGCGAACCTGTCCGACGTGCTGGCCTCGATCGCCCTCTGCCAGCTCGACAAGGTCGAGCGGCACCGGGAGCTGCGGCTTCGGCAGGTCGACCTGTACGACGCGGCCGTCGTCGACCTGGACGGGATCGAGCCGGTCCCGCGCGACCCGCGCGACACGCACGCGCACCACCTCTACCCCGTGCGGGTCGATCCCGAGCGGGCGGGGGCGCGCCGCGACGAGTACCGGCAGGCGCTCGCCGACGAGAACATCGGCACCAGCGTCCACTTCCTCCCGGTGCACCGGCTGTCGGCGTACCGCGAGCGCTATCCGGATCAGGCGCCGCTGCCGGTCGCCGAGCGCGCGGGCGCGGAGCTGCTCTCGCTGCCGTTGTCGCCCGCGCACTCCGAGCAGGACATCCGGGACGCGATCGACGCGCTCCGGCGTGTCCACGCTTCCTTCACCGGATGAGTCGCCGGGCAATCCGCGTCCTCGCGACGCTCGTCGTCACCGGGCTCTGCACGGCGTACATCCTCTGGAAGATCGACGTCGGGAAGACCGCCGACGTCCTGCGCGACGCGCAACTCGGCTACTTCTTCGCAGCCGTCGGGGTGATGGTCGTGACGGTGCTGCCCATGGCCTGGCGCTGGCAGCGTCTGCTCACGGCCCGCGGCATCGACGACTCGCTCGGCTGGCTGACGCGCGCGTACTTCACGGCGTACACGGCGGGACAGGTGCTGCCGACGTCGATCGGCGGCGACGCGATGCGGATCTTCGAGACGTCGCGGCGCCACCCGGGCCGGGGCGGAGCTGTCGCGGGGTCGGTGCTGCTCGAGCGCGCGCTCGGCGGGGCGGCGACCCTCGCGCTCGCCGCGGTCGGCTTCGTGCTCGCGATCGGGCGCTACGACGTCGGTGCGTACCTCTGGGTCGAGCTCGGCTTCGTGATCGCGACGATCGTGCTCGGCGTCGTGCTCTTCTCTCGGCGAGCCCGCGGGCCGCTGCGGCGGACCGTGCCGCTGCTCCGGCGGCTGAAGGTCGAACGTCTGCTGCGTGCGGTGTACGAGGGGATCCACGCCTACCGCGGGCACCCGGCGCTCCTGCTCGGCGTCACCGTTCTCACGCTCGGGATCCAGGCGGTGCGCGTCCTCGCGATCTGGCTGGCGGCGAAGGCGGTCGGCGTCGACCTCTCGCCGCGCGTGTACTACGTCATGGGTCCGCTCCTCTTCCTGGTCATGCTCGTCCCGTTCACGATCAACGGCCTGGCCGTCCGGGAGGCCTTCTTCGTCAGCTTCCTCGGCAAGCTCGGCGTCGGCGCGGACGCGGCGTTCGCGACCGGGTTCCTGTTCTTCGTCGTGACGATCGCGCTCTCGCTCCCCGGCGCGGTGATCCTCGCGTGGGGGGGTTTGCGCGGCTCCGCGCGCCCGCGGCTCCAGCGCAGTGGCTGACGTCACCGCGGTCACCGTCACGCTGAACGGGCTGCCGTGGATCGAGCCCTGTCTCGAGAGCCTGCGCGGCGTCGAGACGATCGTCGTCGACCACGGCTCGACGGACGGCACGCTCGAGCTCGTCCGGGAGCGGTTCCCGGACGTCCGCGTGATCGAGCAGGGGAACAAGGGCTACGGCGCCGGGCTGAACGCCGGCATGCGCGTCGCATCCGGGCGGTTCGTCCTGATCATCAACTCCGACGCCTGGGTCGTCGGCGACGCCGTCGAGCGGCTCGCCGCGTTTGCGGACGAGCGGCCGGACGTCGGCGTCGTCGCGCCGCGGCTCGTCAACCAGGACGGCAGCCTGCAGCGCTCGGTGCGGGGGTTCCCGACGCTCTGGCGCCTCGCCACGGAGTACTTCTTCCTCCGGAAGCTGGCGCCGCGCTCGCGGGCGCTGAACGCCTTCTACGCGGGCGGCTTCGACCACGACCGGCCGCGCGAGGTCGAGTGGGCGATGGCGGCCTGCCTCCTCTTCCGCCGCGACGCGGTCGACGCGGTCGGGCTCTTCGACGAGGAGTTCTTCATGTTCAGCGAGGAGACCGACCTGCTGTACCGCCTGCACCAGGCGGGCTGGAAGGCGTGGTTCCTGGCGGAGGCGGAGGCCGTCCACGTCGGCGGTGCGACCCACGGCGGGCGGATGTTCCCGGAGAACGTCCGCAGCCACCTGCGTTTCTTCGCCAAGCACTACGGGCCGCGGCAGGCGGCGCGGGCGCGGCGGCTCCTGCTCGTCGCGCTCCGGTTGCGCGGGCTCCTCTTCCGCGGCGAGCGCGGGCGGATGTACCGCGAGGCTGCACGCTCGCTGCGGTGAGGCGCATTCCGTGGGAGCTCCTGGCGCTGCCCGCGCTCGGGATCGCACGCCTCCTTCCGGAGACGGGCGCGGGACTGTGGCTGCGGCTCGCGGCGGCGACGGCGTGCCTGCTCCTGCCCGGCGCGCTGATCGCGCGGGCGTTGCGGGTGCCCGGCTTCTCGTCGGCGCTCGCATGGAGCCTCGGGGCGCTCTTCGCCGCGACGGCGGTGATGTTCGCGGTGCACGCCTCGCTCTCGCTGGCGCTGATTCTGCTGCTCGTGCTCGCGGCCGTGGCGCTACCGGTCGTCCTCCTGCGGCGGACGGGGCAGCAAGGCGGCTCTCCGGCCGCGACCCTGGCCGTCGGCGTCGCCGGGCTCGCGTTCGGGATCGCGCTCTGGTTCGTGATGCGGCACCTCACGGGCGGGGACGATCTCTTTCACCTCGCGCGGGTGCGGAAGCTGGACGCCTTCGGCGACCTCTCCCTGCGCAGCGTGGACGAGTTCAAGGACGGGGGCCTGCACCCCGGCTACGCCTTCCCCCTCTGGCACGCGTTCCTGGCGCTCGTCGCACGGCTGGCGGGAGTCGACCCGACCCGCGTCGTGCTGCACGAGGCGAGCGTGCTCGTTCCGGCAGCGTTCCTCGTCGCGTGGGAGGCGGGGAAGGCCGTCTTCCGGTCGGCGTGGGGAGCACTCGCCGTCCTCGCCGCCCAGGTCGCGATGTTCGCGCTCGCGGCCGGCGGGGGCGGCGCGTACACGGCGCTCGCGCTCCCTGCGACTGCCGGGCGGCAGCTGCTCGTTCCGGTCGTGATCGCGCTGTTCTTCGCGTACCTCGCCGAGCGCACCTGGGCCCGGCTCGCGACGATCGCCGTCGCCGCCGGTTCGCTCGCGCTCGTCCACCCCACCTATGCGCTGTTCGTGCTGCTCCCGCTCGGCGGCTTCGTCGTCGCGCGAGCGGTGCTCGCGCGCACGGACGTGGCCCGAGGCGTCGCCGGGCTCGTCGGCGTCGTCGTACCGGCGGCGGCCGTCGCGCTGTGGCTGCGGCCGCTGGCGGACGACACCGCCTCCGTGAACCCCTCCGCCGACGAGGTGAAGCGCGCGCTCGCCCACTACAAGGGCCAGCTCGACGTCTTCTCGGACGGGAGCTACCGGCTGGCCCCGGAGATCCTCGGCCGCAGCGGCGCGATCGCCGTCCTCGCGCTCTTCGCGGTGCCCCTTGCCGCCGTCGCGGCCAAGCGGCGCTGGGCGGCGCTCGTCCTCGGCGGCTTCGTCGCCGTCCTCGTCCTGATGCTCGTTCCCGAGCTCTTCGAGCGCTTTTCCGACGCGGTCTCGATCTCGCAGGCGCGGCGGGCGGCCGGCTTCGTGCCGTTCGGCTTCGCGCTCGCGGGCGGTGCAGCGGTGCTCGCCAGGCTGCTGCGGGTCGCCGCGCTGCCGATCGGGCTGGCGGCGGGAATCGCGTTCCAGCTCGCGTACCCCGGCGACTTCGGCTATGTCCTCGGCCAGGGCGGCCCCGCGCTGGCCACGTGGGTCGCCCTCGTCGG
>DATENZ010000086.1:0-14510 GCA_035274625.1 Gaiellaceae bacterium
CCGTGGGGGAAACCATGTTTCCCCCATAGACCCCCTTCTTCCAGATGCCGGTTAGGCTTGGGGAACCTCCCGGTTCCCCCCGGCCCCCTCCCCCGTCACAGGCTGGTGCCCAGCCTGTGACTCTGACGATCTGCGACGTCGGCCCACGCGACGGGCTCCAGAACGATGTGAAGCACCTCGAGCCGGCGGTCCGCGCCGACCTCGTCAACCGCCTGGCGGCGGCAGGTGTGCCCCGGATCGAGGCGGTCAGCTTCGTCAACCCGGCGCGCGTGCCCCAGATGGCGGGGGCGGAAGAGGTCGTCGCCGGCATCGACCGGCGCGACGGCGTCGTCTATGCAGGCCTCGTCCTGAACGAGCGCGGCTACGAGCGTCTCGCCGAGACCGATCTCGACGAAGTGCACTTCGCGTTCGCAGCGACGGAGAGCTTCAACCGCCGCAACCAGAATGCGTCGCCCGAGGAGTCGGTCGACGCGGCGCTCGCAATCATCGGCCGCGCCCACACCGACGACATCCGCGCGACGGTGACGATCGGAGTCGCGTTCGGGTGTCCGTTCGAGGGTGCGGTCGACCCGGATCGCGTCCTCGAGCTGGCGGCGCGCCTCGCCGGCGCCGGCGCGGACGAGATCGTCTTCGCCGACACCGTCGGCGTCGGGGTGCCCCGGCAGGTGCGCGAGCTCGTCTCGCGCGGCACGGCGCTCGGCGTGCCGGTCGGCGTGCACCTGCACAACACGCGCAACACGGGGTTCGCGAACGCCCTCGCCGCGCTCGACGCGGGCGCGACGGTGATCGACGCGTCCGTCGGCGGGATCGGCGGCTGCCCGTTCGCGCCGCGCGCGACCGGCAACATCTGCAGCGAGGATCTGGTCTACCTGCTCCACGGCGAAGGCGTCGACACGGGCATCGACCTCGACGGCCTCGTCTCGGTTGCCGAGTGGCTGGAGGGCGAGCTCGAGCACGAGCTGCCCGGACAGGTCTACCGCGCCGGTACGTTTGCGCCGGTCGCAGGCTGAGGGGAGGAACGGAGCACATGGCGTACAGGCTCGGAGTCGACGTGGGCGGCACCTTCACGGACCTCTTCCTGGTCGGCGACGGCAACGGCGACGGGGGCGGGCAGTACCGCGTGAAGACCCCGTCGACGCCGGCCGACCCGTCGGAAGGCGTGCTGAACGGCGTCCGCCGCATCTGCGAGGAAGCGGGCATCGCCGTCGGCGACGTGCGGAACATCCTGCACGGGACGACGGTGGCGACAAACGCGGTGCTCGAGTCGAAGGGCGCGCGCGTCGGGCTGATCACGACGCAGGGCTTCCAGCAGATCCTGCACCTCGCGCGCTCGCAGACACCGGGCCCGCTCGCGGGCTGGATCATCATGATCAAGCCGGACCCGCCGGCGTCGCTCGCCGACACCCGCGAGGCGGTCGAGCGGATGGACGCGCGCGGCGAGACGCTCACGCCAGTCGACGTCGAGCAGGTCGAGGGGATCGTCCGCGACCTGGTCGAGTCGGGCGTCGAGACGCTCACGGTCGCGCTGGTCAACTCCTACGTCAACGGCGCGCACGAGCGCGAGATCGGCGAGATCGTCGAGCGCCTCTACCCCGGCTTCCCGGTCACGCTCTCCTCGGAGGTGCTCCCCGAGTTTCGCGAGTACGAGCGCGCGCTGACCGCATGCATGAACTCGTACATCCTCCCGCGCGTCTCCGGCTACGTGGAGCAATTGCAGCGTGGGCTCGGCTCGATCGGAGCGCAGGGCGAGGTGAACATCCTCCGCTCGGACGCCGGCCTGATGACGACGCGCGAGGCGGCGCGCAACCCGATCTACGGGATCCTGTCCGGGCCGTCGGGTGGGGTTGCGGGCGCGCTCTTCGTCGCGCGCAAGGCCGGCTACGACGACATCCTCACCTTCGACATGGGCGGGACGTCGACCGACGTCGCCCTGTGCCAGAACGGGCAGCCGACCATCGGCCGCGAGACCGCGATCGGCCACTTCCGGATCAAGGTGCCGTCCGTGAACGTGCATACGGTCGGCGCCGGCGGCGGCTCGATCGCGCACGTCCCGGAGCTGACCAAGGCGCTGCGCGTCGGTCCGCAGTCCGCCGGCGCGGAGCCGGGGCCGGCCGCGTACGGCAAGGGCGGCACAGAGCCGACCGTCACCGACGCGAACGTCGTGCTCGGACACCTGCCGCCGCGGCTGCTCGGCGGCGAGATGGAGCTGGACGTCGAGGCGGCGCGGGCCGCGGTGCAGAAGGTCGCGGACGCGATGGGCCTCGAGTCGGTCGAGCAGGCGGCCGAGGGGATCGTCGCGATCGTCAACGAGAACATGGCCGGCGCGCTGAGGCTCGTCTCGGTGCAGCGCGGCCACGACCCGCGGGACTTCGCGCTCGTCGCGTACGGGGGCGCCGGCCCGCTGCACGCGAACGCGCTCGCGAAGATCATGGGCTCCTTCCCGGTGATCGTCCCGCCGGCGCCGGGACTGCTCAACGCGATCGGCGACCTGGTCGCCGACTTCCGCGACGAGTTCGCGCAGACCTACATCCGCCTCCTCGTCGACGCGAGCGGGAGCGAGGTCGCGTCGATCCTCGACTCGCTGGGCGAGCGCGCGACCGCGTGGCTCGAGGGCGAAGGCATCGCCCAGGACGCGCAGGGCATCGCGTACACCGCGGACATGCGCTACCACCGGCAGGGCTACGAGATCCCGGTCGCGCTCGATCCCGACGAAGTGCGCTCGAACGGGCTCGCCGACCTCGAGGAACGCTTCAACGGGCTGCACGAGCAGCTCTACGGCTTCCGCATGCCGGGCACCGCCTGCGAGATCGTCAACCTGCGCGCCGTCGGCTACGGCGCGGTGCCGAAGCCGGACCTGCCGACGGGCGAGGACGGCGCCGAGGACGCGAATGCCGCCGTCGTCGACGAGCACGACGTGATCTTCGACGGGCGGCGGGTGCACACCCGGATCTACGACCGGGCGCGGCTGGAGCCGAACGCGACGATCGAGGGGCCGGCGATCGTGACCGAGTTCGACTCGACCACGGTCGTCCTTCCCGGCTACCGCGCGAAGGTCGACCGCAACTTCAACATCCTGATCACTCCGCGAGAGGAGGCGTGATGGCCGTCACCGAGGAACTGCGGATCGCGGAGATCCCGGACGTCGAGGTCGACGCCGTCACGCTCGACATCATCGAGGGCGCGCTGAAGAGCGCGCGGTACGAGATGGACGCCGTCCTCTTCCGGTCGGCGATGAGCCCCGTCATCCGGGAGCAGCACGACGAGTTCCCGATGATCACCGACCCGCGCGGGCGGATGGTCGTCGGGCAGTTCGGGGCCTACATCAACGAGATGATGGAGACCTGGGACCGGGGCGTGTACGCCGGCGACGTGATCCTCACGTCCGACCCGTTCAAGTGCTCGGCCTCGATCTCGCACACGAACGACTGGCTCGTGCTCGTACCCATCTTCTACGAGGACGAGCTCGTCGGCTGGTCCTCGCAGTTCGGCCATCAGATGGACGCCGGTGGCCCGCTGCCTGGTTCCCTCCCCACCGGCGCGAAGACGATTTTCGAGGAGGGGATCATCATCCCTCCGATCAAGATCATCGAGCGGGGCGTGCCACAGGAGGACGTGCTCCGGCTGATCTTCAACAACGTCCGCCTGCCCGAGATGAACCGCGCCGACCTGTTTGCGATCGTCGCGGGGTGCCGCGCGGGAGAGAAGCGGGTGATGGAGCTCTGCGACCGCTTCGGCAAGGCGACGTACCTCGCCGCGCTGCAGGCGCTCCTCGACCGCACCTACGAGGCGATGCGGAAGCTGATCCAGGTCGCGATCCCCGAGGAGCCGCAGAGCTTCGAGGACTGGATCGACGACGACGGGCTCGGCAACGGGCCCTACAAGATGAAGCTGACGATCTGGCGCGAGGGCGACCACGCCTTCTTCGACTGGTCGGGTACCGATCCCCAGGCGCTCGGGCCGATCAACTTCTACCTCTCGGAAGGCATGTTCAAGATGTTCATCGGGATCTACCTGATCATGGTCAACGATCCCCAGATCCTCTTCAACGACGGCTTCTATCCACTGCTGCACGTCGTCATGCCGGAAGGGTCCCTGCTGCGGCCGCGGTTCCCCGCGGCTCTGGGGTGCCGCACCCACGCGCTCGCACGTCAGTTCGACGTGCTCGGTGGCGCGCTCGTCAAGCAGGCGCCGGAGCTGAACACCGCCGCCGGCTACGGCACCTCGCCGTACATGCTCTACTCGGGCTGGGACGGGAAGGGCGAGTTCTTCTACTCGATGGAGATCCTCTACGGGGGCATCCCGGGGCGGCCGATCGGCGACGGCATGGACGGCCACTCGTGGTGGCCGCTATTCGAGAACATCCCGACCGAGTATCTGGAGGCCTACTACCCGCTGCGGATCGACGGGTACACGACCGTCACCGACTCCGGCGGCGCCGGCTTCCACCGCGGCGGCAACGGCGTCGAGAAGCGCTACGTCTATCTCGAGCCGGGCGAGATCTCGATCCACGACGACCGCTGGCTGACGCGGCCGTGGGGCGTCCTCGGCGGGCTGCCCGGCGGGCGCTCCGAGAAGATCCTCCGCCGCGCCGACGGCACCGAGGAGCGGCTGCCGTCGAAGGTCGACCAGATCCAGGTCGAGCCCGGCGACATGCTCGTCTACCGCACCGCGGGCGGCGGCGGGTGGAAGGACCGGCTCGACCGGCCCGTCGAGGCGGTCGTCCGCGACGTCTCGTTCGGGCTCGTCTCGCGCGAGTATGCGAAGAGCGGGTACGGCGTGGTGGTGAACGAGGACGGCACCGCCGACGCCGAGTCGACCGAGCAGGAGCGCGCGAGGCAGCGCGAGGAGCGGGGGGACGCGCTCTCGTTCGACTTCGGGCCGCCGCTCGAGGAGGTGCTCGCGCGCTGCAAGGACGAGACCGGGCTCGATCCGCCCGTGCCTGCGAAGCCGCTGCGCTGGTCGCCGCTCGAGCCGGGGGACGAGGCGCTGGCGCGAGTGCGCGCCGGCGACGGCATCCCGGCTCCGTGAAGCACGAGGGCTTCCACGGCCGAGCGGGCTTCGGCCGGAAGCCCGCGCTGATCGTGATCGACGTCAACGTCGGCTTCACCGACCGTGAGTCGCCGCTCGTGTGCGACCTCGACGGCGTCGTTGCGTCGATTGCGCGGCTGCTCGACGAGTCGCGCCGCGCCGGGACCCCGATCGTCTACACGACTGTCTCGTACGGCGAGGGCGACAAGGTCGCCGCCGCGGCGTTCATCGACAAGATCCCGGCGCTGCTCACGCTCGAGGCGGGCAGCCGCTGGGTCGAGATCGACCCGCGGATCGCGCCGCTTCCGCACGAGCCCGTGCTGAACAAGCTGTTCGCCTCGGCCTTCTTCGGCACGCCGCTCTCGAGCCTGCTGGCCGCCGCCGGCTGCGACAGCCTGATCGTCACCGGTGCGTCCACCTCCGGCTGCGTGCGCGCGACCGTCGTCGACGCGATTCAGCACGGCTACCGGCCGGTCGTGCCTCGCGAGGCCGTCGGCGACCGCAACCCTGCCGCCCACGAGGCGAACCTGTACGACATCGACGCGAAGTACGGCGACGTCGTCTCGACGGACGACGTGATCGCGCACCTGGAGGAGCTCGCTGCCGCACACGCTCGCTGAGAAGATCCTGCTCGCGCACTGCGACGCGGACGACGTCGCGCCCGGCGACGTGGTGATGGTGCGCTGCGACGTGGTGATGGCGAACGACGTCTCCGGGCCGCTCGCGTTCCGCCAGATGGAGAAGATGGGCGCCGACCGCGTCTTCGACCCGGCGAAGGTGGTGATGGTCGCCGACCACTTTGCGCCCGCGAAGGACGCGAAGTCGGCCGAGCTGCAGGCGCGGCTGAAGGAGTGGTCGCGGCGGCAGGGCGTCGCGTTCTACGACCAGGGCCGCGGTGGGATCGAGCACATGCTGCTCTCCGAGGAGGGCTGGGTCGTGCCGGGGTCCGTGATCGCCGGCGGCGACTCGCACACCTGCACGTACGGTGCGCTCGCCGCCTTCGGAACGGGTCTCGGCTCGACCGACATCGCCCACTGCCTCGCGTTCGGCGAGTTCTGGCAGGCCGTGCCGTTGACGATCCGCGTCGAGTTCGCCGGCGAGAAGCAGGAGTTCGTCACCGGGAAGGACCTCATCCTGGCGGTCATCGGCGAGACCGGTGTCGGCGGCGGCACGAACACTGTGCTCGAGTTCGTCGGCGACGGGGCCGAGGCGCTGTCGATCGACGAGCGCTTGGCGGTTTCGAACATGGCGGTCGAGGCCGGAGCCGAGAGCGGCCTCTTCCCCGCGGACGCCGCGGTGGCGGCGTACCTCGACGGCCGCACCGATCGCGAGTGGAACGCGGAGCGCACGGACGCGGACGCCGAAGTGGCCCGCGAGCTGCGCATCGACCTCGGCGACCTCGAGCCGCTGATCGCGCTCCCCCACCTGCCGGGCAACGTCGTGCCGGTCGCGGACGTGGTCGGGACCAGGATCGACCAGGTCTACGTCGGCAACTGCTCGAACGGGACGATGACCGACCTCCGCCAGACGGCCGAGGTCCTCCGCGGGCACCGGGTGCATCCGGACTGCCGGATGATCGTCGTCCCGGCGACCCAGCGGATCTACCGCGAGGCGATGCGCGAGGGCTTGCTCGACCTGTTCGTCGAGGCGGGCGCGAGCGTCTCGACGCCGACTTGCGGCGCGTGCTTCGGCGGCCACATGGGCGTCCTGGCCGCCGGCGAGCGCGCCGTGACGACCACCAACCGGAACTTCAGGGGCCGGATGGGGTCTCCCGAGGCGGAGGTGCACCTGGCGAACGCCTACGTCGCGGCAGCGGCCGCGGTCGCGGGCGAGATCGTCCACCCTGCCGACGTCGTCGCGCGAGCGTCCGCGTGACTGCTGCGCGGTGGGCGCCGTGCGGACGGTTCCGCGGAACCGCCGTCCATCTCGGGCGTCGTCCCGTGCCGCGGCTCCGGCGTCCGACCCACTGCCCCACCCAGGGTGGGGAAGAAGAAGCTCCACCCGCCACCCGCGGCGAGCGTACCCCGCGAATGCCCACCTATCTGTGCCAATTCGGCGCCGACTTTGTGACCGTGAGCGCGTCGTGATCATCGAGGGCCGCGCCGTCGTCATCCCCGGCGACGACGTCGACACCGACGTCATGTATCCGGGCGCGTACCTGAACATCGAGGATCCCGAGCAGATGAAGCCGTACCTCTTCGAGGGCTACGACCCGAAGCTGCGCGAGCAGCTCGGCGACGATGCGATCGTGGTCACGGGCGCGAACTTCGGCGTCGGCTCCTCGCGCGAGCACGTGGTGCAGGCGCTGAAGGCGTGGGGCGTCCAGGCCGTGCTCGGGAAGAGCTTCGCGCGCATCTTCCGGCGCAACTGCGTCAACCTCGGGCTGCCGATCCTCGAGGCGCCCGACGCCGCCGACGCAGCATCCTCCGGATCACACATCCGGATCGACACCCAGCCCGGTGCGATCGAGGTCGACGGCGAACGGTTCGCCGCCGCCCCGGTGGCGCCGCTCGTCGCCGACCTCCAGGCCGCCGGCGGCCTGATCCCGTTTGCCCGCGAGAGAGGAGTCCGATGATCGTCCGTGACCTCGGCAACGCCTGGCAGGTCGTCTTCCAGACCGACCACGCCGACCTGTCGGCAGGGCTCGCCCGCGCCTGGCGACCGGCCGTGTCCCCGAGCCTGCTGATCGCCACCGAGCGGCATGACGACGGCTGGTCGGTCTGGGAGCAGGCGCCGCGCATCGACGCCGACGGCAAACCCGTCAACTTCCTCCAGGTCGACGTCCGGTCCCACCTGGCCTTCTATCGCGCGGGAATCGCCGCCATCACCGAGCAGGATCCGGAGGCGGGGCTGCTCGTCGCGATGCACGGCGCCGGCATCTACCGGCAGCGCTACGGCCTCGATCCCGGGCTCGGCCTCGCGCGCGCCGAGGAGGTGAAGGACGAGGTCGACGCGTTCGTCGCCGAGCAGGAGGCGAAGTTCGGCGGCGACCCCGGCGAGCGCCGGGGCGACTACGAGCTGCTCCAGCTCTTCGACCGGCTCTCGCTCTACTTCTGCATGCGGGATCTCGACGGCGGCGAGGAGGCCGAGGTCCAGGGCTACCGGTTCGAGCCGATCGCGCCCTGGCACGTCCGGATGACGCCGTTTCCGTTCGAGCACCGCCCCGCCCGCTTCTCGCTGCGCCGGCGCGTGCTGCCGAAAAACGGCCGGACCGACGTTCTGGCGGCGCCGGGGCAGGACACGCCGATCACGATCGAGTAGCCGTCAGGCCGCGAGGTCGGGGTGCCGGACCTGGACCCGGTGCTCCCGGTGGAGGATCACCTCGTACACGACCACGAGCGAGCAGACGGCGCTGACGAGGGCGAGGGCCGCGAGGGCCGGAATCGCCGTCGCCGCCGGAACGAGGGCGATCGCCACCGCCGCTCCGATCGTCCGGCGCCGGAAGACTCGACGGGTCGCCCGGAAGAGAAACGCGATGTGCGCGACGAGGTACAGCGCCGCGCCGCCGCAGAGTCCGATCGCGGGCACCCAATCGAGATCCTCGCCGACGTGTCCCAGTGTGGTCTTGAGGCCGAGGGCGAAGAGGACGATGCCGGCGACCATCGGCAGGTGGAGGTAGCTGTAGCCGTCGCGCGCGAGCCGAGCCTGATCGACGCCGCGCGCCCGCATGAGCTGCGTGCGCGCCAGGATCGCGGCCACATCGAAGTAGAGCCACCACAGCGCCGAGACGAGCAGGATCCCGAGCGCTGCCGCCAGGATCACGCCCGCGTCCAGATCGAATCCGGCGCCGACGCCGATGGCGATGATCGACTCGCCGAGCGCGATCAGGACGATCAGGCCGTGCCGTTCCGCGAAGTGCTCGGGTGCGATTCGCCAGCCGCGTCCCGCACCGATGATCGCGGGGCCGACGTAGTCGAGCGCGAGCGCGACGACCCACACAGCGATGCGCTCGTTCCCGTGCAGGAAGCCGGCGACGACGAGCAGCGAGGCGCCGAGGACCGCCGTCGGGGCGAACCGGAGCACGGCACCGACCAGGTCCGGATCGTCGCGGCCGACGATCACGTACAGCGCGACGTGGAGGAGCCGGACGAGGAGGTAGGCGACGCCGAACAGGACGGCGTCGCCGCCGAACGCGCCCGGGACCGCCAGCGCGACGACGAGCATCGCCCCCATCGAGGCGAGCATCGCGAGGCGGACCCCGCCCTCGTCGACGTCCATCGTGCTGGTCAGCCACGCGTAGCCAGTCCACGCCCACCAGAGGGCCGCGAGGACGAGCATCCCGCGCAGGACACCGTGCGAGGTCGGATCGTGCGCGAGCAGGGCGGTGACCTGCGTGATCGCGAACACGAAGACCAGGTCGAAGAAGAGCTCGAGCGGCGTGACCTGATGCTCGGGGTCGCCTTCGAGCTCGCGCTCGGCCTCGGACAGGGCGCTAGCCCTTCCCCTGGTCCCAGGCGAGCCAGCGCTGCGGCGTGATCACGACCGCCGTCCTCCCCTCGAACCAGAGGAGCTCGTCCAGCTCGGGCCCGCGCGCCTCCGCCGGCAGGTAGCGCTGCTCGACCTTCGAGGTCACGTCGCGCACGGTCTCCTCGTCCTCGAAGAGCTCCGCGAGCCCGAAGCAGACGACCGAGCGCGGCGCCTTCGTCAGGTCGGTCGTGCGCGGGTCCTCGTCCACGCACAGCGTCACGTGCGGGTCCCGGGCGATGTTGCGGAGATGCCGGCGGCTCTTGCCGAGGCTCATCACGAAGCGGCCGCCCTCCCAGACGTACCAGATCGGGGTCACGTGCGGCCAGCCGTCCGCGCGCTGGGACGCGAGCCGCCCGATGCGCAGCTCGGTGAGGAACGCGTCGCGCTCCGCGTCGGTCAGCGCGTTCTCCTTCGTCGCCGTGGTGCGGTTCAGCAGCGTCTGCGTCATCTCTCAGTCCTCCAGGATCGCCGCGGCCCGCACGGGCGATCCGTAGGCCACCTCGAGCCGCAGCGGGAACCCGACGAAGAAGAACCGCTGGTTCACGACCTCCTTCAGGTTGTTCAGGTTCTCGTAGTGGGTGAGGCCGCGCTCGGCGCACGCGCGGTGCGTCGGGTACTCGTCCGTCAGGTAGACGAGGTCGGGGCTGATCGTCTCGACGCCGAAGATCTTCACGCCGCGGTCCGCCATCCAGTGCACGGCCTCGGCGGAGATGCCGCAGAAGCCGTCGAGGAACGCCGGCGTCCCGGCGGTGCGGTTGTAGTGGTCGGAGCAGAAGAGGAGCGCGTCGCCCGCACGCAGCTCCTGGCCACTCGCCTCGACCGCCTGCTCGACCTCGGCCGCGGTGACGTCGTGCCCACGCTCGTACTGGCGGATGTCGACGCAGAGCGCCTCGCCGCAGAACGTGTCGAGGGGCATCTCGGCGATCGCGACGCCGCCCTTCTGGTAGTGGCCGAAGGCGTCGACGTGCGTCGCGGCGTGGTTCGACGTGATGATGATCTCGGCGCTGAACGACGGCCGCCCCTCCGCGGCGTCCGTGTGCTGGATGTGCCGCAAGATCTGCGTCGGCGGGAAGAACGGGTGCAGCTGCGACTCGCGCGAGAGCGGCTGCGAGAGGTCGACGACACGCGTCACGGGCTACTCCTTTCCGGCCATGTCTTTGCACACCTGGACGATCCTGGGAATCAGGGCGGCGACGATCTTCTCTCCCGTTTCCAGCCGGCCCAGCGTCGCGTCGCCGACGACGCCGGACGCGGTGATGTCGCGGAGCATGTCCATCGGGACGATCACGCCCGGCCCGCTCGCGCGCATCCCGTAGCGGCCGAACGAGGTCCACTGTGCGCCGGCCTCCTTCACCGCCGCACCGCGGTCGTACGCATCCCGCGTCGCCAGGTCCTGCTCCACGCGCTGGCCCAGCGCGAGCGCGAGCGAGGTCTCGGCCTCCTCGGCGTGGATCAGCGGCCCCTCGATCTCGGCGAGCGCGTCGGAGGCGAGGTCCCACCACTGGACGAGGAAGACTCGGCGCCCCGCCGTCTCGAAGTAGTGGTTGACCGCCACGGTCAGCGCCGCCGCATTCCCGCCGTGGCCGTTGACGGCGACGAGGTTCTCGAACCCGTGGTGGACGAGCGAGTCGCAGACCTCGCGGAAGACCTGGAAGAACGTCGTCGTCGAGAGCCGCAGGCTGCCCGGGAACTGCATGTGGTACCAGGAGAGCGTCACGTTCAGCGTCGGCGCGACGAGCAGCTCGACCCCGTCCGCCTCCGCCGCCTCCGCTGCGCGGGCGCACAGCGACCGCGCGATGAAGCAGTCGGTGTCGAGCGGCATGTGCGGCCCGTGCTGCTCGGTCGTCCCGATCGGGATCAGCACGGCGTCGACCCCGCGGCCGATCGCCGCCTCGACCTCCGGCCACGTCATCCGCTCGATGAAGCGCTCGGCCACGCAGGCGCGATCTTCCTCGAATGTCAGACATCGTGCAATACTCGGCCGTCACCGATCCCGGAGGGGGGCATGGAAGGCAGAGCGAGGGTCAACGGCGTCGAGCTCTGGTACCGGGTCACCGGCGAGGGCGAGCCGGTCGTCCAGATCCACGGTGCGGGGTTCGGCCACTTCAACTTCGCCCCTGCGACCCCGGCGCTTGCGAAGCACTTCAAGGTGGTCGACTACGACATGCGCGGCTACGGCCAGTCGGACCGGCCGCTGCAGGACTACGACATGGAGGTCTGGGCCGACGACGTCGCCGGCCTCCTCGACGCGCTCGACCTGCCCGAGGCGCACATCCACGGCACCTCGATGGGCGGGATGATCGCGATCGTCTTCGCCGGCAAGTACCCGGACCGCACGACGTCGGTGGTGATCAACTGCGCCGCCGCGAAGCTCGGGATGGCGGGCCGCCTGATCTTCAAGAACTGGATCGACATCGCGCGGATCGACCCTGACGGCCCCGGCAGCCGGATCCTCGCGGAGCTGATCGCGTGGCAGGCGCTCTCGAAGGCGTTTCTCGAGACGCCGGACGGCGTCGCGGCGATCGACACGATCCAGCAGATCCTCCGCGACTCGAACCGGATCGAGGTCTTCACCGCCGCGTGCGAGGCGATGTGCGACATGGACATCCGAGAGTGGCTGCCGAGGATCTCGTCACCCGCGCTCGTGCTCGGCGGCGACGAGGACATCATGACCCCGTGGGACCAGGGCCCCGAAGGCGCGGGGCAGGAGGCGATCTACGAGGGAATCCCGAACGCGGAGAAGCACGTGATCCGCGGCTCCAACCACTCCACGGTCTTCGACAACACCGAGGAGCACAACCGGGTCGTGATCGACTTCTTCACGCGGCACAGCCGCAGCGGAGCCGCGGCGACTGCCGGCACGACGACGGCGTAGTGCCTGCGGTCGAGGAGTTCGGGGTCGAGCCGATCCCGGCGGAGCTCCGGACGGTCCGCTGGCGCGACCTGTTCGCGATCAACTTCACGTTCTTCCTCAATCCGGTCATGTACGTGCTCGGCGCGATCGCCGTCGCCGGCTTCGGGCTGCCGCTCTGGTGGGCGGTGCTGGCGATGGTGCTCGGCCAGGCGCTCGCCTACGCGGTGATGATCCCGATCGCCGAGGTCGGCGTCGACTACGGCCTCCCGGGGCAGGTGGCCAACCGCGCGTTCCTCGGCTTCTGGGGCGCGCGCCTGCTCAGCTCGCCGTACCGCGTGATCGCCGCGACGTACTGGTTCGCCGCGCAGGCGATCGCGGCCGGATACGCAATCCAGGCGGTCGTGCAGGCGATGGGCGGCGGCAAGCCGCCGCTGATCCCGATCGCGCTCGGGGTCGGCGCGTTCCACGCGACGCTGGCGGTCCTCGGCTTCGACGTGATGCGCTTCTTGCTGCGCGTCGTGCTGCCGGTCTCGCTCGTCTTCGTCGGCGTGATCGTCTCGCTCTACGTCTCGACGGACAACCCGAAGTTCGACGTCGGTCGCGTCTTCCACTCGCCCGATCAGCACCTGACGTGGGTGGGGTTTGCGGGCGCCGTCACGCTGATGGCGGGATCGACGCTCACACTCGTCACGAACATGGCCGACTTCTGCCGCTACACGCCGACGCGCCGTGACGTGCGCATCGGCCTGGCCGGCTCGGCGATCGCAGCCGTTGTCGTCGACACCCTCGTCGGCGGCTACGCCGCGGCCGCGACCGGTGAGACGAACCCGTTCATCGCCGTCTCCGACCTGACGGGCAGCAAGGCGCTCCTCGCGATCCTGCTCGTCGCAATCGTCGTGCAAGGCATCTCGGCCAACATCGGCAACGTGTACACGGCCGGGCTCTCGCTCGTGAACTCGCTTCCCGTGCTCGGCCGCGTGCGGGCGACGATCCTCGTCGCGGCCGCGGCAGTCGGCCTCTCAGCCGCGCCGGACGTGATCGACAGCGCGCAGCGCTGGATCGTCCACCTGGGCAACGTCGCCGCGCCGCTCGCGGCGGTGATGCTCGTCGACTACGTCGTCGTCAAGCGGCGGAGGATCGACGTCGCGGCCCTGTTCGACCCGAACGGGCCGTACCGCTACCTGAACGGCGTCAATGTGCCGGCGTTCGTCGCGGTCGGCACCGGCGTCGGCCTCTACTACTCCCTCTCGCACTCGTGGCTGAAGATCGCGTGGGGGCTCGGCGCGGCCGCGCTCACGTACCTCGTCTGGGTCCGGCGGCTGGCCTACACGGCCGCCCCGACCGTCGCCTCCCAGCGCTCGAGCTCGCCCTCGTAGACGAACCGTTCCTCGAGCGACCACAGCTCCCGGCCCGCCAGCTCGCCCTCGTAGATCGCGTGGTCGAGCTTGCGCGGCGCGAGGCAGTCGCCGATCCGGTGCAGCGTGTCGATCCGGCCCTTGAGCGCGAAGTACAGGTCGTCGTTCGCCTTCTGGCCCGCGACGAGGACGACGGTGTCGACGCCGCCGAGCGTCTCGGGCGCGCCGGTGTAGAGGTTGACGATCGAGACGCTGTTCCCCTCGATCCCGGTCGCCCACGTGTTCAGCCGGTACTCGAGCCCCTTGCCGAGCAGCCGGCCGTAGACGTGCGGCATGTCGAGCGTCGTCATGGTCCCTGGGAAGAGCGCGGGCCAGCGGCTGACCAGCTCGACACGCTTGCCGCGGTCGAGCAGCACCTCGACGACCCCGGCGGCCTGCCGCGACCCGTCGTCGTCGAGCACGACCACGCGCTCGCCGACCGGCCGCGAGTCGAGCAGCACCTCCCAGCCGGTGACGACGTTCTCCTGTTCCGTCCCCGGCAACCGGTCGACGAGCGGATTCATGCTCGAGAACCCGGTCCGGCTGGGTGCCGCCCCCGTCGCCACGATCACGCCGTCGGGCTGGAGCTCGAGGACTCCGTCCGCTGTCGCGTCCGTCTCCAGCCGCACCTCCACGCCCGCCTTCCGCGCCTGCGCCTCGAGGTCTCGCGTGATCCAGCCGAGCTGGTCGCGGCCCGGAGTCCGCAGGATCAGATTGACCTGCCCGCCGAGGGCGCCCTCGCGCTCGAGCAGCGTGACGACGTGGCC
>DATENZ010000087.1:0-4357 GCA_035274625.1 Gaiellaceae bacterium
CTCGGCCGCGACGACATCGGCCAGCTCGCCCCGGGGAAGCGCGCCGACATCGCCGTCTGGCGCACGGACGGACTGGAGCTCGCGGGCGCAGGGCCGGATCCGGTCGCCGGTCTCGTCCTTTCCGCGCCGCATCGCGCCGACCGGCTCTACGTCGCCGGCGAGGAGGTCGTCCGCGACGGCCGGCTCGCCCGCGCCGACGAGGAGGAGATCGCGCGGGAGCACCGCCGCCAGGCGTCACGCTTTCTCTAATGGGAAGAATGCGGCCCATGCCGCCGCGCGAGGAAGAACGCGATCTCGACCAGGAGTGGAGCGAGCTGATCGAGGAGAACCGGCTGGCGATGCCGGGGACGCAGGTCCTCTTCGCCTTTCTCCTCGTCCTCCCGTTCCAGCAGCGGTTCAAGGAGCTCGACGACGGCCAGAGAGCCGTCTACTACGCCGCACTGCTCTGTGCGGCCGCCGCGACCATCCTCCTGATCACCCCGACCGCCGCGCACCGGATCCGCTGGCGGCAGCGCGACAAGGAGGCGCTCCTCAGGATCGCGACTCGGAGCGGGATCGTCGCCACCGTCTTCCTCGCCCTCGGGATGACCGGCTCGGTCTACCTGATCACGGATTTCCTGTTCGGCGAGCCCGCGACCGCAGCCGCCGTCGCTGGTCTCGGCGGCGCGTTCGCGTGGTTCTGGTTCGGCCTGCCGCTGCTGCGCCGCTTCCGCGACCGGCGCGGCAACCGGCGCTGAAGGAAAGATGCGCGCGTGATCTCGACGCACGTCCTCGACACCGAGCGGGGCGAGCCCGGCCGGGGCATCCGAGTGCAGCTCTTCCGCGGCGACGAGCTCCTCGCCGACCGCGAGACCGACCTCGACGGCCGGGTCCGCGACCTCGCCGAAGCCGACCCCGGCACGTACCGCCTCGTCTTCCATGCGCCGTCGCCGTTCTTCCGGCGCGTCGAGGTCGAGGTCGAGATCGAGGGCGGGCGCCACTACCATGTCCCGCTGCTCCTCGCGCCCTACCAGTGCACGATCTACCGCGGCAGCTGAGCCTCGAGCAGCTCGCCGGGCTGTTCGAGGGGGAAACGGCCCTCGTCCGCCGGCTGGCCGAGGTCGAGGATCCGCTCGGCCGAGCGCGCGAGCTCGTGCGTGATCTCTCCGAGGCCGAGAAGCTCGAGGCGCTGAACGCGCACCCGGCGATCGGGGCGCGTACCGGCCTCTCCGCGCGCTCGGCTGCGGAGCAGGGCGAGGACGCCGACCCCGAGGTGCTCACCGAGCTCGCGGGACTGAACCGCGAGTACGAGGAGCGCTTCGGCTTCCGCTTCGTCGTCTTCGTCAACCGCCGCCCGAAGGCGGAGATCCTCGAGGTGCTCCGGGACCGCATCCGGCGCTCCCGCGAGGAAGAGCTCGACACCGCCGTCGAGGAGCTGGTCGCGATCGCGGAGGATAGGTGGCGCCGGTCCTAGCCTCGTACGCCCTGTTGGGTAGCTACGCGGTCGACTGGCTCGACCTCGTCTTCCGCTGGTTCCACGTCACCGCGGCGGTCGTCTGGATCGGAACGTCGTTCTACTTCGTCGCCCTCGACAACCATCTCCTCGAGCCGGAGCGCGACGTCGACCGGGAGGAGGGCGTCGCCGGCGAGTCGTGGGAGATCCACGGCGGCGGCTTTTACCGCATCCACAAGTTCCGGGTCGCTCCGCCCCAGCTGCCGCGACCGCTGCACTGGTACAAGTGGGAGGCGTACTGGACGTGGCTGTCCGGCTTCGCTCTCTTCTCCGCCCTCTACTACACCGACGCCCGCCTGCGGCTGATCGACCCGTCGGTCGCCGATCTCGAGCCGTGGCAGGCGATCCTGATCTCGATCGCCCTGCTCGTCGCGGCCTGGCTCGTCTACGACGTCGTCTGCCGGCTGCTCGCGAGCCGCCCGCTCCTCCTCGCCGCCGCGATCCTCGGTCTCGTCACGGCGACCGCATACGGCGTCGAGCGGCTCTACAGCTCGCGCGCCGCCTACCTCCAGGTCGGGGCGATGCTCGGGACGATCATGGCCGCGAACGTCCTGTTCGTGATCATCCCGGCCCACTGGGACCTGGTGAAGGCGAAGAAGGCGGGTCGGGACCCCGACCCGACCCCGGGCATCGTCGGCAAGCAGCGCTCGGTGCACAACAACTACCTGACGCTGCCGGTGCTCTTCTCGATGCTGGCCGGGCACTTCACGTTCACCTACGGCCACGACCACGCCTGGGCGGCCCTCGTCGCGCTGATGGCGGTCGGCGCGGCGATCCGGCACTACTTCAACCTGCGCCACGCCGGCCGGACGCTGTGGTGGATCCCGGTCGGCTGCGCCGGCGCGATCGCCGCAATCGCCGTCTGGCTCCGTCCCGCGGACACCGCGCCGGCCCAGGCGGGCGGCGCGCCGGTGGCGTTCGCGCGCGTTCAGCAGGTGGTCTCGGAGCGCTGCCTGCCGTGCCACTCACAGCAGCCGACCTACGCCGGCGTCTCCGCCCCTCCGGCGGGCGTCACGTTCGACTCGCCGGAGGAGATCCGCGCCCGAGCCGCCCAGATCCGCCAGGTCGCCGTCGACTCGCGCACGATGCCGCTCGGGAACGCGACGCACATGACCGACGACGAGCGGGAGCTGCTCGGGCAATGGATAGCCCAGGGTGCTCAGATCAAATGAAGCGTGCGAGGATGCCGTGATGCTGAAGATCACTGTGGGCGGTTACGAGCTGAGCGCTCGCCTCGAGGAGGACCTCTCGCCGCGCACGGTGGCGTTCTTCCGGACGATGCTCCCGTACGAGAGCAAGCTGATCCAGGCGCGCTGGAGCGGACAGGCCGCGTGGGTGCCGATGGGCGACCACGACGTCGGCGACCTCGGCCCGGAGGACCCGACGAGCTATCCCGCCCCCGGCGAGCTCCTCCTCTATCCGGGCGGCGTGAGCGAGGTGGAGATCCTCTTCCCCTACGGCGACACGTGCTTCGCCAGCAAGGCGGGCCAGCTCGCCGGCAACCACTTCGCCACGGTCCTCGAAGGCGTCGAGCACCTGCCGGCGATCGGCGAGCTCGTGCTCTGGGAAGGCGCGCAGACGATCCGCTTCGAGGAGGCCGTCTGAAGCTCGCGGCGCTCGTCGGCCTCGCGGTCCTCGCGCTCGCACTCGGCGGAGAAGGCCCGGCTGCGACGGGCCTCGTCGTCAAGGTCAGCGGCAACCACCTCGTCGACGGCAGCGGCACGACGATCAGGCTGCTCGGGGTCAACCGTTCGGGCTTCGAGTTCGCCTGCGCGCAGGGCTGGGACTTCACCGAAGGGCCGACCGACGCAGCAGCGATCGCGGCGATCGCGGCCTGGCACGTCAACGTCGTCCGGGTCCCGCTGAACGAGGGCTGCTGGCTCGGGCTGTCTTCGCTCCCAGCGGACTACACGGGCGGGCCCTACCGCGATGCGGTCAAGGGCTTCGTCCAGCGACTGCATGCCGCCGGGTTGTACGTGATCCTCGAGCTGCACTGGAATGCGCCGGGCTCGCAGCCTGCGCTCGGGCAGCAGGTAATGCCGGACGCCGACCATTCGCCGGCGTTCTGGAAATCGGTCGCGCGGACGTTCAAGAGCGACCGCGCGCTGATCTTCGACGTCTACAACGAGCCGCACGACGTCTCGTGGGCGTGCTGGCGCGACGGCTGCACGACCGGCGGAGGCTGGAAGACGGCGGGGATGAAGCTGCTCGTCAAGGCGATCCGGGGGGTGGGCGCGAAGCAGCCGATCATGCTGGGCGGCCTGGGGTGGTCGAACGACCTCAGCGGCTGGCTGCAATGGCGCCCCGCCGGAACCGGCCTGGTCGCCGCGTTCCACACCTACAACTTCAACGGCTGCTCGACGCAGGCGTGCTGGGACGCGCAGGTCGCGCCCGTCGCCGCGAAGGTGCCCGTCGTCACCGGCGAGTTCGGCGAGAACGACTGCGCCCACGGCTACGCCGACTCGTACATGGACTGGGCGGACGCCCATGGGATCTCCTACCTCGGCTGGACGTGGAACCCCTGGAACTGCAACGACGGCCCCGCGCTGATCGCGGACTGGAGCGGGACGCCGACGCCGTACGGCGCCGGCCTGCACGACCACCTCTCGCCGTGATCGCACACTGGGACGAGATCGAGGGGCGGCTGCTCGAGACGGGGCCGATGCGGCTGACCCGCGTCGACATCGGCAACGCGATCGACTCGGACCGGATCGGTGTCGCGCTGCTGAAGATCCAGCCCGGCGGCCGCTCGTCGCCGGTCCACTGCGAGCTCGGCGAGGAGGAGATCTTCTACGTCCTCCGCGGGAGCGGCCTCCTGTACCAGGACGAGGGCGACGGGCCCGCCACCTGCGAGATCGGCCCGGA
>DATENZ010000088.1:0-20701 GCA_035274625.1 Gaiellaceae bacterium
GCCGCTCCCGCCGCGAGCAGGCGACCCTCCAGCCGGCCGTGTGCCTGGCTCGGGGCCGCCGCCGCAAACTCGTTGCGTGCGCGGGGGCCGGTGACCGCGGTAGCGGGCAGGCGCGATGCCTCCTGGAGCGGCGGCCACACGATCGAGGTGGTCCGGCCGCCCGGTTCCTTGACGCGGGCGGGCGGGAGCCAGAGCTCGCGCTCCCCGCCTGCCTCGCCCAGGCAGCGGGTGCGCAGGCAGTCGAGGACGAAGGCGTAGTGGTCGGTCGCGCCGCTGCGGGTGACCGAGCGCGTCAGCACCTGGTACGGAAGGAAGCCCGCGACGACGACCGAGCCGTGCGGAACGTCGAGCGTCGCCGTGATCGGCTGACCGAAGAGGTGAGTTCGCGGCACGACGTCGTACCGCACCCGCGGCAGCGTTCGTTCCTTCGATTGAAGAAGGCCGGGGAGCAGCACCGCGGCCGCGGCGGCGGCAGCGCCGAGAACGAGCGCCGCGGCGGCTGCGGCGTGCCTTCCGGTCAGCCGCTCCATGCGAGCGCGCTCCGCCGCGCATCCGCCCATGCCAGAAGTGCGTCATAGACCTCGTCGAGGTCGGCAACGCCGAGCAGGACCGGCTCGAGCGCGAGCTCCTCCAGGCGCTCCAGGATCGTGGCCAGGCGCGCCTCGTTCTCGGCCCTGCGAGCGCGTGCCTCCGCGCGCGTCAGCAACACCGGCCGGCGACGACCGACTGCGTCCGCCAGGGGCAGGCAGACGCCGCTGACCTCCGGGAAGCTCTGCTCCCACGTCGGGTCCTGGACAACCACCGGCACGAGATCCCAGTTCCGCGCCGCGGCGTCCGCCCACACCTCTTCCGTGGGAAAGGCGAAGAAGTCGGAAACGACGAAGACGATGCTTCCCGTCCCGAGGTTGCGCACGGGACCAACGACCGGCAACCGCTCGAGCCGGACGAGATGGGCGCGCGTCCGGTGCGCGCTCGCGGTGACGATGCGCTCGACGTCCGCGACGAGCGCCGGCTTGTGGAGCCAGGGTAACGCCTCGGGGTGCAGCGCCATCGTCGGGCTGGGGTCGACGTACAGACCCACGCCGAGGCGCTCCTCGGCGAGCTGCTGGCGAACGATCAGCTCGTCGTCGTCCTTCACGGACGACAGTCGGGCCGAGGCATGCCGGTCGATGCGGCGCGGGTCGTCGCCAGGCTGGTACGGGCGCGACCCGATCGTGTCCGCGCGGCCGCCTCGCCGCATGGACCGGGCGTCACCGAACGGGAGGCCGAGGATCCGCCGCCTGGGGACGAGCGGGACGACGGGGTCTTCGGCTAGAGCGCCTGGGGCCGGGGTGCGAGCTCGAGGCAGCATTCCCAGAGCTGCCGGAGCGCCTCCTCCCGCCCCAGCTTGCGGATCGTCGCCAGGTACGAGGGTGCGAACACGATGCGATGTGCGATCACCGGCATGAAGAGGAGCTCGACGTCTTCGGGAACTGCGTAGGTCCGGCCGGCCAGCAGCGCGCAGGCCCGCACGGCCCGATCGAGCGCGAGCGATCCTCGCACGGAGGCGCTCAGCGCGATCGTCTCCAGCTGCCGGGTCGCGCCGACGAGGCCGACGATCCAGCGCTGGATCAGCTCGTCGACGTAGACGTCCTCGACGGCATGCTGGAGCGCACGCACCTCTGCCATCGTCGCGACGGGGCCGATCGTGCCGAGCGGGTGCCCGTGCTGCTGGTCGCGCAGGATCCGCAGCTCGTCCTCCGGGCTCGGGTAACCGAGGGAGATGCGCATGAAGAAGCGGTCGAGCTGTGCCTCCGGCAGCGGGTAGGTCCCCTCGTGCTCGACAGGGTTGTCGGTGGCGAGGAGCAGGAACGGGCGCGGGAGGACATACGTCGTCCCGTCGACCGTTACCTGCGTCTCCGCCATCGCCTCGAGCAGGGCCGACTGGGTCTTCGGCATCGCGCGGTTGACCTCGTCGACGAGGACGACGTTCGCAAAGATCGGCCCCGGCCGGAACTCGAAGTCCCGCGTCTTCTGATTGTAGATCGACAGGCCGGTGACATCCGTCGGCTGCAGGTCCGGTGTGCACTGGATGCGCGAGATGTCGGCCCCCTTGATGCTCGACGCCAGCGCCCGGGCGAGCACGGTCTTCGCGGTGCCGGGAACGTCCTCGATCAGCACGTGACCGCCGGCGGCAAGCGCGGCGAGCACGAGCTGGACCTCGCGCCGCTTGCCTCGCACCACACGCTCGACGTTGTCGAGCAGCCGCGCCGCGACGTCTCCGGGGTCGGCCGCCACCGCGGTGCGGACGGCGGCGGCGCCTGCGCGCTTCGAACCGTGACCGTTGGAGGACCGGCTCGGCTTCGTCCGAGGAGAGGCCGAGTGGCGCTCCTGCGGCATTGCCAACTCATTTCCTTCGGACACCGCTAGAAACCTGCGGCGGAGGTGGCGAGTCGGACGGCGGGTACGATTGAACCGTGGCTGTCACCGCACGACCCACCCTCGACGCGCACAAGGTGCGCGCCGACTTCCCTGTGTTCGACCACCCGATCCACGGGAAGCCGCTCGCCTTTCTGGACTCGGCCGTGACGTCGCAGAAGCCCCGCCAGGTGCTCGACGCGATCCGCGAGTTCTACGAGACCTCGTACTCGAACGTCCACCGCGGCGTGTACACGCTCTCGGAGCGAGCGACCTCGGGCTACGAGGGGGCGCGCGAGAAGGTGCGTGCGTTCGTCAACGCCGGCTCGACCCGTGAGGTGATCTTCACGCGGCAGGCGACGGAGGCGCTGAACCTTGTCGCCTATGCCTGGGGACTGGACAACCTCGGACCGGGCGACCTCGCGGTCGTCACCGAGCTCGAGCATCACTCGAGCTTCGTCCCCTGGCAGCAGATCGCGCGCCGCACGGGCGCGGACTTCCGGATGCTGCCGATCGACGACCAGGGCGAGCTGAGGCTCGACCTGCTCGACGAGGTCGTCGGCGACGCGAACGTGAAGGTCGTGGCGGCCAACCTCGTCTCGAACTCACTGGGGACGATCAACCCGATCGAGCGCCTCGGCGCGTGGGCGCACGACCGCGGCGCGATCGTCGTGGTCGACGCCGCGCAGGCCGCTCCGCACAGGCGGATCGACGTGCAGACGCTGGGCGCGGACTTCGTCGCCTTCTCGTCCCACAAGATGTGCGGCCCGACGGGGGTCGGCGTCCTCTGGGGGCGGAGGGAGCTCCTCGAGCAGATGCAGCCGTTCAACTACGGCGGCTCGATGATCAGCTCCGTCAAGGTCGAGGAGACGCGGTGGAACGAGCTGCCCTACAAGTTCGAGGCGGGGACGCCGGCGATCGCGGAGGCCTACGGGCTCGGGGTCGCGATCGACTACCTCGAGTCGGTCGGGCTCGAGGCGATCGAGGAGCACGAGCACGAGCTCGCGGTCTACGCGCTCGAGCGGCTCGCGGAGCTTCCGTTCGTCACCCTCTACGGTCCCCCGGCCGAGCGGCGGGTCGGGCTCGTCTCGTTCAACGTCGACGGCGTCCACCCGCACGACGTCGCGCAGGTGCTGGACTGGGAGGGAATCGCGATCCGCGCCGGCCATCACTGCTGCCAGCCGCTGATGACGCGGCTCGGGGTGGCGGCGACGAATCGCGCGAGCTTTTACCTGTACACGATCCCCGAGGAGATCGACCGGCTGGTCGACGGCTTGCGCAAGGTCAAGGACGTGCTCGGGTGAGCGAATTCGACCAGCTCTATAGAGAGGTCATCCTCGACCACTACAAGAACCCGCGCGGCCACGGGGTGATGGACGCTCCCGACGCCTCGGCCGAGGGCCAGAACCCGCTCTGCGGCGACGAGGTCTCGATCTACGTCGCCTTCGGAGAGGACGGCGACACGATCGACGAGGTCATGTTCTCCGGCCGCGGCTGCGCGATCAGCCAGGCGGCGACGTCGATGCTGACGGAGATGGTCAAGGGCCGGAAGGCGAGCGAGGTCGCCACGATGCCGAAGGAGGATCTCCTCGAGGAGATCGGGATCCCGCTGACTCCGGTGCGGCTCAAGTGCGCGATTCTTGGTCTGACGACGCTGAGGCTGGCGCTGCACAAGGGGAAGGGGACGCCGCTCCCCGAGGGCCTCGCCGAGCTGGACGAGCTCGAGCTGAAGTAGCGCGCGTGGCGGAGCTCGACGTGTGCCCGGTGGAGGAGCTGCCGCCGGGCGAGGTGAAGATCGTCCACGCCGGGCTCGTCTCGGTCGGCGTCTACAACCTGGGCGGCGAGTTCTACGCGATCGAGGATCGCTGCTCGCACGACGACGGGCCGCTCTGCGAGGGCGAGTTCGATCCGGAGAGCGGGGTCGTGATCTGTCCGCGCCACGGCGCGAACTTCGATATCCGGAACGGCGATGCCCTGACGCTGCCGGCGACCGAGCCGGTCGAGGTCTTCCCCGTGCGCGTCGTCGACGGCGTCGTCAAGGTCCAGGTCGCGCCCGCTTGACGGCGGCAGCGGCGTGCGCGACGATCGGCGCGCCGTCAGTCCCGAAGGAGGGCCACATGAGCCTGATCTCTCTCGCGTCCGTCCGCGCGCTGCAGGAGGACGCCGTCGCCGAGGGCCGGGCGCGGCCGGGGCGGGTTCCGGGCGCCGCGGACGCGCAGGAGCGCATCGTCGCGCAGCTCGTCGCGTTCATCCCCGCCGAGCCGGTGACGCTCTTCATCGCGCTGATCGCAGCGGTCGGCGGCGACAGCCGGAGCTGGGTGCGCTGGACGCTGCTGGCCGTCGTCGCCGCGCTCGCGCCGGTCTGGGTCGAGATTCACTACCTCCAAAAGGCGCGATCGCGGCGAGCCCGCCGGAAGCTGCCGCTGTTCGAGATGACGACCGGCCTCGTCGCGTTCCTCGCCTGGTCGACGTCGATTCCGTACTCGCCCTGGACCGACATCGGCGGCTTCACGACGCGGTGGGGCCTCGTCGTCGCGCTCGTCACCGCGGGTGCGCTGCTGACGGCGAGCGAGCTGCGCGAGGCGCTCGCCCGTGGGCGGCCGCGCTCGGCGCAACCCGCCGTCCCGTGACCGGATTGTTAAGGGGTCTGACCCCTGCCATGTCCTAAGCTGGCAACGTGCTCGATGACCAGGTTCGCGCCGTGCTCCGGCGGCTGGAGGAGGAGGACGCGGACGAGCGGGCGCGGGGGGTCGAGCGCGCGCTGCGCTCGCGGGCGGTCGCCCAGACCACGGGCCGGTTTCTGTTCGCGCTCGTCGCGCCCCAGAACGCCTGCGAGGTGCTCGAGGTCGGCGGGTCGCGCGGCTACTCGACGATCTGGCTCGCCGCCGCCGCCCGGATCCTCGGCGGACGCGTGCTCTCGATCGAGCACGACCCGGCGAAGTGCGAGGCGTGGCGCCGGAACATCGCGGACGCCGGGCTCGCGGACTGGGCGGAGCTCGTGGAAGGCGACGCGTTCGAGGCTCTGCGCTCGATCGAGGACATCTTCGACCTGGTCTTCATCGACGCCGAGAAGGAGGATTACGAGGCGCTGTTCGAGCTTGCGCGGTGCAAGCTGCAGCCGGGGGGTGTCGTCGTGGCGGACAACGTCCTCTCGCACGAGGACGCGCTCGGCGCCTACTCGCGCGCGCGTCAGGCCGACCCGCAGCTGGTCAGCCTGACCATTCCGCTGGACCGTGGGCTGGAGGTGAGCGTCGTCCTCATCGACCCGCTAAAGTGAGATCACCGCGGAAAGGAGGTGGTCCGACTTGAGCGATGACAGTACGGGCAGTGGAGGTGCCAGCCGGTAGGGGCGTGTCCCCGGACCTGAAGAGGGGAATCGCCTAGCCAGCGTGGGGGACTCGCTGAGAGCGCCGCCGCCCCAGAGGAGGGTGGCAGGAAGCGCCCCTGCTAATCCAGGCTGGTAACCGGATCCGAGGGCCGCGCGAGCGGCCCTCGATCTTTTTGAGCCAGCTCCGCGGCGGCTTTTTGAGCAGCTCCGCGGCGGCTTTTTGAGCCAGCTCCGCGGCGGCTTTTTGAGCGAGCTCCGCGGCGGGTTTCTGCCTCCGACCGGGTCGTTAACAGTGCCTGGCAGGTTAAGACGCTCGACGGATCTGCTCGTCGAGCGGGAGCAGGCCGAGGCCGAACGTGCCCAGCGTCGGCCGCATGTCACACACGTTGTCCCCTGCCTCCAGCATCGTCAGCTGGTCGCGGGTGATCGGCGGCCGGGGCAGCCGCTCCGCCACCGCCGCACCGACCCGAACGACCCGCGACGGCACGTTCATCCGCAGGCGCCGCTTCCGGAGGACGCGCGCGATCCGCTCGTAGAGCTCGTTCCAGGTCAGCTGCTCGGGTCCGCCGAGCTCGAAGGTCCGGTTCGCCGCCTCCGGCAGGTCGATCGCCTTCGCAAAGTGTGCCGCGACGTCGTCGACCCAGATCGGCTGGAGCCGACGCCGGCCGTCCCCGACGACCGGCGTCACCGGCGACCAGCGCACCTGCCGGATGAACAGCGGGAGGACGCCGCCGTCTCCGCCGAAGACGAAGCTCGGTCGAAAGACGACGTGCTCGAGCCCCGATCCCTGAACGGCCTGCTCCATCTCCCACTTCGCCCAGTAGTACGGCGTCAGCTCGCGCGTCTCGACGCTCGTCCCGAGCGCGCTCATCAGAACGAACCGGCGCACCGCGGCCGCCTGCGCGGCGGCGACGAGGCCGCGCGTGCCCTGCGCCATGACGCGCTCGAAGTCCGCGCGGCGCCCGGCGATGATCGAGACGAGGTGGACGACGGCATCGCAGCCGGCGACGGCGCGCTGCAGGCTCGCCGCGTCGGTGACGTCGCCCTGCACGACGTCGCACCCCCACGCCTTCAGCGTCCCCGCCTTGCCCGGGTCGCGGACGAGGCAGCGCACGTGGCGACTCTCCGCGCGCAGCGCGTGGACGACCTTCGGCCCGATGAACCCGGTGCCGCCGGTGACGAGGATCACTCGAAGTTCTCCCCTCGGGCGGCGCCTGCGGCGCCGGCCTCGTCGAGTCTTCTTCGCCTCGGGCCAAGGTTGTCAGCCACGGCTGCCACCTTTTCCCTCGGTCTCGAAGTTCCGGTAGTAGCGGCTCGGCGTCGGCCCCTGCTGGCCCTGATACTTCGAACCGAGCCCGCCGCTGCCGTAGGGCTTCTCCGCCGCCTCGGAGAGCTGCACGAACGACACCTGGCCGATCTTCATGCCGTGGTAGATCGTGATCGGCAGGTTCGCGACGTTCGAGAGCTCGAGCGTCACATGCCCGTCCCAGCCGGGATCGATGAAGCCGGCGGTCGAGTGGATCAGCAGCCCGAGCCGCCCCAAGCTCGATTTTCCTTCTAATCGCGCTACGAGGTCGTCCGGGAGCCGGACCCGCTCCAGCGTCGACCCGAGCACGAACTCACCGGGGTGGAGGATGAACGGGTCGCCGTCGATCTCGACCAGCTCGGTCAGGTCCTCCTGGGCCTGCTTGACGTCGATGTACGGGTACCGCGAGTTGCGGAAGACGCGGAAGTAGCGGTCGACGCGGACGTCGACGCTCGACGGCTGCAAGAGCGCAGGGTCGTACGGGTCGATCTCGATCCGGCCCTCGGCGAGGAGGCGCTGGATCGTCCGGTCGGAGAGGACCACGCCGGCGATTCTACGGCCACCCTCTGAGCTATCGTGGACGCGTGGCCGTGACGCGCTCGATCGAGCTCCGCACCGGCGTGCCGGGGCCCCGCTCCCGGGAGATCCTGGCGCGGAAGGAGCGCGTGATCGCCGATCCGCTCGTCCTGACGTTCCCGATCGTCGCGGCCGAGGCGCACGGGGCGACGCTGACCGACGTCGACGGCAACACGTTCATCGACTTCACCGGCGGTGTCGGCTGCCTCAACGTCGGCCACTCGCATCCGAAGGTCGTCGCGGCCGCCCGGGAGCAGCTGGAGCGGTTCTCGCACACGGATTTCACGATCGTGCCGTACGAGCCCTACGTCGAGCTCGCCGAGCGTCTGCTCGAGCGCACGCCGATCTCCGGCCCGACCAAGGCGGCGTTCTTCAACGCCGGAACGGAGGCGGTCGAGAACGCGGTCAAGTTCGCGCGCGCGTACACGAAGCGGCCGGCGGTGATCGCTTTCGAGGGCGGGTTCCACGGCCGCACGCTGCTCTCCCTGTCACTCACGTCGAAGACCCACCCCTACAAGGCCGGGCTCGGCCCGTTCTCGCCCGAGGTCTACCGGGTGCCGTTCGCGCACGACTACCGCGGCCCGGACAGCCGCGCGGCGCTGGAGGCGCTGGAGCGCACGCTCGTCACGCAGGTCGCGGCCGAGACGGTCGCGGCGATCGTGATCGAGCCCGTCCAGGGCGAGGGCGGCTTCCTCGTCGCGCCGCAGGACTTCATGGCGGGCGTCCGGCGCGTCTGCGACGACAACGGGATCGTCCTCGTCGTCGACGAGGTGCAGACCGGTTTCGGCCGCACCGGCACGCTCTTCGCGATCGAGCAGTACGGGCTCGAGGCGGACCTGATCACGATCGCGAAGTCGATCGGGGCCGGGCTTCCGCTCTCGGGCGTCCTCGGCCGCGCGGAGATCATGGATGCGCCGGGGCCGAGCGCCATCGGCGGCACGTACGTCGGCAACCCCGTCGCGCAGGCGGCGGCCCTCGCCGTCCTCGACGTAATCGACAGCGAGGGGCTGCTCGAACGGGCGGCTGCGCTCGGCGAGACAATGCGCGCGCGCATGGAGACGTGGCGGGATCGCTTCGACGAGGTGGGCGATGTTCGCGGACTCGGAGCGATGCTCGCGGTCGAGCTCGTGCACGACCGCGAGTCGAAGAGTCCGGCTGCCGATCTCGTCGCCGCCGTGGTCGAGAATGCCTTCCGCAACGGCCTTTTGCTGCTCTCCGCGGGCATCTACTCGAACGTCATGCGGGTGCTGGTGCCGCTGACGATCGAGGACCAGCAGCTCGACGAGGCGCTCGACGCCTGGGAGCAGGCACTCGAAGCTGCGCTGACGTAGTCCGCGAACTGCCGCTTAGGCGGCACTCCGGAGGGAAAATGGCTCCGGATGGCCGGGGAGCTGATCGCAGAGCGCTACGAGCTCGAGGAGCTCGTCGGCAAGGGCGGCATGTCGAGTGTCTACCGCGCGCACGACCGTCTGCTCGAGCGGACGGTGGCGATCAAGCTGCTCCACGAGCACTACTCGCGCGACGACGACTATGTCGAGCGCTTCCGGCGCGAGGCCCGGTCGGCGGCGCAGCTCTCGCACCCGAACATCGTCACCGTCATCGACCGCGGAGAGGCCGACGGACGCCAGTTCATCGTCTTCGAGTACATCGACGGCCAGAACCTGAAGCAGCTCGTCCAGCGGCAGGGCCGGCTGCCGGTCCGGACAGCGCTCGAGCTGGCGATCGAGGTCGGTCGCGCGCTCGCCTTCGCGCACGAGCACGGCCTCGTCCACCGGGACGTGAAGCCGCAGAACGTCCTGCTCGGGAACGGCGACGTGAAGGTGACCGATTTCGGGATCGCACGCTCGGTCGACGTGAAGAGCGGCCTGACGCAGACCGGCACCGTCCTGGGAACGAGCGAGTACGTGGCGCCGGAGCAGGCGAGCGGCCAGCAGGTCGACGCGCTCAGCGACGTCTACTCGCTGGGCGTTGTCGTGTACGAGCTCCTCGCCGGCAACCCGCCGTACAGCGGCGAGAGCTTCGTCGCCGTCGCGATGCGACACGTCCACGATCCGGTGCCGAGCATCGCGCAGGTTCGGCCCGACGTTCCGTTGCGGCTCGACGCGGCGCTCGCGAAGGCGATGGCGAAGCGCCCGGAGGACCGGTTTCCCTCGATGACGGACTTCGTCACCGAGCTCGAGGCAACGCTGGCGGCGCTCGGAACGCCCGACGCCGACCGCACGACGATCCTGCCTCCCGCACCTGCGGCTGCGCCGCACGCACGGAGGCCGCCGCGGCGAGCGAGGGCGCGCCGCCGGTCACTCGCGCCGCTGGTCGCGCTCGCACTCGGCCTGGCGGCGATCGGCGGAGGAACGGCCGCCTACCTCGCGCTCAAGGACGACGACGCCGGCGCCGGAGGCAATGGCTCGTCGGGTGGCGTCGGCGTCCCTGTGCATCTCTCCGCTTCGACGGCGTACGACCCACCGCCGGGAGACGGGCAGGAGCACAACGACGAGGTCGCCCGGGCGACCGACGGCGACCCGGTGACATTCTGGGAGACCGAGCGCTACCGCAGCCTCAACTTCGGCGGCCTGAAGAACGGGGTCGGAATCATCCTCGACGCCGGGCAGCCCGTTCAGCCACGGGAGATCGTCGTCGTCAGCGACACCCCGGGGTTCGTGGCGGAGATCAAGGCGGGAGCGGCGCCGCGACCGCCCTTCGCGGTCGTCTCGTCGTCGCGGACGGTGCAGACGCGGACGGTCTTCTCGGTGTCCCTTCCGCAGCCCCAGCAGTACTTCCTGCTCTGGATCACGAGGCTGGCGCCGGGCTACGAACGCACGCACGTGAACGAGGTTTCCGCGGAGTAGACTCCGCGCGTGCAAGACGACCCGAAGATGGCAGCGCTGGCGCGCGTGCCGCTCTTCGCTCACTGCTCGAAGCGCGACCTCGCGCAGATCGCGCGCATCGCCGACGAGATCGACTTTCCCGCCGGCAAGACCCTGACGAAGGAGGGCTCGCCCGGCCGGGAGTTCTTCGTGATCCTCGAGGGCGAGGTCGACGTCCGCCAGAACAGCCGGCTCCTTCGCGCCCGCGGCTCCGGCGACTTCATCGGCGAGATCGCGCTCCTCACGGGGAAAGCCCGGACCGCGACGGTGACGACGGTCACCCCGGTTCGGGCCGTCGTGATCGTCGATCGCGCGTTTCGCGAGCTTCTCAGAGGCTCGCCGGAGATTCAGGGCAAGGTGCTCGAGGCGGTCGCGGACCGGCTCGCGGCGTCAGCGGCCCTCTTCTAGCGCGAGCTCTCGAGAAAGAGCGCGAGCACGCGCAGGCTCCGCGGGTCGAGGTTGTCGAACGACGGCATCTTCGAGCCGGGGACGAGGCAGCTCGGGCAGCGCAGGTGGTTGACCTGCCAGCCCGTGCCTCGGCGGCGGAGCGCTTGGTGGGTGAGATCGGGCGCTGCGAACCGCGTCGCGCCGACGCTGCGATAGAGATGGCAGTTCAGGCACCCGGACTCGACGAACACGATCGCGCCGCGGCGGGCTTTCGTCGCCAGCGTGGGCTTCAGCCGCTCGAGCAAGTCCGCGGCCCCGAACTCCGCGGGTAGCTCGAAGACGACGGCGTTCGCACGGAAGAGACCGCTGCGCCGGAGGCGCTGGTCGATCTGTTCGGCCCCGGTTCGCGCGGCCGCGAAGTCCTTTGCCCTGGAGTGGTCGGCCAGGCGGTCGAGATCGTTCGGGAGTGCCTGGTTGAGATCTCGATATCGGTCGGGAACGTTCAGGCGCCGCAGGTCCTCGGCGATCTCTTCGATCGTCGTCTCGTTGTGGGCGACGAGCGCCCCGGAGACCTGACGCAGCGCGAAGTCGATCGTCTCCCTGTACTCGGCTGCTCCGATCCGGTCGCTGCCGCATCCCGTGGCGAGCACGGCGGCCACGACCATCAGTGCAGCCGCGCCTAGCGCGCGGCGGCTCATCAGTAACGCAGCTTCGAGCGGCGCTCGTGGCGCTCGAGCGCGAGGTCGATCAGCCGGTCGAGAAGTTGGGGGTAGGGAAGGCCGGATGCTTCGAAGAGCTTGGCGTACACGCTCGTTGCTGTGAAGCCGGGAATGGTGTTCAGCTCGTTGACGAGGACCTCGCCGTCCTCTCGCACGAAGCAGTCCGCGCGCGCCATCCCCTCGCACTCGGTGGCGACGAACGCCTGCACGGCCAGTTGCTGGACGCGGAGCGTCTGCTCCGGCGTGATCCGTGCCGGAACGATCAGGTCCATCTCCCCGTCGTCGTACTTCGCCGACCAGTCGTACCACTCGTTGTGCGTGACCTCGATCTCGCCGACGAGCGACGCGATCGGGTGGCGGTTACCGAGGACTCCGACCTCGACCTCGACCCCGGGCACGAACTCCTCGACGAGCACCTTCTCGTCGTGCTCGAACGCGAGCGCGATGCCGGCGCGGAGCTCCTCCTCGTCGTGCGCCTTCGTGATCCCGACGGAGGAGCCGAGGCGGGCGGGCTTCACGAACACCGGGTAGCCGAACGGGTTATCCGGGATGGCGCCGTTACGCAGCGTGAGGTTTTTCGTGACCGGGATGCCCTGGTCGCGCATGACGGCCTTGAACAGGTCCTTGTCCATGCAGAGCGCCGAGGCGGAGTGGTCGGCGCCGACGTAGGGCACGTCCGCCATCTCGAGCACGCCTTGCAGGCGGCCGTCCTCTCCGAACGGGCCGTGGAGGATCGGGAGGACGACCTCGACCTCGGCGAGCGTGGACGCGACGTCGGTCGACGTGGCCGGAACCGGCAGCTGTGGACGATCCGTTACAGGGACTGTCCCCGGTTCTAGCGCCTTACGGACAGGTCCCGAAGGGAGGGCCCAGCGGCCGTCGCGGCTGATCTCGATCTCGACGACGTCGTAGCGCTCCGGATCGAGCGCGGCGACGACCGAGCGCGCGGACGCGACGGAGATCGGGTGCTCCGACGAGCGGCCGCCCATCAGGACCGCGACACGGCGGCGCTTCACGGGGTGCCCGGGATCGTGTCGGTCGGCACGGTGTCGGTCGGGACGGTGTCGGTCGGCGTCGTGTCGGTCGGGAGCGTCTCGGTCGGAACCGTCTCCGTCGTCGTCGGCTCGGTCGTCGTCGTCGTCTCCTCTGTCGTCGGCGGCGCTGTGTAATGGCCGACGGTGATCGTCACCGTCGTACCCGGCTTCGCCTTCTCGCCCGGGGCCGGGAACTGCGTGAGGACTGCGCCGTCGTAGTTCGGGTCGCCCGTCTCGCCGACCTGGACGAGCACCTTGAAGCCGGAGTTGCGCAGCGTGGCGATCGCATCCACGCGCGAGAAGCTCGTCACGTCCGGGATCGCCGACTCCGTCGGCCCCTTGGAGACGAACAGCGTCACGGTCGAGCCCTTGGCGGCGAGCGTGTTCGCGCCGGGATCCATCTGGACGACGACGCCCTTCGGGTCGTTCGCATCGACCTCGCGCCTCGCGACCGCGAAGCCCGCGCCCTGGAGCGTCGCCGCTGCCGACTCGTATGCCGAGCCGACGACCGGCGGCACGGCGATCGGCTTCGGCCCTTGCGAGACGTTGATCCGGACCCGGTCGCCCTTCGTCACCCGCGTCCCGGCCTTCGGGAACTGCCCGGTCACGGTGCCCGCTTCCTTGTCCGAGTTGATCCGGTGCAGGTCGGCCTTCAGCCCGCGTGCGGCGATCGCGGCAACCGCATCCTCGGACCGATCGCCGGTCACCCCCGGGACCGTGACCTTCGGCTTGCCCGTCGAGACGAGAACGACGACGGTGTTGCCCTTGTCGATCCGCTCGCCGGCATCCGGCGTCTGGTCGTAGACGTGGCCGATGTCGACCCGCTCGTTCGGCTGCCGCCGGACCCGAACCTTCAGGCCGGCTTTCTCGACGTTGCCGACGGCGAGCCGCTCGAGCTGCCCCTCGACGAGCGGGACCGCGACCGGCTTCGTCTGCGCGAGCTGGTCCTGGATCTTCGTGTAGACGTACCACCCCGCGACGACCGCCGCCGCGATCAGGACGAGCGCCAGCAGCCACGGCCAGACCGACCGGCGGCGGATCGGCTCGTCGTACTCGTAGTAGCCGCTCGGGCGGCCGTAGGGAGGGGCGGGCGGCGCCGGCGGCACGACCGTCACGGGGCCGCGGCGGACGACCTGCGTCGGCGCGGTCGACAGCGTTGCGCCGGCGCCGCTGAGGACGTGCGTCGCCGCCTCCTCGGTCTCCGGTGCGACCGCCTTCCCGCGCGCGACCTGCGCCAGGTCGGCGTCCATCTCCTCCGCGCTCTGGTAGCGATCGGCCGGGTCCTTCGCGAGCGCGCGGAGGACGACCGAGTCGAGCTCGTGCGGCACCTCCTCCCGCAGCGTCGACGGCGGCTTCGGGACCGCGGAGAGATGCTTCATCGCGATCTCGAGCGGCGTGTCGCCCGTGAACGGGACCGTGCCGGTGAGCATCTCGTAGAGCACGATCCCGACCGAGTAGATGTCCGAGGCAGGCGTGACCGGCGCTCCCTTCGCCTGCTCCGGCGAGAGGTACTGCGCGGTGCCGATGATCGAGCCCGTCTCCGTCATCTGGCTCGCGCCGGCCCTTGCGATCCCGAAGTCCGTCACCTTCAGCCGCCCGTCGGGGGCGACGATGACGTTGTGCGGCTTGATGTCGCGGTGGACGATCCCGTTCCGGTGCGCGAAGCCGAGCGCGCCGAGAATCTGGCGCGCGTAGTCGATCGCGACGGGCAGCGGCGTCGGCCCGCGCGTGACCAGAAGCTCCTTGAGGGTACGGCCCTCGAGGTACTCCATCGCGATGTAGTAGGCGTCGTCCGTCTGGCCCCGGTCGTAGATCGAGACGATGTTCGGATGGGAGAGGCCGGCGGCGTTCTTCGCCTCCCGGCGGAAGCGCTCGACGAACTGCTCGTCCCGCGAGTGCCGGTCGTCGAGAACCTTGATCGCGACGCGCCGCCCGAGCTCCTGGTCTTCCGCCAGGTAGACGTTCGCCATCCCGCCGGTGCCGAGCCTGCGGACGACCTTGTACCGCCCGTCGAAGACCTGGTCGATCAGCGTGTCGGGCGTCGCCATCCTTCGCTACAGGTTAGGCCGGGCCTCGGAGCAGCGCCTGGATGATCGCCTTCGCGATCGGTGCTGCCGTGTGACCGCCGACGCCTTGCTGGTTCTCGAGGTAGACAGCCACGGCGACGCGCGGCGCGTTCGCGGGGGCGAAGGCGATGAACGAGGTCGTGTTGACGTGGCTGACGCCGGTCTCCGCCGTCCCGGTCTTGCCTGCGACGGGCACGCCCTCGATCTGTGCGGCGGTGCCCGTCCCCGACTCGACGACCTTCTCCATCATCTGGGTCACCGCCGCCGCCGTCTCCGGCGAGACCGCCTTCGAGAGCACGTGCGGGTCCGTCCGGCGGACGGTGCCGCCGCCGGGCGTCGTGATCCGCTCGACGACGTACGGGCGCATGACGACTCCCCCGTTCGCGATCCCGGCCGTCAGCATCGCCATCTGCAGCGGCGTCACCTGCATCCGCTCCTGGCCGAATGCGAGACGGCCCGGATCGACCTGGTTCGGGTCGTGCGGACGGAAGAGGCGGCCGTGGTCGTAGAGGCCGCTCGGCACGCGTTCGCCCGACGGCGTCTCGAGCGGCGGGTCCTTGTAGAAGCCGAAGCGGCGCGCGTAGTCGAGGACCGTCAGCGGGCCGAGCTTCTTCCCGATCTCGCAGAAGACGGCGTTGATCGAGTGCTCGAGCGCGGTCACGAAGTTGACCCGGCCGAACACCTCCGGTCCGCTCTGGTCGGCGAAGTTCGAGACCTTCTTGCCGTACTCGATGCAGTAGCCCTTGTCGTCGAAGCTCGAGTCGGGCGTGTACTTCCCGGTGTCGAGCGCCGCTGCGGCCGTGAGCACCTTGAACGTCGACCCGGGGATGTACAGACCGGCCGTCGCCCGGTTGACGAGCGGCGCGGGCGAGCTGCACTTGGCCCCTGCCGCACGCTTGGCGATCTCGGCGAAGTGGCCCTCGACCAGGTTCGGGTCGTACGACGGCGACGAGGCCATCACGAGGACCCGGCCCGTGCTCGGCTCGAGGGCGACCGCCGCACCGCAGTTCCCGTCGAGCGCCTGGAGCGCGACCTGCTGCGCCTTCGCCCGGATCGTCAGCACGAGGTTGTTGCCGGTGACCGTCTCGCCCTTCAGCCGGTCGAGCGTGCGCCGGACGACCGTGTTCAGGTGCGCGTTCGAGCCGGTCAGGTAGTCGTTCAGCGATCGCTCGAGGCCGGCCCTGGAGCGGGATTGCGTCGAGTAGCCGACGACCTGGGGCGCGTCGTCCGCGGGGTACCGGCGGAAGTAGAACGTCTGCCCCTTGCCCTTGACGGCGCGGCGCGCCGCGAACAGCCGGCCGTCCGCGCTGTAGATCAGTCCGCGCCGGACCGTGAACTGGGCGACGCGCTGGATCGCGTTGTCCTGTCGGTCCTCGAGCCCGGCTGTCGCCCACGTCTGCCAGTACGTCGTGCCGATGACGAGCGCGGCGAGGAGGAGAAGCGCGACGACCGACAGGCGGGCGACCTGGTTGTTCATCGCGGTGCGTTCGCCCGGTTCGAGATCAACAGGAGCCCTGCGACGAGCACGAAGTTCGAGACGACACTCGACCCGCCGTAGCTGATGAACGGCAGGGTGATCCCCGTCAGCGGGGTCACGCGGAGCAGTCCGCCGACGTTGATGAACGTCTGCAGCGCGAATGCGAATGTCAGGCCGGCGGCGAGCAGCTTCGAGAACCCGTCCTGGGCGAGCACCGAGATCCGGAAGCCGCGGAGGGTGAAGACCATGTACACGAGCAGCACCGCGGAGACGCCGATCAGGCCGAGCTCCTGCGCGAGCGCGGAGTAGATGAAGTCCGTGTTCACGTACGGGATCAGGTTCGTGCCGCCGGTCGTCGTGAACGTCCCGCGGCCGAGCCCGGCGCCCCACCAGTGGCCGTTCCCGATCGAGTAGAAGCCCTGGACGGTCTGGTAGCAGGCCCCGTGGACGTCGTCCCAGGGATGGAGCATGCAGTCGATCCGCGTCTGCACGCGGTTGATCGAGTGGTACGCGATCGCGGCGCCCCCGAAGAACAGCACCAGGCCGAGAGCGACGAACGCGACGCGGGCGGTCGCCACGTACAGCATCGCCAGGAAGATCCCGAAGTAGAGGAGCGCGCTCCCGAGGTCGTTCGTCTCGACGAGGACGAGCATCGCCGCCCCCCAGATCAGCAGCAGCGGGCCGAAGTCCTTCAGCCGCCCCTGGGCGAGCACCTCCCGCTTCTCGCGGAGGTAGCCGGCCAGGAAGACGATCAGCGCGACCTTCGCGAGCTCACCCGGCTGGAACTGCAGCGGGCCGACCTTCACCCAGAGGCGCGCGCCGTTGATCGTGGCTCCGATTCCCGGCAGTGCGGGCAGCGCGAGCAGGCCGACGGCGGAGAGGCCGAAGAGGTACTTGTAGCTCTCGAGCCTGCGGTAGTCGCCACGCAGGACAAGCAGGACGACGGCAAAGACCGTGACGCCGACGACGATCCAGAACCCCTGCCGGAAGGCGTCCGTGGGGCCGAGCCGGTAGATCTCGGTCAGGCCGATCGCAGTGAGGAGGCCGGCGAGCGGGAGCAGGGTCGGGTCCGCCCAGGGGGCGGCGATTCTGGCGACCGCATGCGCCAGGACGTAGAGGCCGAGGAAGATCAGCGCGTAGGAGACCGAGCCGGCCGAGATGACCGACTGCCTCGCGATGTAGACGCTCGCGAAGCCGAGGCCCGTGATGACGCCAACCGCGAGAAGGCTGACGAGCTCGCGGTTCCGGACATTCATGCCTAGGGCACGACCTCAACCTCGTAGTGCCGCACCGCCACGAGCGCGGCGCCGTAGCTGCGCAGGTCGTGGTCGAAGAGGTTCCGCCGCTCCGACTCGGACAGCTGCCCGGCGAGGACGGGGCTCTCGTAGCGCAGGCGGTAGAGCTTGACGCCCCCGACGACGTTCCAGGGGAAGCCCTGGTAGACGGCGAGGTGGCCGTTCTTCTGTGCGCCGACGAAGTACGACCGGGACAGCGTCCAGACGACGAGGGCGGCGAGGACGACGACGACGGCGAGCGAGCCGATCGCCAGCGCGGGGCGCGAGATCCGGCGCCTCCGCCGCGGCTCGGGTGGCGGCTGGTGCGGATGCGGCGCCTCGCGCAGCGCCGCCAGCTCCTCCGGCGTGACGAGCACCGTGTCGTCGATCGCGGGTACCGCGTCGAGCTCGGTCAGCGTCTTCTCCTCGTCGGGTTCGTCCTCGACCGGCGCCGCCGCGATCGTCGCCGTGTCTTCCCCGCTCTCGCCGATCTCGAAGGCGACGACGGTGATGTTGTCCTCGCCGCCGCGCTTGTTCGCCGCGTCGACGAGCGCGCGCGCGGCCTGCTCGAGGTTCGCCCGGTGGCGCTCGACGATCTCGAGGATCACCTGGTCGTCGACCATCGACGTGAGGCCGTCGGAGCACAGGAGGAAGATGTCGCCGACGCGCGCGTCGACGGAGACGGTGTCGATGTCGACGTCGGGCTCGCTCCCGACGACGCGCGTGATCACCGAGCGCTGCGGGTGGACGTCCGCTTCTTCGGGCGAGAGCTTGCCGCTGCGGACGAGCTCCGCGACGAGCGAGTGGTCCTCCGTCAGCTGCTCCAGCGCCCCGTCGCGGACCCGGTAGGCGCGGGAGTCGCCGACGTGCCCGATCAGGACGCTGCCGTTCTCGGCCAGCGCGGCGGTGATCGTCGTGCCCATTCCGGACTGGGCCTGGTCGGTCGCCGCCTCCTCGTAGATCCGGCGATTCGCCTCCTGGATCAGCTCGACGACCGCGTCCTCGCCGGTCAGGCGCTCGGACTCGCGGAGGACCGCGGCGGCGATGCGAGACGCGATCTCACCCGCCTGCGCCCCGCCCATCCCGTCGGCGACCGCGAAGAGCGGGGGCGCGCTGACGTACGCGTCCTCGTTCCGCCGCCGGCGGCGACCGGGGTCGGTGACGGCGGCACGCTGGCGGACGCTCATGCCGGTCAGTGCTCGTAGCGGAGGTCGGTCCCGCCGACGCGGATGACGTCGCCCGACGACAGACGTCTCGGCTTCGCGATCCGGGCGCCGTTGACGTAGGTGCCGTTGGTCGAACCAATGTCCGAGACCCAGACGCCGTCGCGCCGCGGCTCGACACGCGCGTGCTGCGCCGAGGCGAAGTCGTCGTCGAGCGCGACGTCGTTCTGGCCGCCCCGCCCGATCGTCACCGGTCGCGCGTTGAGCGTTCGCTCCTGCCCGTCGGGGAGCACGAGCCTGCCCTGCGTCATGCTTCTGCCGACCCCGAGCGCGCCGGCCTGCTGCGGCGTGAGGACGATGCTCTCCTGGGGGAGTCGAAGGTCGCGGCTGGCGGTGCGCACGATTCGCCAGATGAAGGTGTACAGGAGCAGCAGGAAGAGCAGCTTGAGGATCAGCAGCGCCTCGTCGACGGCGATCGACGCGAGTGCGCCGGCGCTCATTCGGCGAGCCTCCGCTCGAAGAGCAGCTCCGTCGATCCGAGCGTGATCACGTCGCCGGTCTCGAGCTTCGACCGCGCCGAGCGCTGCCCGTTGACCAGCGAGCCGTTCGTCGAGTCCAGGTCGATCAGCCAGTACGCGGCCCCCTCCTGGCGAACCTCCGCATGCCGGCGCGAGACGTTCGGGTCCGCGAGCTGGATGTCGCAGTCCTTGCCGCGGCCGAGCACGACCCGGCGCTTGTCCACCTCGTGGCGTTCGCCGTTCAGCGTCAGCGTGACGATCTCCTGGGCGAGCGCCGCGTCGGGAGAAGGCCCCTCGGGCCCGATCGGGGTGCGCGGCTTGTACACCATCGTCGCGCCGGGCTCGGCCCGCGGCGCGGGCGCGGCCTCCTCGTCGGCGGGCCGGGGCTCGCGCTGGACCATCCGCGTCGCGATGCCGAACTCGCCGATCGAGAGGTCGTCGTCGGTCTCCATCAGCACGACCGGGGGCGTATGCAGCACGTAGCCCTCGCGGCGCGCGTGCTCGCTGAGGTAGTCCTGCAGCTCGATCTTGAGCGAGGCCTCGTAGTTCGCGAACTGCTCCCGGTCGCCGGGCGACAGGTAGATGCTGTACTCGTTGGGCACGTAGACGCGCGAGACGGAGACGGTGCGGTGGTCGTCCATCTCCTTGACGAGCTTCCGCGCGAGCTCGACCGGCTGCACGTTGGTGCGGAAGGCGCGGCCGAACAGGCCTTCGAAGAGGCCCTCGATCTTCTGTTCGATGGAGCGGAGCACGTTCACGGCGAGGGGTTCCCCCCGCGCCGAGTCTAACTCCAGCCCACGAGCCGCAGCCGCGCCCGCACGGGCGAAATCCGCCGCATCAGGCGGGATATTGCCGCTCCTCTCGGGGCGGAGGCGGGCTCGAGCGCGAGCAGGAGAGCGCTCAGCCAGGCGGCGGCGACCAGCGGTGCCGCGCTTGCGCTCGGCTCCGCGATCAGCGTCAGCGAGGTGAGCAGGGAGCCGTACCCGGCTGCCGCCCAGTTGCCGCGTCGTCGGCACGACCCGATCGCCGCTGCGCACACGGCCAGCGCGCCGGTTTCGAGCAGGAGCGGCTGCGTGCTGCGGAGTCCGTCCCAGAGCGACGATGCCGCCGACAGCGGCCCGTTCGTCTCCGCGATCGCGAGATCGGGCGCATGGTCCCCGACGATCGGCAAACCGTGGCCCCCAAGGGAGGCGACGAGCGCGGCGGCCAGGACGGCTGCAGCGGCCTGAGCGGTTCGGCGTGGCCAGCCGGCGACCGGGAGCAGCGCGAGCGGCAGCAGGCCGAGCGCGCCGATCGTCGCAAGCAGTGGCCCCGCGACGAAGAGGAGGCCGAGCCGGGACGTCCGCCAGTGCAGCAGCAGCCAGCCGCACGCGACGAGCAGGTAGAGCACGCCGAGCCCGAGCGCGATGTTCCCCAACGGCAGGATCGGCACCGCCAGGGCGAAGGCAAGCCCGAGCCGGGGGCTTGCCAGTGTCACGCCGGCCGCCACCGCGGCGAGGCCGCCGGGCCAGTACGCGGGGAAGAAGGGGAGTGCGCTCGCCGTCCAGCCGGCGAGCAGTGCCGCCGCGACCGCCGGGAGCATCCGCTCGGCC
>DATENZ010000089.1:0-7644 GCA_035274625.1 Gaiellaceae bacterium
GAGACTCGACGCCCCGAACGAGGGCCGCCCGCCGTTCGGGCCGGTCGAGCTCTGCCGCCAGCGCCGTCACCGCCCGCCCGTCGAGATCGAGGCCGCGGTGCGGATCGCCGCCCGCGGCGAGGAGCAGGACCGCGCGGCGGACGGCGCCTCGCAACTCGTCCTCGTCGAGCGGGATCCGGGAGCCGGCGAGCCACGCCAGCACCGCGAGCGCGTCATCCCCGGCTGCCGAGGCTTCGATCTGCTCGAGCCACGGCCGGCTCACGCCCTACGGCGCCAGCCGCTCGACGATCCAGCCGCGGTCGTCCGGTCGGTAGCGGAAGCGGTCGTGGAGCCGGTCGAGCCGGTGCTGCCAGAACTCCCAGTAGGTCGGGACGACGACGTAGCCGCCCCAGCTCGCCGGCCGCGGGACGTCGTCGCCGACGCGCTCCCCGAGCGCCACGGCGGCCTCTTCGAGCTCCTCGCGGCTCGCGATCACCTCGCTCTGACGTGAGACGACCGCGGAGAGCCGGCTCCCGAGCGGCCGCGACTCGAAGTACTCGTCAGCCTCCTCGCCGGCCACGCGCTCGACGCCGCCCTCGACGCGCACCTGGCGCCCGAGCTCGTGCCAGTAGATGACGAGGGCGACGCGTGGGTTCTCGTCCAGCTCGCGCGCCTTACGGCTCTCGAAGCCGGTGTAGAAGGCAAGGCCGCGCTCGTCCGCGCTCTTCAGCAGCACCACGCGCGCGGAGGGAGCACCGTCGCTCGTCGCGGTCGCGACGGTCATCGCCTCGGCCAGTTCGATCCCCGCCGCCCGCGCCTCGTCGAGCCAGCGGTTGAGCTGGACGAGCGGGTCGGGATCGAGGTCCTCGCGTCGCAGCGGGTGATCGCGCTCGTCCGGCATCTGCCCCGAGTCTATGCTCGGGCCGTGCGGCTGCTCGCGATCGGCGTCGTTCTCGCAGCGGCCACAACCGCGCCCGCAGGAGCACACCAGGCCGCGTGTGGGCGCGCCACCGCCCAGGCCGCCATCACCGCCACGCACCTGCGCATGAAGCTCCTCGGCGACACGGCCACGCGAGTCGATCCGAGCAGCGCCGACCAGGTGATCTGCTTCGACTTCACGCGCGACGGACGGCTCGACGTGGCCGTCTCGATCGCGAGCGGCGGCACCGCGGGCGACATCGGCTTCGTCGTCTTCCGCCGGACGGCATCCGGGTGGGGGATCGCCCTCACCGGGAGCGGCTACAAGCTCGGCCTCTTCCGGCTCGGCGGCGACGTCGCGACCTCGCTGCCGGTCTACCGCAAGAACGACCCGAACTGCTGCCCGACGGGCGGCTTCGACCACGCGCGCTACCGCTGGAGCGACACGCGCTTCGCGGTCGCCCGGCGCTGGCACACCCGGACGTTCCGCCCGTAGACAGACCACCGCTCTTCACCTACACCGAGAAGTGCGGCTCGTGGGGGGCCGCAGGGGAGAGGGGGAGCGATCCGCAGGCCTCGGCGAGGTCTCCGTTGCGCATTCGCCGTTGCGGCAGCCATGCTGTCGACCGGCGCCGCCGCGCTCGCGGCCGACGCCCCGCCGTGGTCCGGAGGCGCAGCCGTCGAGACGCCCTTCGAGCGCTTCGCCGCGGGGCTCGCGAGCACCGTTGCCGATGCTCCGGTGACGGTCAGCTGCAACAACCGGACGGCGTGGCGCACGCTCGCTGCACAGCGGCGCGTCGACGCGAACAAGGCCTGGGGCTTCGTGCTCTTCGATCGCGACGCTGCCGGTGCCCGGCCTCGGCCCCGGATGGAGCTCGCCGAGGCGGCGTGCTTCTACCTGGAGCAGTACCTTCGTCTGCCGCCTGCTCAGAAGGGGAAGAGCTGCCGGATAACGACGGTCACGGTCGCCGGTGGCCGGACCGACCGCCGTCGTTCGTCCTACGGCGAGTGCCCCAACTACCGCCGGCGCGTCGTCGCCCTGCAGACCCTCGCCCACGAGTCGCAGCATCTCGCCGGCATCCGGGACGAAGGGCTGGCGGAGTGCAACGGCATGCAGACGCTCGCCTGGTTCGCCGAGCGGTTCGGCGCGACGCACGCCCAGGGCGTCCGGATGGCGCGGGACTACTACCGGGACGACTACCTCACGCTGCGGCCCGGCACGCCCTATTACCTGGCGGACTGCCCGGAGCCCGACTAGGCAAGGGACGGCGGCCCGCGCGAGTACGCTAGAGGCGGCCGTGAACGACCTCGAGCTCTACAGCCGGATGCTGCTGATCCGGCGCACCGAGGAGAAGCTCCTTCAGCTCCACTCGCAGGGGCTCCTGTCCGGCACGACTCACACCTCGATCGGCCAGGAGTCGATCGCGGTCGGGCTGCTCCCGCACCTCGAGCCCGAGGACTGGGTCTTCAGCACGCACCGCTGCCACGGGCACTTCCTCGCCGCCGGCGGCGACCTGACCGCGTTCCTCGCCGAGCTGATGGGCAAAGCGGGCGGCGTCTCCGGAGGCCGCGGCGGCAGCCAGCACCTGCACGCGCCGCGGTTCATCAGCTCGGGGATCCAGGGGCAGATGGTTCCGGTCGCGCTCGGGATCGCGGTCGCGAAGCGGCTGCGCAAGGAGCCCGGGATCGCGGCCGTCTTCATCGGCGACGGCACCCTCGGGCAGGGCGCGCTCTACGAGTCGATGAACATGGCCTCGCTCTGGGACGCGCCGCTCCTGATCGTGCTCGAGGACAACGGCATCGCGCAGACGACGCCCTCGCCGGTCGCGGTTGCCGGTGACATCGTCGAACGCGGCGAGGCCTTCGGGATCGACGCCGCGGCGCTCGACGGCGCCGACGTTCGCACGCTCGGGCCGGCGCTCCGTGACGCGGCGGAAGCCGTGCGGCGCGACCTTCGCCCGGCCTTCCGCGTCGTCCGCACCGTGCGGCTGGGACCACACAGCAAGCGCGACGACGAGCGCTCGCCCGAGGAGCTCGCGGAGCTGCGAACGCGCGACCCCGTCGCGCGCCTCGCCGCCGAGCTGCCCGAGCCGGAGCGCGAGCGGATCGAGCTCGAGGTCGCAGGCGAGCTCGACGCCGCGGTCGAGCGCGCGCAGGCGGGCGCGGACCCGGAGCCGCGCGTCCACCTCGCCGACGTCTTCCCGCCGCTCGACGAGACGGCGACCGTCCGTCCCTGGGCGAGCACCGAGGGCACGCCGCGCGTGGTCGAGGCGCTGAACGCCGCGCTTCACGACCTGCTCGCCGCCGACCCGGACGTGCACCTCTTCGGCCAGGACCTGCTCGACCCCTACGGCGGCGCCTTCGCCGTCACGCGCGGGATCTCCACCGCCTACCCGGACCGGATCCACCCGACCCCGATCAGCGAGGCGGCGATCGTCGGCACCACGACCGGCTTCGCGCTCGCCGGCGGGAAGGCGGTGGCGGAGATCATGTTCGGCGACTTCGTCGCGCTCGCTGCCGACCAGCTCGTGAACAGCGCCGCGAAGCACCACTACATCTCGGGCGGTGAGGCGAAGGTGAATCTCGTCGTCCGCACGCCGATGGGCGGCGGGCGCGCCTACGGGCCGACCCACAGCCAGAGCCTCGAGAAGCTGTTCTTCGGGATCCCGGGCCTGCGCGTCGTCGCCGTCTCGAGCTTCGCAGACCCGTACGCGACGCTCTACAACGCGGTCGCCGCCGACCCGGGGCCCGTGCTCCTGATCGAGAACAAGACGGTGTACGGCGAGCAGGTGCGCGTGCCGCAGGGCGGCCAGGTCGAGTACTTCGCGGTGCGCACGAGCGCGGGCGTCTACCCGACCGTCCGCCTCAGCCCGACTGGCTTCGACGACCCCGACCTGACGGTGATCACGTACGGCCGCGGCGCCTCGCTCGCCTGGGGGCCGGTGCGGCAGCTGTTCCTCGAGCACGAGATCGCCGCCGACCTGTGCGTCGTCTCGCAGCTCTCACCGCTCGACCTGGACGAGGTGCTCGCGCCCGCGCTCGCGTCCGAGTGCGTGGTCACGGTCGAGGAGGGCTGGGGCGAGAGCGGGTTCGGCGCCGAGGTCGCTGCCCGGCTCGCGGAGGCGGGCTTCCGGGGCCGATTCGAGCGGATCGCGGCGAAGCCGAGCCCGATCCCGGCTGCGCGCACGCTCGAGCAGGAGGTGCTCCCCGAGGAGGCGTCGATTCAGCGCGAGCTCGAGCGGATCGCGCTCTCCGCCCGCCGCTCGCTCCAGGTCTGAGGAGCGACGAGGTGGGCGTGATCCTGGTCATGTACCACTACGTCCGCGACGTGGAGGGAACGCCGTATGCGGGGATCGCCGCCTGCTCCACGCGCGCCTTCGAGGGGCAGGTCGAGTACCTGCTCCGGCACCACGAGCCGGTCGATCCGGCCGACCTGGTCGAGGCCGTTCGCGCCGGCGCAACGCTTCCGGAGAACGGCTTCGTCCTCACCTTCGACGACGGCACGCGCGACCACTGGGACAACGCGCTGCCCGTCCTCGAGCGGCACGGACTGAAGGGGATCTTCGCCCCGATCGGGCTGCCCTACCTCGAGGGTCGGATCGCCTTCGTCCAGAAGAACCAGCTGGCGCGGGCAGCGCTCGGCGAGGACGGTCTCGCCGACGCCTATGTCGAGACGGCGCGGGCGGTCGCCCCGGACGTCGGCGTCGCGGCGCTGATCGACGGCGCCGGGCCGGGCGAGTACCGCCGCGGGTCGGAGAAGTACCTCCGCTTCAAGTACGCGGTCAACAGGCTGATCCCGTTCGACGTCTCGCAGCGCGTGCTCGACCGGCTCTTCGCCGAGCACGTCTCGGCCGACGAGCGCGCGTTCATCGACGAGCTGTACCTGACGACCGACGAGATCCGCGAGCTGCCGCGGCTCGGCCACGCGATCGCCGGCCACTCGGTCGCCCACCCGTCGCTGCCGCGGCTCTCCGAGGACGAGCAGGAGCGGGAGATCGCGGCGTCGCTCGACTGGCTCGGCGAGGTGCTCGGGGAGCGGCCGGTCTGGTTCAACTACCCGTACGGGGATCACGACGAGCGCTCGCAGCGGGTGTGCGAGCGGCTGGGCGTGGAGATCGCCTACTCCACCCGGCCGCCGATCGACTGGGTCTCGCACGAGGACCGCTTCCGCGTGCCGCGCGTCGACACGTGCTTCCTGCCTGTCGAACGTGACGCCGAGCCGGTCGAGCTCGCCGGCGAGATCGTCTGATGCCCGGGCCGATCGTCGTTCCGAAGCTGAACGAGAACGACGACGAGGTGATCGTCGTCGAGCTCAGCCCGGGGCCGTACGTCGAGCCGGGGCAGGTGCTCTTCGCCGTCGAGACGAGCAAGGCGGTGGCCGAGGTCGAGGCGGAGGACTCGGGCTTCGTGCTCTGGGATGTCCAGATCGGAGACCGCGTGCGCGTGCTCGCCGAGGTCGGACGTCTGTTCGCGACCGAGGAGGAGCGCGACGCGTGGCCGACCGGCAGTGCCGGGCTTCAGCCTGACACTCGTGTGTCCGAACCCGACTCCCCTTCTGTCGTCGCCACCGAGCCGGCGCGGCGCCTCGCAGCCGAGCTCGGCGTGTCGGTCGACGAGGTGCCGGCGTCGGGGATCGTGCGCGAGAGCGACGTGCGGGCGTACGCGCACCGGGCTCAGGTGGCGCAGCCTGCCGCGGAGCCCTCGGCCGGGAAGCTTTCCGACGAACTGCGCGAGCGGCTCCGTGGCCAGCCCGACGAGATCCGCGCGCTCCCCTCGGCAGTCAAGGTCGCGCTCTACCGCGAGCACGGCGCCGCGATCGGCGAGCGCGTCACGATCGGCCGCGGCGTCCTGCTCGACGCCGCGTACGTCGAGCTCGGCGACGACACGTCGATCGGCGAGGACGTCGTCGTCCGTGCCCGCCGCTTCACCGTCGGGGAGCTCGGCCAGATCGGCGCGAACTGCCGCTTCCTCTGCCGCGACTTCGTCGCCGGCGACGTCGTCACGCTGCGCTGGAATGTGGCGGTGGTCGACGGCCAGGGCGGCATCCACGACTGCCACGTCGGCGACCTCTCGTTCATCGCCTACGACACCTACCTGAACACCGACCGCGACGTCCGCCTCGGCGAGCGCGTCTGCCTGAGCCCCGGCGCGCGCGTCTACACCCACCGCAAGTGGCTCGAGGCTCTCGACGGCTACCCGTACTCGTACGCGCCGGTGACGATCGCGGAGCGCTGCTGGCTCGGCCCGGGGAGCCTGATCCTCCCGGGCACGCTGCTGGAGCCCGAGGTGACGGTGATGGCGAACTCGGTCGTCGCCTCGAACATGCCGCGCGGCGCGCTCGTCGGCGGGGTGCCGGCGACGGTGGTCAAGCGGCGCCAGCGTCAGGAGCTCGACCGCGCGCACCGGGACGCGATCGTCGCGGAGATCTTCGACGGCAATCGCGAGGCGCTTGCCGTGATGGGCTGGGAGATCGAGCGGGACGACTCGGTCGAGGAGATCTGGAGCGGGACGCTCCGCGGCGCGGCGGGGACGGCACGCGTGGTCGTCGTCGCCGACGGCGAAACGGCATCCACCGGAGGCCGGCTCGTCCTGCTCGCCTTCCGCAACGCGCCGGAACCTGCGCCGGAGACGACAGTCTTCGACCTCGACGCAAAGGTCGTCCGCGGCAAGCGAGACGGCGCCTCCGATGTCGTCCGCCACCTGCTCTTCAAGTACGGAATGGTCTTCGAGCCGCGTCTCTGGCGCCTCGGCGCCCGGCTCGACGAGCAGACCTACTAGCCCTCAGTCGACCAGGAGCGCGTCCGTCGGCGCGTAGTCGTCCGTGAGGGTCGGGACGTCGTCGATCGGGATGCCGCCGTCGACGCGCTGCGCGATCGGCGGGCGAATGTCCGGGAACGTCCGCGACTCCGCCCGCGTCTCGCGCCAGCGCTGAGCGAGAAAGGACTCGGCGGGCGCTGCCCGCTCGGTCGCGACGACGATCAGGTTCTGGATCTGCTCCCCCGGCCCGTCCGTCGGATGGATGACAACGGTCGGGAAGACCGCGCGATACGTCCGGTAGATCGCGCGGAACAGCTCGGAGCCGTCGCCGGCCATGCTCCCGATCACGTTCATGAGCACCACGCCGCCGGGCGAGAGCCGCTCTCGGACGAGCTGGAGGAACTCGTACGTCGCCATGTGGAAGGGGATCCCGTCCTCGTAGAAGACGTCGATCACGACGGCGTCCCACGTGCGCTTCGTCTTGGCGAGGAAGAGCCGGCCGTCCCCGGTCCGGATCCGCAACCGCGGGTCGTCCGGCACCGCGAAGTAGCGGCGGGCGACGTCGACGACGACGGGGTCGAGCTCGGCGACGTCGATCTGCAACCGCGGAAAGTCGCGCCACAGGCGCTTCGGCGCGGAGCCGCCGCCGAGGCCGAGGAAGAGCATCGAACGCGTCCCCGGCCGGTACAGCATCGAGAGCGAGAAGAGGTCCGTGTACGGGTATTGCGTCTCGAACGGCTTCGCGGAGTCCGTCGAACTCTGGAACGAGCTCCCGAAGCGGAGCGTGCGGATCGTCCCGTCCTGCACGACCGCCAGCCGGTGGTACTCGGTGTCCTTGCGGAAGAGGACCTTCGAGCCGGTGTAGTCGGCGCGCGGCTCATTCCCCGAGCTGTGGCGCAGCCGGTAGACCGGCGACCAGTTGCGCGCGGCCGCCGCCGAGAGCGTGCCGCCCGTGTCCGGCGCGAGCGCGAGCGCGGCTGCGACGGCGCC
>DATENZ010000090.1:0-2826 GCA_035274625.1 Gaiellaceae bacterium
AGCGCGGCTACCTCGCTCAGCTCCTGACCGATCGCGACCCGGCGAAGGAGATCCGCGCGATGGGGCTCGCCGGGTTCCTCCGCCGCCGCCACGACCGGCTCTACGCCGAGCGTGTCGAGGAGCTGGCCGGCGTGACGCGCCGCCAGCTCAAATGGGCGCTGCTCGCCGGCCTCGCGAGCGCGGCGATCGTCGGCGTCACGCTCGCGTTGCTGCTCGCGCTGGCGCTCGGCGGGCAGATCACGCTCCCGGCCGCCGCGGCGGCGGCCGGCGCGATGATCCTCCTCGGCCAGCGCCTCGCGTACGGCGGCTTCAGCGCCGAGACGCTGCTCGAGTCGGCGATGTTCGTCGAGGACTACCTCGCGTTCGTCGCGCTCGCCCCCGACACCGAGCCCGAGGCACGCCCCGTCCCGACCGCCGTCGGCCCGGTCGCCGCCGAGGACGTCTGGTTCTCGTATCCGGGCGCGCAGGCGCCCACGCTGAACGGCGTCTCGATCCGCATCGAGCCCGGCCAGGTCGTCGCGCTCGTCGGCGCCAACGGCTCCGGCAAGACAACGCTCGCGAAGCTGCTCGCCGGCCTGTACCTCCCCGACCAGGGCCGGGTCGTGCTGCACGGCGCCGACACGGCGACCGCCGACCGCGCCGCCCTGCGCCGCCAGGTCGCGGTCGTCTTCCAGGACTTCATCCGATACGCGCTGCCCGCCCGCGACAACATCGCCCTCGGCCGCCACGAGCGCTACGCCGACGACGACGCGGTGCACGGCGCCGCCCGGCGCGCCGGCGTCGACGGAGACATCGCGGCGCTTCGCGAGGGCTACGCGACGCAGCTCGGGCCGGCGTTCGTCGGCGGCGTCGACCTCTCGCTCGGCCAGTGGCAGAAGGTGGCGCTCGCCCGGCTGTTCTTCCGCGACGCGCCGTTCGTGATCCTCGACGAGCCGACCGCGGCGCTCGATGCCCGCGCCGAGCACGACCTGTTCGCGCGGATCCGCGAGCTGTTCGCCTCGCGCTCGGTGCTCCTGATCTCGCACCGTTTCTCGACCGTCCGCGCCGCCGACCGGATCTACGTCCTCGATGGCGGGCGGATCGTCGAGGAGGGCAGCCACGCCGAGCTCATCGCGCGCGACGGGACCTACGCGGAGCTGTTCGGCCTGCAGGCCTCGGCCTACGCGGGCTGAGCGCCCGCCTCCTGGGCCTCCTCCAGCGCGCGCTCCTCGCGGAGCTGGTCGCGCTCGGCGAGCCGGTTCGCGCGGCGGCGCTGCGCCTCGCGCTCGCGCCGCGACTCGTCGGGGGTCTCGCAGCGCAGCGGCGGGATGCCACCGGCGATGGGCCGGCCGTCGGCGTCGACGGCGACCATCGTGATGTAGGCGCTGTTCGTGTGGCGGACCCGGCCCGAGGCGGGGTTCTCGGACTGCACGCGCACGCCGACCTCCATCGAGCTGCGCCAGACCGCGTTGACCGAGGCCTGCAGCGTGAGGAGATCGCCGACGTGGACGGGCTGGAGGAACGTCATGCGATCGACGGCGGCCGTGACGACCCGCGAGCGGGCGTGGCGGATCGCCGCGGCGGCGGCCGCCTCGTCGCACAGCTTCATGACCGTGCCGCCGTGGACGAACCCGGCGGCGTTCGCGTCCGACGGCCCCATCCACTGGACGAGGACGGCGCGGGACTCGCTAACCGCTCGCGGCTCCATGACGGCTCGGTACGCTAGCGGTCAAACACGGAAGCGCACCTAGGAGGCTTCATGCCGGGCATGACCGGACGGATGTCCACCGTCATCAAGGCGAAGATCTCCCGGCTCCTGGACAAGGCCGAGGATCCGGGCGAGACGCTCGACTACAGCTATCAGAAGCAACTCGAGTCGCTGCAGAACGTCAAGAAGGGCATCGCCGACGTCGTGACGGCGAAGAAGCGGCTGCAGATGCAGTCCCAGAAGCTCGAGCAGTCGGTCGTGAAGCTCGACACGCAGGCCCGCCAGGCCCTCGCCGCGGGCAACGAGGAGCTCGCGCGCACCGCGCTCGAGCGCAAGAACGTCGCGCAGACCGAGCTGCAGAACCTCGACACGCAGGTCACCGAGCTCGAGGCCCAGCAGCAGCGGCTCACCGACTCCGAGCAGAAGCTGCGCCAGAAGATCGAGGCCTTCCGCACCAAGAAGGAGGTCATCAAGGCGCAGTACTCCGCGGCCGAGGCCCAGGTGCGGATCTCCGAGGCGGCGACGGGCGTGGGCGAGCAGATGGCCGACGTCGGCCTCGCGATGCAGCGCGCGACGGACAAGACCGAGCAGATGCGGGCGCGGGCCGACGCGGTCTCCGAGCTCGAGGCGGCCGGCACGTTCGACGACCTCACCCAGCTCGGGCCGGGCCAGGACGACATCGACCGCCAGCTCGCGCAGCTGTCCTCCACGAGCCAGGTCGACGACGAGCTCGCGAAGATGAAGGCGGAGCTCGGCGCCGGCGAGGGCGGCGGTGAGTCCAAGCAGCTGGGCGAGGGCGGCCAGGCCTCGTGATCGTCCGGATCTCGAACGAGGGGCAGTATCGGCTCGACGACGGCCACCACGCGCGCCTCGACGAGCTCGACGACGCGGTCGTCGCCGCAGTGTCGGGCCAGAGCGAGGACGGCTTCCAGAAGGCCTTCGAGGAGCTCCTGCACTTCGTTCGGACCGAGGGCGAGCCGCTCGACGCCGACGATCTGGAGCCGTCGGAGTTCATCCTCCCGCCGCCCGACCTGACGTACGTCGAGGCGGGCCAGGAGTTCAGCGGCGAGGGCCTGATCCCGGACCCCGTCCCGCCCGCCGCGTAGCGGGCGGGTCCTCGGGTCGGCGGCGGTCCGGCG
>DATENZ010000091.1:0-7459 GCA_035274625.1 Gaiellaceae bacterium
GCCACGTCCTTTCGGGCCACGGCGCGACGCAAAGTCGGCACTGATCGGGCACAGAGCCGCGTCGGGTCCCCCTCGTACACTGGCCAGATGGCCAAGGCGGCGCCCTCTCTCTTCGCCTGCTCCGACTGCGGCTATTCGTCCCCGCGCTGGTTCGGCCGCTGCCCCGGCTGCGGCGAGTTCGGGACGCTCGTCGAGGAGGCGAAGCCCGACGCGCGAGGCGCTGCCGCCTCAGCAGCCCGTCCGCTCCTTCGCCTGGTCGACGTCGAGGCGGAGGAGGCGGCGCGGATCCCGACCGGCGTGCCGGAGCTCGACCGCGTCCTCGGCGGCGGGCTCGTGCCGGCCTCACTCGTCCTCGTCGGCGGCGAGCCGGGCGTCGGCAAGTCGACGCTCCTCCTGATGGCGCTCCGCTCGATCAGCGCCGAGAAGCGCGTGCTGCTCGTGACGGGTGAGGAGTCGGCGGCGCAGGTGAAAATGCGCAGCGAGCGCCTCGGCGGCTGCGAGCGCGTCGAGATCCTGGCCGAGACGGAGCTCGAGGCGGTCTGCGCGACGCTCGAGCGTGAGCGTCCGGAGGTGTGCGTGATCGACTCCGTCCAGACGCTCTACGCGGCCGAGCTCGGCTCGGCGCCGGGATCGGTCGCACAGGTGCGCGAGGCCGCGGCTCGCCTCCTCCGGGTGGCGAAGGAGAACGGCGTCGCCGTCTTCCTGGTCGGCCACGTGACGAAGGACGGCGCCGTCGCCGGGCCGCGTGTCCTCGAGCACCTCGTCGACTGCGTGCTCCAGTTCGAGGGCGACCGTTACCGCTCGCACCGCATACTGCGCGCCGCCAAGAACCGCTTCGGCTCGACGAACGAGCTCGGTGTCTTCGAGATGACCGGCACCGGCCTCGTCGGCGTCCCCGACCCGTCGGAGCTGTTCGGCCGCAGCGAGGCGGGCGAGATCGGCGCAGCCGTCGCCTGCGCGCTGGAAGGCACCCGCCCGATCCTGCTCGAGATCCAGGCACTCGTCGCGCCGACCGACCTGGCAATGCCGCGCCGCGTCGCCACCGGGGTCGACCCGAAGCGGCTCGCGATGATCGTCGCTGTCCTCGGCCGCCACGCACGACTACCCCTCGGGGCCGCCGACGTGTTCGTCAACGTCGCCGGCGGCGTTCGCATCGACGAGCCCGGCGCCGACCTCGCCGTCGCACTCGCGATCGCCTCTGCGTCGCGCGGTGCACCCGTCAAGGAGGGTCTCGCCGCGTTCGGCGAGCTCGGGCTGACGGGCCGCCTCCGCGCGGCCACCCAGGCCGAGCGGCGGCTCGAGGAGTGCGCGAAGCTCGGGTTCACGGCCGTCCTCGCCCCCAAGGGCACCCCGCAGCGCGCGCCGCTCCGGCTCGCCGAGGCGGAGACGATCGACCGCGGCATCCGCGCAGGGCTCGTTCCGGCCGCGGCCGAGACAGGCTAAGCCGCTCTTTCCAGGGCTTTTGCCGCGAAAGTCCTGGAAAAGTGGCGGTTTTAAGCCAAATTCGATACACTGGCGTTTCGTCGCCGGCGGCTTTCGGGTCCGCCGGCGTCTTGACGAAACAGCGTCGTCGAAAGGGGAACCGGGTTGTTCAAGGTCGGGGACAAGGTGGTGTATCCGCACCACGGGGCAGGGACTGTCGTCAAGAAGGAAAACCGCGACGTGCTCGGTGCGAAGCGCGAGTACCTGACGATCAAGATCCTTCACAACGACATGACGGTCAACGTGCCGAGCGAGAACGCGGAGGCCGTCGGGCTCCGCCGCGTGATCGACGAGCAGATGGTCGAGAAGGTGCTGAAGGCGCTGCAGGGCTCCGGTACGACGATGCCCAAGAACTGGAATCGCCGGTTCAAGCACAACCGCGACAAGATGAAGACCGGAGACATCTTCGAGCTCGCCGAGGTCGTCCGGAACTTGTCCCTTCGCGACCACGAGAAAGGTCTCTCGACCGGCGAGAAGCAGATGTTCGTCAAGGCGAAGAAGATCCTCGCGAGCGAGCTGATGTACGCCAAGCAGATGGACGAGACCGAGGCGGGCACCTGGCTCGACGAGGTGCTCGCAACCGTCGGCAACGGGAAGAAGAAGACAGCGAAGGTCGCCGCGGGCGCGAGCGCGTAGCGCGCGCCCCGCACCTCCGTGTCGGTCTGGGCCGTTCTCGCCGCCGCCGGCCGCGGCGAGCGACTCGACGCGGACCGACCGAAGGCGTTCGCACGGCTTCGCGAACGGCCGCTGCTCGCCGAGAGCCTCGAGCGGCTCGAAGCGTCGGAATGGGTCGAGGCGATCGTCGCCGTCGCTCCTCCCGACTGGGAGGAGCCGGTGATCCTGCTCGCCGAGGAGCTCGGGTGCGGCAAGGTCGTCTCGGCGGTCGCCGGCGGCGCCACGCGGGCCGAGTCGGTGCGGGTCGGGGTGGGGGAGGTGGCTGCCGAAGCGGCCGTGATCCTCGTCCACGACGCCGCGCGGCCGCTCGTCACCGACGCCGTGATCGAGCGAGTGTTGGCGCCGCTCGGCGAGGGCTGGGACGGCGCCGTGCCCGGACTGCCGGTCGCCGACACGATCAAGCGCGTGAGGGAGAGCGCCGTGGCGGAGACGCTGCCGCGCGCGGAGCTCGTCGCCGTGCAGACGCCGCAGGCGTTCGTCGCTCCGGTGCTGCGGCAGGCACTCGAGGGGGACGTCGCCGCAGCGCCCGACTGCGCGTCGCTCGTCGAGGCGCGCGGCGGCCGCGTCAAGGTCGTCGACGGCGATCCGCGCCTGCTGAAGGTGACGACGCCCGACGACCTCGCGCTCGTCGAGGCGTGGCTCGAGTGATCGTCGACTACCACATGCACCTGCGCGATCCGGACGAGCGGATCGACTACACCGTCGAGGGCGTCGAGCGCTTCGTCGAGACGGCGGCCACGCGGGGAGTCGACGAGATCGGCCTCAGCGAGCACGTCTACTACTTCCGGCAGACCCGCCCGGTGTGGACGCTGCCGTACCAGATCGAGCGCTGCGTCTACGACCTGGACGAGTACGTCGGCGCGATCGTCGAGGCGAAGCGGCAGGGCCTGCCGGTCAAGCTCGGGCTCGAGGTCGACTACGTCGGCCCGAAGCAGGACGAGCTGGCCGCGCTGCTCGAGCCGTACCCGTGGGACTACCTGCTCGGCTCCGTGCACTGGCTCGACGGACTGGCGGTCGACATGGACCCCGGCGTCTGGGCCGAGCTCTCAGTCGGCGAGGTGTGGCGCCGTTACCTCGCGGCGCTGGCCGAGCTCGCCGCGTCCGGCCACGTCGATGTGCTCGCGCACCCGGACCTGGCGAAGATCTTCCGCCGGCGGCCGGACCGGATCGACTACCCGGCGCTCGACGGCGTCGCGCTGGAGATCTCCACTTCGGGGCTGCACAAGCCGGTCGGCGAGCTCTACCCGGACGCGGAGATGCTCGCTTCGCGACCGCCGATCACCCTCGCATCGGACGCGCACGTCCCGCAGAACGTCGGCCGCGACTTCGACCAGGCGCTCGAGCTCGCGCGTGCGGCAGGCTATGAGACCGTGACGGTGTTCGACCAGCGCCTGCCCCGGCAGGAGCCGCTCGGGTGACGCGGCCGGCTGTTCGCGGTGGACGGATCGGCGCCCTCTCGACCCGGACCGGTCACAGACCTGCGCGCACTTCGCCGGTAGCATCGATGCCGGGAGGCGGGAGGAACTCCCCTCACCCCACCCCGGGTGGGGCTATGGAAGCGGATTCGCGCCCCGACGAGCCGACCCCGAGGCGATGAGCGAGTACCGCGTCGGCACGGGTTTCGACGCGCACGCGCTCGAGGACGGCGTGCCGCTCGTTCTCGGCGGCGTCCGGGTCGAGAGCCCGCGGGGCCTCGCCGGTCACTCCGACGGCGACGTGATCACGCATGCCCTGATCGACGCGCTCCTCGGGGCGGCGAACCTCGGCGACATCGGCTCGCTTTTTCCCTCCGATGCCGGCCGCACGCCGCCGGGAATTTCGTCGCTCGTCCTCCTCGAACAGGCCTACGCGCGCGTCCGCGACGGGCGCTGGGAGCTCGTCAACGCCGACTGCGTCTTCATCGGGCAGGAGCCGCGCCTCGCGCCGGTCCGTGACGAGATGCGCACGGCCCTCGCGCAGGCGCTCGCCGTCGACCCCGACCAGATCGCGGTCCGGGCGACGACGACGGACGGGCTCGGCTTCACCGGCCGCGGCGAAGGGCTCGCTGCCCAGGCAGTCGCCCTGCTCCGCCGCGACTAGGCGGCCGCGCCCGCCGCGCCTGCGACCGCCCGCGCGACCACCTTCCGCTCCCACGACCCGTGCATCGTCCGCGGCAAGGCGTCCGGTGCGAACCACCCCGTCTCGTACTCGCCGCCCGGCTCGCCGTCCGCCCCGACCGCGTAGTGGAACATCACGTGCCAGCCGCGCCGGCCGCGGAAGGACTCGACGAACACCATCGCCGGCGTCTGCCGCACCTCGAGCCCCGGATACTCGCCGAGGATCTGCGCCGCGGCCTCGTCCGGGTGCTGGTACGGGACGAGATCGCGCCCCGGCAGCCACCACCGCTCGTCGCCGGCGTCGTACCGCACGAGCAGTACCCGGCCGCCCGCGTCGCGAACGATCAGGTTCGAGATCACCTGCACGTCCGGCTGCTTCTCTGTCATCTCGCCTCCTCCCTCGAGCCAGGCGAGCTCACCGAGCGTGAGCGCGCGCTGGCGATCGACCATCTCCTCCGCGGGCACTGCGCGCCGCAGCTTCTCGAGCGCCGTCAGCCGCTCGCGCAACGCTTCCCGCCGCTCCGCGAGCAGACGCTCCACCTCCTCGTCCGGCAACTCCGGCCGCGCTGCCAGCGCCAGCTGAATCGGCTCCGCCGGCGAGGGCAGCTCGCGCCAGGCGCGCCGGAGGAGATCCTCCAGGTGCCTCCGCCCGGCGCGCGTGATCGCGTACCTGGTCCGCGCCGGCCGCCGCCCCTCCTGCTCGACTCCCACCTCCTCGACGTGCCCCTCGCGGACCAGCGTGCGCAGCGACGAGTAGATCGACGCGTACTCGATCGGAAAGAAGAAGCGGAGGCCGTCGTCCTCGAGGATCTTCTTGATCCGGTAGCCGTGCAGTGACGACTCCGAGAGCAGCCAGAGAATGAGGAGCCTCGTGAGGATGGTGTAATACTAAAGTTTTAGTATTGTCGCCGCGACACTACCGGCGAGCGACGCGCCGCGTCGGCCGGCGCACCCGCTCGTCCGGCCGGGACAGCGCCGCCCGGAGGGCATCCTCGAGCCGGTCGAGCGCGAGGTCGAGCTCGGCCGGCGAGTAGTCGAGGTGCTCGTTGATCAAGGCGATCGACCCCCGCAGCGCGGGAAGCGCGGCGATGACGTTCCGGTCACCGAGCTTCGTCACCTCGAGCAGCATCGAGCGCCTGTCCTCGGGGTTCGGCCGGCGCCGGATCTGGCGCCGAGCTTCGAGCCGGCGTAGGTGCGAGGACAGCGTCGTCGCCGGCATGCCGAGCAGTGCCGCCAGCCGTGTCGGCGTGATCGGCTGAAACGCCCGGATCGCGCTCTGGACGGCGAAGTCGTTCGGATTCAGCTTCTGGCGCACCATCGCCTGATCGAGCAGATCGTTCGCGAGCTGCCCGAGGATGTAGAGCCGAAAGAGGACGTTGCGGCCGCGGGTTTTCGGCTTCGTCATAAACTACGACCTCGTAGTATATTGCTGCGACTTCGTACTACATGGAGGAGCCATGATCTCACGCATCGTAGCGCTCTGCATCCTCACCGCCGTCCCCGCGACGATCGCTGCCGCGGCGGAGGCCCCGGAACCCGCGCGCGTCGTGGCGCGCATCGCCTCCGGCCAGGGGCCATGCTCAGAAACGGGTGGACTCGGCTACGTCTGGGTCGGGAACATCCGCGAAGCGACGGTCGCTCGGATCGATCCGGCGACGAACAAGGTGACCGGGAAGGTGAAGGTCGGCTCGCAGCCATGCGGCGTCGCCGTCGGGGCGGGCAGCGTCTGGGTCGACGGCTACGGCACGGGCAACGTCGAGCGGATCGATCCGGCGCAGATGAAGGTCGTCGCCACGATCCCCGTCGGCCCGAGCCTCTGGGACGTGGAGTACGGAGCGGAGTCGGTCTGGGCGACGAGCGAGTTCGACGGCACGCTCAGCCGGATCGACCCGCAGACGAACTCCATCACGGCGAAGATCAAGCTCGGCTCTGGACCGCGCCAGGTCCGCTACGGCGCAGGCGCGATCTGGGTCGGGCTCGGCGTCGGGAAGAGCATCTACCGCGTCGACCCCGCGACGAACCGCGCCAGAGCGGTGCCCACGGGCATGTTCTCGCCCGACTCGCTCGCCGTCTCGGACACGGCCGTCTGGGTCGCGAGCAGCTCCGGCTCACAGGTCGTGCGGATCAACCCGAAGACGCTGAAGGTCCTCACGCGCATCAAGGTCGGCCTCCGGCCGAGCAATCCGGCGATCGCTGCCGACGGCACGGTCTTCGTCCCGAACAATTCGGACGGCACCGTCAGCCGCATCGACCTGAGGCGGAACAAGGTGATTGCGACGATCCCGGTCGGCGCCAAGCCGTTCCCGGCGGCGCAGGCGTTCGGGGACATCTGGGTGCCAGCGACGGCAGCCAATCGCCTCGTCCGGATCCATGTGGGCTAACGCGCGCCCGCCGCTCGCTCCGCCCACTCGAGGACGGCGCGCGTCGTCGCGATCCCGCGCTCGAGCGCCAGTCGGTACGAGCGGCCCTTCGGCCCACGAGGGGGCTGCTCCTCACGCTCGATCCGTTCGAGCTCGCCGAGCAGCGCCCGCTGGTACTCCGCCTCCTTGCGCAGGTAGGCCTCGCGTTCGGCCGGCTCGAGCAGCCAGAGGAAGAACACGCGTAGGAGCGGCTCGTTGCGCACCGCGCGCGACGGCTCCGTTTCACGCAGCCAGCGGCGCAGCTCCGCGATCCCTGCCTCGGTCACCTCGTACGTCTTCGAGTTGCGCGCCCCCGATTCGCGCTGGCGGATGAGCCCCTCCTCGCGCAGGCGGTTGAGCTCGGGGTAGATCTGTCCTTGGCGCGCCGGCCAGGCGTACCCGACCGACCCGTCGAAGTGCTTCAACAGCGAGTAACCGGTGCCCGGCTCCTCGGCCAGGTACCCGAGTAGCGCATGTCGCAGTGACACCTCTAAATTGACATGTCGATCACGATACGTTAAGTGTATGCGATGCGCCGGGCGGTAACGCTCCTCTTCCTCCTCCTGCCGCTGGCGGGTGCCGCCACACCTGCGGCACCCGCACATCCCTGCGTCAGGGGGAACGAGCTCTGGTTCGACACCGCGGACGGTGTGAAGCTGGTCGGCCACCGCTTCGGCGGCGTGCGGCCCGGCACGAAGACGACCGTCGTGCTCGCGCATCAGGCCGAGGCCGATCTCTGCCAGTGGGTGCCGTACGCGCGAAAACTCGCGGCGCAGGGCTACTTCGTCTTCCCGTTCGACTTCCGCG
>DATENZ010000092.1:0-18206 GCA_035274625.1 Gaiellaceae bacterium
TGGCGGCGGGGCCACGAGACGCGTTCGCGGCCCGCGAACGCCTGCCGAACGACTCCGAATGCACGGGTGCGATCTCCGGGCGGGACCTGCACCTCGTGGAGCAGACGGCTGAGCCGGCGCTCGTTCACGGCTCGTCTCGGAGCAGGTCCGCGAGCGCGTCGAGCGCGCGGCGCAGCCGCGAGTTGACCGTGCCGCGCGGCAGGTCGAGGAGCCGCCCGATCTCGCCCGGCGTGTATTCGAGCAGGTGGCGGAGGACGATCACTGCGCGGTGCTCCGGCGAGAGCGACCGGATCGCGTCGAGCACGTCGTCGGAGACGGACGTGTGCTCGGGCGCGGCCACCCCGGCAAGCGGGTCGGGGCCTGCCTCCGGGCGCAGCGCGCGCATCCGCGCCCAGTCGATCGCCCGGTTGACGACGATCCGGTGCAGCCACGGGCCGAACGGACGCCGCCGGTCGAACCGGTCGAGGCTCCGGACGGCGGCGAGGAACGCTTCCTGGGCGATGTCCTCGGCGGCGGCCGCGTCGTGCACGACGAGGTAGGCGGCGCGATAGGCGACGGGCCAGTGGTGCCGGAAGAGCGCCTCGAGGCTCGAGACGTCGCCTCCCTGGGCCGCGCGGACCCAGGCACGCTCGCGCCCCGGGCTACCCATCGCGCGCTGACTATACGAGCGGGCCTGGGCGAGAGGTCCATCGCCGACGATACGGCCGCGCGCGGCCCAGAGGTCCGTGGACCGGAGGCTTCGCGCCGCCCGTATAGGCGGTAGTCGACCGAAGGAGGCACCCATGACTCGCCGTCTCGCCTGCGCAGTCGTCTTCCTCGCCCTCGCCGCCGCGCCGACCGCGGCCGCCGACGGAGCTGGTCCAGATCCCGGGCTGATGCAGGGGTGGACCGGGGTCACCACCGCAGGCCACCCGTGGCGGTACGTCACGCTGCCGGCCGGCGCGCAGACGGTGCTCGCGGCCGTGCGGCGCTCGACCGGCCGCATCCCCGGCTGGCGTCCCCTGCGCGGCACGTGGGGCGTCCCGATGGTCGCGTACGACGGCAGCGTCGGCGGGCTCAGCCGCGACGGTCGCTTGCTCGTCCTCGCCCAGTGGAGCCCGCCGGGAAACGGCGCGCTGCGGACGACGTCACGGTTCCTGCTCCTCAACACGAGGACGCTGAGGACATGGCGAACGGTCACGCTCCGGGGTGACTTCACGTTCGACGCGCTCTCGCCGGGCGGCGGCACGCTCTTCCTGATCGAGCGCGTGTCGAGGGCCGACACTACGAAGTACCGCGTGCGCTCGTACGACATCGCGTCGCAGCGGCTCTCCCCGCGCGTGATCGCCGACCGGCGCCAGGCCGGCTGGGTGATGCGCGGCTACCCGGTCACGCGGGCGACGAGTGCCGACGGCCGCTGGGTGTACACGCTCTACCAGCAGCCGGGCGGATATCCATTCGTCCACGCGCTCGACGCGGTCGGGCGGTCAGCAGTCTGCATCGGGCTGCCCTGGCACGGCGTCCAGGACATCCTCCCGAGCTCGCGGCTACGGCTGAACGAGCAGGCGGGGAAGCTGTGGGTCCAGACCTACCGAGGGCGCGCGCTCTTCTCGATCGACACGCGGTCGTTCTGGGTCGCGCGGGCGGGCGCCGGGGCGTCCGGAACGCCGGCGGCGCTGCTCGTGGCGCCTCCGCTCGGTGCGGCGGCGCTGCTGGCGCTCGTGCTGGCGTTCAGGCGCAGGCTGCGCGCCGCGGTCAGCCTCGTGCGTCGGTGAACGGCGGCTCCGTCGACCACGGGAATTCGATCCAGAGGTCGGTGCGCCGCCAGACGTACTCGCACCGGACGATCGAGCGCGGCTTCTCGTACAGCACGGCTGTGCGCACCTCGCCGACCTGGCCGGAGCAGAAGCCCTTGACGAGCGCGAGCGTCTGTCCGGTGTCGGCGACGTCGTCGGCGATCAGCATCCGCGCGTCGTGGAGATCGACGAGCTTCGGCACCGGGGGCAGCAGCATCGGCACGGGCAGCCGCTCGTCGATCCCGGTGTAGAACTCGACGTTCATCGTGAACGAGTTCTTGACGTCGAGCGCGTACGAGAGCGCCCCGGCGACGAGCAGTCCTCCGCGCGCGATTCCGAGGATCAGGTCGGGCGCGTGGCCGTCGTCGACGATCGCGCGGGCGAGCTCCCGCGCTCCGGCGCCGAACTCTTCCCAGCCGAGTTGCTCGCGCGCGGGCGACGCGGTGGGCGACGCGGTGGCCGAGGTCGCGGGCTCGCTCGTCACCCGACGATTCTAGTAGCGTCAGACGGAGTGGACACCGAGGGCTTCTGGGCCGGGCGAGCACACGAGCTCGAGGAGTACGCGAGGCTGGTCTTGCAGGTCGGCGTCAACATCGCCGAGGGGCAGGAAGTGATGCTGATCTCCTACGTCGAGCACGCACCGCTGGTGCGCGCGATCGCGAAGGTCGGCTACGAGCTCGGGGCGCGGCGGGTGGATGCGCTGTACCTCGACGTCTATCTGCGGCGCGCGAGGGCGGCGTGGGCGCCGGACGACGCCGTCGCGCCCGCTCCGCAGTGGCTGCTGCAACGCGTCGAGGAGGAGGCTGGCAACCGCACCGCGATGATCAACACGGTGGGGGAGCCGGAGCCCGATCTCTTCGCCGGCATTCCCCCGGAGCGAGTGGCGCAGTCCGTCATGCCTGCGTTCCGCCGCGCGTTGTGGACCGCGTTCGACCACGGACGGATGCCGTGGTCGATCGTCGCGTTCCCGACGCCTGGTTGGGCGGCGCAGGTGTTCGGCGAGCCCGACGTCGCGCGGCTCTGGGACGCGATCCGGACGGCGGTGAGGCTCGACGAGCCGGATCCGTTCGAGGCGTGGCGCGACCACGTCGAGATGCTCCAGAAGCGCGCGCACCGGCTGAACGAGCGGGGGTTCGACGCGGTGCGGTTCCGCGGCCCCGGAACGGACCTCGTCGTCGGCCTGGTCTCGGAGGCGGACTGGCTGGCCGCGGGGGTGAGGACGGCGTGGGGCCGGTTCTACGTCCCGAACCTGCCCACGGAGGAGGTCTTCACCGTTCCCGACTACCGCCGGACCGAGGGGCGCGTCCGGGCGACGCAGCCGCTCGTCCTCATCGGCGGAATCGTCGTCCGCGATCTGGAGATGACGTTTGCGGGCGGTCGCGTGGTCGACGTGCAGGCGTCGTGCGGCGCCGATGAGGTGCGCGGGGAGCTTTCGGTCGACGCGAACGCGTCGCTCCTCGGCGAGGTGGCGCTGGTCGACGAGACCTCACGCGTCGGACGCAGCGGGCTCACGTTCTGGAGCACGCTGTTCGACGAGAACGCGGCCTCTCACATCGCGTACGGAACGTCCTGGCCGAAGGCGCTCCGGCTCGATCCGCTCCCCGCCGACGAGGAGCTCCAGGCGATGGGCGTCAACCGCTCGGGCGCGCACACGGACTTCATGATCGGCAGCCCGGAGGTGGAGGTCGACGGCCTCGAACGCGGTGGCACGGCGATCCCGATCCTCCGCGACAACGTCTGGCAGCTGAACTAACCCGGCGCAATTCATCCCGCCTCCGTTGTCCACAGACAGCGGACCCATCGGGCCGCCGGCGGTGTACCAGCGCGTAGTCGATCGAAGGAGGAACCATGCTGCGCCGCCTCGCGCTCGCCGGAACCGCGCTCGTCGCCGCCGTCCTAGCCCTTGCCGCCACGGCCCTCGCCGGAGGTGCCTCGCCGGGGCTTGTCCAGGGATCCCGCGGCGTCACGCTGCCCGGACAGCCGCTTCGCTACGTCACCTTCGGCTCCGGCGAGACCACAGCCGTCGCCGCTGTGATCAAGGGCAGCGGCACGATCGCGCGCTGGCGCCCGTTCGCCGGCCAGTGGGGCATCCCGGCCGTCACCTTCGACGGCGCCGCGGACGGCCTCACCCGAGACGGCCGTACGCTCGTCCTCGCCGACTGGACGCAGCCCGAGAACAGCGCCCTCCGCAGCGTCTCCCAGTTCCGCCTCCTCGACACGAGGACGTTCCTGCCCAAGCAGACGATCGAGCTCAAAGGCGATTTCTCCTTCGACGCCTTCTCGCCGAACGGGAACACGCTGTACCTGATCCAGCACGTCTCGGAGCAGGACGTCATGCGCTACCTCGTCCGCGCTTTCGACCTCAATGCCCAACGCCTCCTCCCCAAGATCGTCGCCGACCGCCGCCAGGCGGACTGGGTGATGCGCGGGTTCCCGATGAAGCGCGCGACGAGCGCCGACGGTCGCTGGGTGTACACGCTCTACCGCCAGGACGGCGGCTACCCGTTCGTCCACGCGCTCGACGCCGCGAACCGCACCGCGGTGTGCATCGGCGTCCCCTGGACCGGGAGTCAGGACCCGCTCGCCGGCGCAGAGCTCAGACTCGACGAGCGTCACGGGAAGCTGACGATCTCCGCAGCCGCGCGCCAGGTCGCGATCGACACCCAGACGTTCCGGGTCTCGATCCCGAAGCCCGGCGGAGACGGCTTCCCGAGCGGCCTGGTCGCCGGGCTCGCTGCCGGCGTCTTCGTGCTCACGGCCCTCGTCACCCTCACGCTGCTCGCCCGCCGCCGCAACCGCGCGCGGCTGAATCCCCCGATCGAGGGGTTGCCCGCATGACGCCTCGCCGCTTTAACGAGATGGGATGGGGGGGAGATGGCAACGGCGCCTGTGCGCGCTCGCAATCGCCGCGACGGGACTGCTCGCCGCCGGCGCCTCGTCGGCCGCGGCGCCGAGCAACGACAGCTTCTCGGCTGCGGCGGTGCTCACGGCCGCGACGGGCAGCCGCGACGGCTCGAACGTCGAGGCGACGAAGGAGGCCGGCGAGCCGAATCACGCGGATAACGCGGGCGGCGGTTCGGTCTGGTACCGCTGGGTCGCTCCGTCCACCGGGACGGCGACCTTCGACACCGTCGGCAGCGGGTTCGACACGATGCTCGCCGTCTACACCGGCTCGAGCGTCTCCGGGCTGACACTGGTCGCGCAGAACGACGACTTCCTCGGCTGGAAGTGGACGAGCAAGGTCGGCTTCGCCGCCACCGCCGGCACCGCGTACTACGTCGCCGTCGACGGCTACAACGACGGGGCCAACGGCCCCGCACGCGGCACGTTCGCGCTCAACTTCGACCTGACGCCGACGGCGGCCGTCGTCCAGGCCAACGACAACTTCGCGGGCGCGGTTCAGATCGACGGCCCCGCGGGGACGACCGCAGGCTCGAGCTTCGGCGCGACGAAGGAGACCGGCGAGCCGAATCACGCCGGCAACGCCGGCGGGCGCTCGGTGTGGTTCCGCTGGACGGCGCCGTACGACGGCACCTTCACGTTCGGCACCGACGGCTCGGACTTCAACACGCTGCTGGCCGTGTACTCGGGGATCGACCTGAGCAGCCTTGTCGAGGTCGCCGCCAACGACGACATCGCGTGGAACAACTGGTACAGCTCCGTCACGTTCGCGGCCACCGGTGGGACGACGTACTCGATCGCCCTCGACGGAAAGAAGTTCGACTGGAGCGGGACGGCATCCGGCAACTACGCGCTCGACTGGTCGGCGCTCTCCGGCTCGCCGACCGGAGGGGCGAACGACCTGTTCGCGGGCGCGCAGCAGCTCGCCGGCGCCAGCGGCGCCGCGAGCGGCACGACCGTCGGCGCGGGCAGAGAGGCGGGCGAGCCGCTGCACGCCGGCAACCCCGGCGGCGCCTCCATCTGGTTCTCGTGGACGGCTCCCGCAGGCGGGACCGCGAACATCTCGACCGCCGGCTCCTCGTTCGACACCCTGCTCGCCGTCTACATCGGCTCGAGCATCGACGCCCTGACGCAGGTGGGCGCCAACGACGACATCGGCCCCGGCAAGGGCCCGAGCCAGGTCACGTTCGTCGCGACGGCGGGGACGACGTACAGGATCGCGGTCGACGGCTACCTCGCGCCGGGCCTGACATGGGCCGCGCGTGGCGACGTCGTGCTCTCGTGGTCGGTCGCGGCGTCCTCGCCGCCGAGCAACGACAACTTCGGCGCCGCCGTCACGCTGACCGGCACCGGCGGGCTCGTGACCCGCTCGACGCTCGGCGCCACGAAGGAGCCCGGCGAGCCGGCTCACGCGGGTAATCCCGGCGGCGCGTCCGCCTGGTTCCGCTGGTGGGCGGCCGGCGACGGGCTGTGGCGGTTCTACACCGTCCACCCGTCGTTCAACACGGTGCTCGCCGTCTACACGGGTGACAGTGTCAACGCTCTGAGCCTGGTCGCCTCGAACGACGACGTCTCGGCGACCGACCGGTCGAGCAGCGTCACGTTCGTCGCCCGCGCGGACACGACCTACTGGATCGCCGTCGACGGATACCGCGGCGCGAGCGGTCCGGCCGGGTCCGGGGAGTACGAGCTCGATTGGGAGCTGCTCGGGAGCGACCCGGCGCTGCCGCCGAACGACGACCTCGCCACCGCGCGTCCGATTACCGGCCAGCACGGGCCCAGCCCGGCGAGCAACCTGACCGCGACGAAGCAAGCCGGCGAGCCGAACCACGCCGGCAACCCCGGCGGTGCGTCCGTCTGGTTCAAGTACACGGCTCCGTCGAGCGGCCCGATTTACTTCGACACGCCGGGCTCGAGCTTCGACACCCTGCTCGCCGTGTACACGGGCACGACCTACGCCGACCTGCGCCAGATCGCCGCGAACGACAACATCCAGTACGACCACTGGTGGCCGAATGGGCAGTACCGCGAGAGCTTCGTCAGCTTCACCGCACAGCAGGGGGCCACCTACTACGTCGCGGTCGACGGGTACGCGGCTGCGGGCGGCGCGCCCGCGCGCGGCTCGATCTACCTCGACTGGTGGCTCGCCGCGCCGTCGACGGGAGCGACACTGCTCGCTGCCGGCGACGTCCACGCCGCCTGCAACGCGACGACCGACGACGCCACCGCGCAGCTGCTCGGCGCGTACCCCGACGCGACGATCGCCGCGGACGGCGACCTGGCCGATCCGGGCTCCACGCCGGAGGCGTTCAACAACTGCTACGGCCCGACCTGGGGCGCCTACAAGTCCCGCACGCGCCCGGCGGTCGGGAACCACGAGTACGACTACAGCCCGACGGCCCAGAGCTACTTCGACTACTTCGGCGCGCCCGCGGGCGCACCCGGCAAGGGCTACTACAGCTACGAGCTCGGGGGCTGGCACATCGTCGTGCTCAACTCGAACTGCGTCGAGGTGGGTGGCTGCGACGTCGGCAGCGCCGAGTACGACTGGCTGCAGAAGGATCTGGCGGCCCACGTCAACAGCTGCTCGCTGGCCTACTGGCACCAGCCGCTGTTCGCGTCGTCGAGTCTCGCGACCTCGAGCGTGAAGCCGTTCTGGAACCTGCTCTACCAGTACGGGGCGGACGTGGTCGTGAACGCGCACGCGCGCCAGTACGAGCGCTTCGCGCCGCTGACGCCGGCGGGCGTCGTCGACAACGTCAACGGGATCAGGGAGTTCGTCGTCGGCACCGGAGGCGCTCCGTGGCTCGGAGTCGGGACGCCGATCGCGAACAGCGAGGCTCTGACGCTGACGTACGGGGTCCTCAAGCTGACGATTCGCCCGAACGCGTACGACTGGCAGTTCCTGCCGGTCGCCGGAAGCGTGTTCTCGGATTCCGGCCACGGCACCTGCGCCGGCGGCTCGTACGCCGACGCGGTCCGGCCGCCCTCGGCGCCGGTTCCGACCGCGACGCTGAGCGCGACGGGGCAGTTCTCTCTTTCGTGGACGGCATCGCCGGACATTCCGACCGGCGCGACGTACGGCCTCTGGCGGCGGAGCACGGGCTCGACGACCTGGGTTCAGGTCGCGAGCGGCCTGACGTCGCGGTCGTACACATTCGGTTCGACAAACCCGCAGGCGGAGGGCAGATGGGTCTACCGCGTGCAGGCGACAGGCGGCGGCAAGGTGAGCAACTACTCGGGAGACTCCGCACAGGTCATCGTCGACAAGAGCTCACCGCTGCCGCCGCTTCTGAAGGCCGACCGCACCGCTGAGTACGTCTCCGGCGGCTGGTGGAAGGACCAGGTCACGGTCACCGCCACCGACAGCGGCGACGCGGTGCTCGCAGACGGGACGGCTGGGAGCGGCGTGAACAAGTCGACGCTGATCGCGCCCGTCACCTACAAGACGAACGGCACGTACACGGTCAGCGACCAGGTCACCGACCTGGCGGGGTGGAAGTCGACCACGGCGTCGCTGAAGGTCAAGGTCGACGTCACCGCGCCGACCCTCACGCTCCAGTGCCCGAACAACGTCTCGCGCGGCGCCAAGGCATACGCGACGTTCAGCGCGAGCGACGCGCAGGCCGGCCTCGCGACGCCCGCAAGTGGATCGGTGCTCCTTTCGACATCCGTCCGCGGAACGCAGACCGTGTCGGTCCAGGCGCGCGACAACGTCGGCCACGTGACGACGAAGAGTTGCAGCTACACCGTCAGGTAGCCGGGGCTTAACCGCATCGCTGGTTCTCGGACGCCAGATCCGCCCGGCCGTCGAGGCCGAGGTCGGCTGGCAGCAGCTTTGCCAGGCCGTGCACGCGATGGCCGCGGTCGCGTAGGTCGTGCAGTTCTCGCGGGAGGCCGCTCCCGCGGCCTCCCGCTTCAGAGCTCGAGCGCGCGCCGGACCCGCTCGCCGAGCAGCTTGAGGCGCTCGACCGGCTCGTTGCTGAACACGAAGCGGACGTGACGATCCGCGACCGGGCCGCCCCAGCCGCGCATCGGCGTGGCCGCGACCTTCTGCTCGAGCAGCCGGTTCGAGACCTCGACGCAGTCGAGCCCGAGCGCGGCAACGTCGAGGAGCAGCGACCAGCCGCCGGCGGCCCGCGCCGCCGGCAGACCGTCGAGCTGGCGCAGCGTCTCGTCGCGCCGGCGCTCGTACTCGGCCACCGCCGAGTGGAGGTGGTCGTCGGGCGCCGCAAGGGCGGCCGCGGTGCCGATCTGGTTGAAGCCGCTCGGCACGAGCCCGTTGTAGATCTGGACGCGCGAGACGTCGTTCACGAGCTCATCCGGCGCCACGACCCAGCCGATCCGCCATGCGATCATCCGCTGCTCGAGCGTCGGCGACCCGACGATCACGGTCCGCTCGCGCATGCCGGGCAGCGCCGCCGGCTGCCGGATCGGCCGGCCGTCGAAGAGGATCGCCTCGAAGCCGCCCCAGTAGAGGAGCCACAGGTCCCGCTCCCGGCAAAGCGTCGCGACGGCCTCCCACTCGTCGTCGCTCGCCACCCAGCCGGTCGGAAACGACGCGTTGTTGAGGAAGACGACGCGGGTGCGGTCGGTGGCTGCGTCGGCGAGGGCGTCCGGGTCGAGCCGCCATTCGCCATCGGCGACGTGGAGCGGCGCGAGCCGCGGCACCGCGCCGACAAGGCGGACGCGGTTGATCATCCCTGCATAGGTCGGATCGGTGACGACGACCTCGTCGCCCGGATCCGTCAGGCAGAAGAGCGCGTCGAGCATCGCGTCGCCTTCGCCGCTCGTGATCACGATCTCTCGGAGGCCGTCGTAGCGCGGCCCGCCGCGCCGCTCGATGTGGGCGGCGATCGCCTCCTTCAGGTCGTCCCGCCCGGTGAACGGCAGCCAGCTGTTCGCGGCGACCTCGCCGATCGCCGCGCGGGTCGCGAAGATCGCCTCCTTCGGCGGCGGGATGTCGGTGTCGAGGTTCTCGAGCCGGAGGACGTCCGGGTCGTCGCCGGCGGCCGCGGCGACGCGGTCGATGTTGAAGCCGGGGATCTCGTCGAGTCGCCTGACGCTCACGCGTCGTCTGCCGGGCGCGAGCGGGTGTTGAACCACTCGCGGAAGTCCGTGCAGCGGCCGTCTGCGTCCAGCGCGACGAGGAAGATGCCCTCGTCCTCCTCGATCGTCCCCTCCGCGGGGATGTCCATCGAGACCCACCACCGGCAGATGCCGCGCCCGTCCGGCGTGATCGCGAGCGGCTCGTGGCCGAAGCGGATGTTGTCCTGGCGGGACACCGCCGCTTCGGTCGCTCCGCGGATCTGCTCGTGGCCCCGGAGCGGATCGCCCCACGGACCCCAGGAGTAGACCGCGTCCTCGGCGAAGCAGGAGACGAAGCCGTCAACGTCCTTGCGCTCCCAGGCGCGCCCGTAGACGTCGAGCCAGCGGTCGAACTCCTCGAGTGTCATTGCCGAGGGATCCTACGCCTCGAAGCGCTGCCGCCGGCCGGCCGCGAGCACGACCCGGCTGCACTGGGGGAGATCGCGCGCTGCTACGGCATCGAGCTGCTCGCGCCGCCCGGGGTGCTGCCGTAGGTCACTTGATCCCGACGACCATCGAGTCGGGGCCGGCGAGGTGCTCGCTGTAGGTCTCGCGGAAGCCGACCCCGGCGAGCCACCGGCGGCAGTCGGCGGCGGTGTAGTCGAATCCACCTGGCGTCTCGATCAGCATGTTCAGGCTCATCAGCAGGCCGAACGCGTTCGCGCGCCGCTCGTCGTCGATGATCGTCTCGAAGACGATCACGGCGCCGCCCTCCGGCAGCGCCTCGTACGCGCTCCTGAGCAGGTGGAGCTTCTCCTCCAGATTCCAGTCGTGGAGGAGGTGGCCGAGCGTGACCACGCCTGCGCGTGGCAGCGGGTCGGTGAAGGCGTCGCCCGCGACGAAGTCGATCCGCTCGCCGAGTCCGGCCGCATTGACGTGGCCCTCGAAGGGCTCCCGCACCGGCGGCAGGTCGAACCCGACGCAGTGCAGGTGCGGGTGGGTCTGCGCGAGGTGGACGAGCAGCCCGCCCTCGGCGCAACCGACGTCGACGACCGTCTGGTAGTGCTCGAACGGGAACTTCGCGCCGATCGCGGCGGATGCGCCTGCGCTCAGCCCCGTCATCGCGTGGAGGAACTGCCGGAGCCGGTCCGGGTCGGCATACAGGGCGCCGAAGAAGTCGTCGCCTGTGCGCGCCTCGTTCTGCGGCTCCCCGGTGCGCAGGGCGTCCGTCAACCTAGCCCACAACGGGTACAGGCGCGCGTTCGCCATCTCGAGCAGGCCGCCGACGTAACTCGGCTTGTTCCGGTCGAGGAAGACGTCGGTGGCGGCGGTGTTGGCGTAACGGCCGTCCTCGCGCTCGAGCACGCCGAGCGCGACCAGCGCGTCGAGGAAGTCGCGCGCGCCCCGGGGGTGAAGGTCGAGCCGCGCCGCGAGCTCTCCACCGTCGAGCGGCCCGGCGGCGAGCTCTGTGAACAGGCCGAGCTCCACGGCGCTCAGCAGGGTCTTCGAGCCCCAGAAGGCGAGCCCGAGCTGGAGGATCGGCTCCGGCGTGACGTGCGGCCGCGTGTCGGCCGCCGGGCGAGCGATCGTCTGGTCGGTCGTGCTCATTCGGGGCTCCTCTCCGGCTGATACGCTCTGCATCAGTCCTCTAAGGGATCTTCAGTGAGCGAACTGTTGCAGAGCGAAATATCTGTGTCAATTCCGCGGGAGCAGCTCGTCACCTGGCGAAGCTTCCTCGAAGGCGCCTACGCGGTGATCGACATCCTCGACGCCGAGCTTCAGGCCGACGGTGGGCTCTCGCTGCGCTGGTACGACGTGCTCGTGCAGCTCGAGGAGGCGGGCGAGGCGGAAGAGAGCGTCGGCATGACGGAGCTCGCCAACCGGATCCTCTTCAGCAAGAGCGGCCTGACGCGGGTCGTCGACCGGATGGAGGAGGCGGGGCTCGTCCGGCGCGAGCGGCCGCCCGCCGACCGGCGCGCGGTCCACGTCGTGATCACGCAGGACGGCCTCGAAGCGCTTCGCGAGGCGCGCGTCGTCCACCGCCGCGGGATCCAGGAGCACTTCCTGCGCCACCTCGACAGCCGCGACGTAAAGGCGCTCGAGCGGATCTTCGGCAAGGTGCGCGGGCACGTCCGGCCGCTCCGTCCCGGCCGGATCAGCGGCTGAGCCCGGTCAGCGGCCGTAGTTCCGCTGGCCGCGGCGGAGCGCGTCGAGCCGGCGGCGGTCGCGCTTCGTCGGACGTTCCGTGAGATCGGCTCCGACCGGCCGCGCGAGGCGCCGCTCGGTCCTCCGCCGCTCGCGCTCGGCCGCAGATTCCGCGGTCTCCTCGTACAGCGTCGCCGCGACACTCGCGGGCCCGCGGCGATCGGCGAGCGCCTTGACGACGACCGTCCACCGCTCCTGCGCGCGCGTGATTCCGAGCCGGTCGCCGGCGACCACCTCTCGTGCCGGCTTCACGCGCAGGCCGTTCACCTGCACGTGCCCGCCGAGGACGGCCTCGGTCGCGGCCCCGCGGGTCTTGAAGAACCGGGCCGCCCAGAGCCACTTGTCGATCCTCACCCGCTCCACCGAGATGCCATAGTAGGCCGGTTCCGGAAAGGAGGCCGGTGGCGGACGAGCAGTGGTCGATCGAAGGCACGCTGATGATCGCGTGCAACTGCGACTACGGTTGTCCTTGCAACGTCAACGGCCTGCCGACGACGGGGAAGTGCGAGGGCGGCTGGACGTGGCATGTCGATTCCGGCCGCTTCGGCGAGACGTCGCTCGACGGCCTCAACCTCTCCGTCTACGCGGACTGGCCGGGCGCGATCCACGAGGGCGGCGGTCGCGCGGTCGCTTTCGTCGACGAGCGAGCCGACGACGACCAGCGTCAGGCGCTGACGACGCTCGTTCGCGGCGAGGCGGGCGGGCCCTGGGGCGTCTTCATCAACACCTACGAGCTGGAGGGGCCGACTCCGGTGCCGTACGAGGTCGAAGCCGCCGGCGAGCGCTCGTACTTCCGGATCGGGTCGGCGGCCGAGCTGCAGGTCGAGCCGATCACGAATCCGGTGACCGGTGCGGAGGTCCACCCGCGGCTGCTGCTTCCCGAGGGGCTGCTCACGCGCGACCTCGGGCTTTTCCGCTCGCAGCAGTTCCGGGTGGAGGGCGGACCCGTCAGCTACGACCACTCCGGCCGGTACGCGGCTGTCGGCGAGTTCGCCTACGCCGGCCCGTAGGGCAGCTCACCCGCCCCACCTGCGCACGAGCGCCTCGAACCACTCGACGGACTGCGGGCTCTTGTCGCCCGTGGCGTTGTCGGCTCGGAAGAACTTCGCGTAGAGCGGCACCGCCGGTCCGAGCCGCTCGACGAGCGCTTCGATCCGTGCCTCTGCACGCTCGCGCCTGCCACGCCGGAGCGCCAGCGCAGCGGCAAACGCCTCGTCGTGCCACCGAACGACCTCGACCAGCTCCGGGTCGTCGACGAAACGGGCGAGAAACTCGGCGGCGAGCGTGCCGTGATGCCTCGGGCTTCCGACCGGAGCGGACCCCTCCGGCGCCTTGTACTTGAAGGCGTCGTGGACGAGCGCGGCGAGCCGCAGCCGCCGGCGTTCGTCCGGCGATCTCGCTTCCCGATCGACGTTCGCGAGCACGTCTGCGATGTGGTGCTTGACCGCCCCCTCGGGGTGGCCACGTCGCGGCGTGCCCCACTGCACCCCTTTCCGCCACTCGCGGTCGGCGCCGATCTGCCGCTCGACGTCGCCCTCGAGCTCGAACGGCAGATCCACGCCGGGATGCTCAGCTGCAGCCGGTGTTCGTCCCGCAGTCGCGGCAGGTGTAGCAGCTACCGGTCCGCACCATGCGACCGCCGCATTTCGCGCACTCGACCGCGTCCTCCCACGAGTTGAAGAGCGCGGTCTGGCCCGGCGGGGGTGCCTCGACCGGAGCGGCCGGAGCGTCGTCGGAGCCGCCGCCGCCGTTATAGCGCTCCGCCAGGCGCGCCTTCACCTCGGGCGAGAGGATGCCGGCCTCCTCCTGCTGGTCGGGCGTCAGGAACTTCTTGCCGAACCAGCGGAAGATGTAGTCGACGATCGACTTCGCGTTGCGGATGTCGGCGTCGTTCGTCATGCCGGACGGCTCGAAGCGCATGTGCGAGAGCTTCGAGACGTAGACCTCCGGCGGGACGCCGTACTGGAGGCCCATCGAGACCGCGATCATCAGCGAGTTCATCAGGCCGGCCATCGTCGTCCCGTCCTTGGCGATGTCGACGAAGATGTCGCCGGGCGTCCCGTCCTCGTACAGGCCGACGTGGATGTACCCCTCGTAATCGCCGACGCGGAACTTCCGGCCGATCTCGGTGCGGTCCTCCGGCAGGCGGCGCCGCTGCGTCAGCGGCGTGGGCGGGAGCGCCGGCGCGTGGGCGCCGTCCGCCCTCTTTCGAGACGAACCCTGCCCGGACAGCGGCTGCGCCACCTTGCAGTTGTCGCGGTAGATCGCGATCGCCTTCACGCCGAGCCGCCACGCGTCGGCGATCAGCTGCGCGACGTCGTCGACCGAGACCTCCTCCGGCATGTTCACGGTCTTCGAGATCGCGCCCGAGATGAACGGCTGGACCGCGCCCATCATCTTCACGTGCCCGGCGTAGTGGATCGGCCGGTCGCCGATCGCGCAGTCGAAGACCGGGTAGTGCTCGGCCTTCACGTACGGCGCCCCGATGATCGTGTTCCGCTCGTCGATGTACGCGACGACCTCCTCGATCTCGCGCGGCGCGTAGCCGGCCTTGTCGAGCGCCATCGGCACCGTCTTGTTCACGATCGTGATCTCGCCGCCGCCGACCAGCTTCTTCGACTTCACGAGCGAGAAGTCGGGCTCGATCCCGGTCGTGTCGCAGTCCATCATGAAGCTGATCGTCCCCGTCGGGGCGAGGACGGTCGCCTGCGAGTTGCGGAAGCCGCCGAGCTCGCCGAAGTCGAGTGCCTCGTCCCAGGCGTTACGCGCAGCCGTGAGCAGGTCGGCCGGCACCGAGTCGGCGTGCTGGATGTTCCCGACTGCGGCCCGGTGCTTCGCGATCACGCCGAGCATCGCCGCCGCGTTCTTCTGGTACCCGGCAAACGGGCCCATCCGCGCCGCCACCTCGGCCGACTTCCGGTAGGCACGGCCGGTCATCAGCGCCGTGATCGCCGCCGCGTACGCGCGGCCGTCGTCGGAGTCGTACGGCAGCCCGCGCGCCATCAGCAGCGCGCCGAGGTTCGCGTAGCCGAGGCCCAGCTCTCTGTACGTCAGTGCGTTGCGGCCGATCTCTGCCGTCGGGTACGACGAGTAGCCGACGACGATCTCCTGCGCGAGGAAGACGACGTCGACCGCGTGCTCGAACGCCTCGACGTCGAACTCGCCGTCTTCGCGACGGAACTTCATCAGGTTCAGCGAGGCGAGGTTGCAGGCCGAGTCGTCGAGGTGCATGTACTCGGAGCACGGGTTCGAGGCGTTGATCCGGCCCGAGTTCGGGCACGTGTGCCACGAGTTGATCGTCGTGTCGTACTGCACGCCCGGATCGGCGCACTTCCACGCCGCCTCGGCGATCTGGCGGAGCAGGGAGCGCGCGTCGAGCGTCTCGACGACGGTGCCGTCGGTTCTCGCCGTCAGATTCCACTCGGCTCCGGCCTGCACCGCCTGCATGAAGGCGTCGGTGACCCGGACGGAGTTGTTCGCGTTCTGGTACTGGATCGAGGCCCAGTCCGGCGAGTCGAGCGACATGTCGTACCCGGCCTGCTCGAGGACGCGTGCCTTCTCCTCTTCGTGGGCCTTGCACCAGATGAACTCCTCGATGTCGGGGTGCTCGACGTCGAGGACGACCATCTTCGCCGCGCGCCGCGTCTTGCCGCCCGACTTGATCGTTCCGGCGGACGCGTCGGCGCCGCGCATGAACGACACAGGCCCGGAGGCGTAGCCGCCCTTCGAGAGCTGCTCCTTGGACGAGCGCAGCCGCGAGAGGTTGACGCCGGAGCCTGAGCCGCCGCGGAAGATGATCCCCTCGCGGCGGATCCAGTCGAGGATCGACTCCATCGAGTCGTCGACCGAGAGGATGAAGCACGCCGAGCACTGCGGCTTCTCCTCGAACCCGACGTTGAACCAGACCGGGGAGTTGAAGGAGGCGTACTGGTTGACGAGGATCGCCTTCAGCTCGGCCTCGAAGGTGTCGGCCTCGTCGTCGCTGGCGAAGTAGCCGCCGGTCCGGCCCCAGCCGCCGATCGTGTCGACGACCCGGCCGATCATCTGCTTCACGCTCGACTCGCGCTCCGGGGTGGCCAGGCGGCCGCGGAAGTACTTCTGCGCGACAATGTTCGTCGCCGTCTGCGACCAGAACTTCGGGAACTCGACGCCCTTCTGATCGAACACCGGCTTGTCCTTGCCGGGGATGTAGGCATCGCGGAGCTCCCATTCGACCTCGTCGAACGGATCCCGGCCCGGGATCGTGAAGTAGCGCTGGACTCCGACCGTCGCAGAGCCGTCTCGGACCGCGTTCACGACCTCGTCAACGGTGTCGGAAACCGGTGTTGATGCCTTCGTGGACGCCATCTCTCCTCCCAAAGATTAGCTGCGCGTATCTGGCCCCCCGGAGAGGGACCAAGGAGGGTAGAGCGCCCGCCGGACGGGGACCACTCCAGGCGAATTTGCAGGGATTTTGCGCGCGCTAGCCCGTCGGAGGCTGGTGCTGCGAAGCCTCGCGAGGGAGCGATGCCGCCGAGGCGAGCTCGAGCCTGCGCGTGCGCATCCGGCGGGCCAGGAAGCCGGCGCCGCCGGCCGCCATCAGGAGCAGTGCAACGCCGCCGAGCACGATCAGCGGTACGGGGACCGAGTCGGCGCTGCCGGGCTTCGTCGCCTTGAAGGCGCTGCCGATCGGGCCGCCTCCACCGCTGTCCGTCCCGCCGCCGGCGTTGCCGTCGCCGCCCGGATTCGCCGTGCCGCCGCCCCCGCCCGTGTTGCTCGTGCCGCCGCCGGTGGCCGTACCGCCGGAACCTCCCGTTCCGCCCGTTCCGCCGCCGCCGGTCCCGCCGCCGCTGCTGCCCCCGCCTCCTCCGCTGCTCCCGCCCGAGCCGGAGCCGGAGTCCGAGCCCTGGGAGCCGCCGGTAGTCGTGGCGCCGCCGCCGTTCCCGCCGTTCTTGCGGCCTTGCGTGATCCGCTTCTGGAGCGCCTGCTTGATGTCGTCGCGCGCGCTGGAGTAGGTCTCGACGTCGGTCGGGAGGTGCTTGAGGGCGTCGCGGTAGCAGTGGATGGGGTACGTGCCGTCGATCCGGCCGTCGTACCAGTCGTTGATCAGCGTCTTCCAGCAGGGAGCCTTGGACTTCGCAACTGCGCTGCCGGGCGAGAAGACGAGCACGGCTACGCCGACAAGCAGAGCGACTCTGAGGATGTTCCTGAGCGGCTGCATCACGACAGAAGCGACCGGATCTCTGGGGACCGGTCTAATTCGGTTCGCGTCGAACTGCACTGTACGTCATCCCCCCGACGGGCAAGCACCGAAACCCAGTCTCGGCAGGGCAGATGAGTCGCGGATGAGGCGGCCGTAAGGGCTCTGTAAAGGCTGTGCCGGAAAGTGACTGTGGTAGCTTCGGGCGGCGATGCGGGGCGCCAAGCTCGCCGGCCCGGCGACTCTTTTTGCCTCCGGCGCCCTCCTCTTCACCGCCCTGTTCTTCGGCGACGGGATCTCGAACGGGCGCCTCTTCTGGATCGGGTCGTTCGCGGTGCTCGCGCTCGCAGCGCTCTTCGTCGCCGGCCCGGCGCCGGTGCCGCACGGATGGCCGCTGGCGTGCGCCGCCCTCCTGCTCGGTCTCGCCGCCTGGGTCGGCCTGACGACGTCGTGGTCGATCGCGCCCGACCTCTCGTGGGCCGCGTTCGACCGCGTCGTCGTCTACGCCGTGTTCCTCGGCCTGGGTCTCCTCGCCGCGGCCTTGCCGCGCCCCGCCCGGACCGCCGCGGCGGGCCTCGCTGCGCTCCTGGCGCTCGTCCTGCTCTGGGCGCTGCTCGGGAAGGTGATCCCGGCGCTCTTCCCGGGCGGCGAACGTGTGGCTCGGCTCCGGAACCCGGTCGGGTACTGGAACTCGCTCGCACTGGCCGCGGCGGTCGCGGTGGCGCTCGGTCTCTGGGTTGCGTCCGGCCGCACGCACCAGCGGGCGACGCGTGCCGCGGGCGCCGTGCTCGTCTATCTCGCGGAGCTCGTCGTCGTCCTGACCTATTCGCGCGCCGGAATCGCCGTTGCAGCACTGACAGCGCTCGCGTGGCTCGGATTGACGCGCGACCGGCTGGAGAGCTTCGCGGCACTCGTTCTGGCGACGCCGGTTGCGGCGCTCGTCGCACTCTGGGCGTTCTCACGGCCGGCGCTCACGGACGACCTGCAGCGGTACGCCGACCGCGTGAGCGACGGCGCCTGGTTCGGCGTGATCGGGGCCGCGGGCATGGCGCTCGTCGCCGGCGCGGCGTATGCGGCCGCGGGCCGAAGCGTCGGCGAGGCCGACCGCGCGCGCCACA
>DATENZ010000093.1:0-29195 GCA_035274625.1 Gaiellaceae bacterium
GTGTACGTGCTCGACGCAGACCGCTGCTCGCTGTCGTGGCGCTCGGCGCCGTACTCCGACCCGCGCCTGCTCGCGTGGTCCTCGGACGGCGCCCGCCTCGTGCTCGTCACAGCGGACAAGCTCGTCGTCTTCGCGGGTGCACGCCCCTCGGTTCGCTCGATCCGCGGGATCGTCGCGGCGGCCTTCGCTCCCGACACACACGAGCTCGCACTCGTCCAAAACGGCCGGCTGCTGCTCCTCGACGCCGACGCTCCGGAAGCGAAGCCACGCCAGATCTTCGCGGGCGCCGGCGGGTTCGGCGACGTCGCCTGGTCGCCCGACGGGCACTGGCTCCTGCTCACGTGGCCGAGCGCGGGCCAGTGGATCTTCATCCGGTCGACGGGCGTCCGGCGCCTGCTCGCCTACTCGCACCTGACCGAGCAGTTCGGCGGCGGCTTCCCGCGGGTGCTCGGCTGGTGCTGCGCCTAGCGACCGATGACGCAGGCGTCGTGCGACGAGCGGGCGACGCGCTCCCGGCGCACGAGGCGGCCGCCCCGGTCGAGGATCGACAGCGTCCCGTGCCCGAGCGACGGCGTGACGACGCGCCCGTCGCCCTGCTGAACGTTGTACGAGCCGACAGGGACCGGAACCTGCCGCAGCGGGCGGCCGTCGACGCGGTGGACGCGAAGCGTCCCGCTCCAGCCGCTCGTCACGTACGCCATGCCGCCGGCAAACGTGACGTGCTGCGGCGGCCAGTCACCGGAGGGCTGCGCGACGAGGCGACCCGTCCGCGCGTCCTAGACCGCGAGCTCGAAGCGGTCACCGGAGCTGACCCAGACGTGGCGCCCGTCCGGCGCGAAGCCGACGTCGTGCGCACGAAACGGCGGCGAGAACCGGTGCAGCAGCCGCAGGCGGTCGGGCGCGTCGACCCCGAGGACCGCGATCTCCTCCGCCGTCGACCCGAGCGCGACCCAGAGCCGGCGCCCTCGCGGGTCGATCGTGACGTGCCGAGCCCGCGCGCCGACGGCGAGCCGCGCGACGACGCGGCCGCGGACCAGGTCGAGGACGGCGACCTCGCCGCGACCCGCATCGGTGACGTACGCGTGACGCCCGTCCGGGTGGGCCGCGGTGTACCGAGGCTCGCGGAACCCGCCGAGCACGCGCACGACCGCGAGCCTGCGGGTGTCGATCAGGCTGACCGCGCCTCGCTCGGAGTGGCCGACGACCGCGAACGAGCCCGCGGCCTCGATGCTCCGCGGGCCGTCGAGCGTGCCGATCCGCTTGCGCACGCGGCCGCTCACCGCGTCGACGGCGAGCACGCCGGCCTCGAGATCCGCGGTGACGAGCACGAGCGGCTCGCCGTCGGCGGCGAGCGCACGAGAAGGGAAGGCGGCGGCGAGCGCCGCGCCGACCACGAACTCGCGCCTGTTCACACCCCAGATACGCCGGCTCCGGCGCGAGAGGTCCGCTAACGGCGCCGAAGCACGTCGAGGACCTCGCTCGGATCCGGGAACCGCCCCTGCTGCTCCTTCGAGAACACGAGCTCACCGTCGGCGACGACGTCGAACTGGCTCGTTTCGCCCTCGATGTCCTCGGCGTCGAAGCCCTGCGCGCGCAGCTCGGCCACGAGACTCGCGGCCCGTTCGTCGTAGCCGCTTCAGACCGGGCAGTAGAAGATCTCGACCTTCACGGAACCGACTGTAGACACTCCGGCCCGATCTCCGCCGTCGCTGCGCACCCGGACAGCCCCAGGGTCAGGTCGAACTCGGCGACGAGGTTGTCGATCACCTCGCGGACGCCCTCCTCCCCCGCGAGCCCGAGCCCGTACACGTAGGGGCGTCCGACCAGGACGGCGGTCGCGCCGAGCGCGAGCGCCTTGAAGGCGTCGGCGCCCGTCCGGATGCCGCTGTCGAGCAGCACCGGGATGCGCCCGCCGACGGCCTCGACGACACCCGGGAGCGCGTCGAGGCTGCCGAGCGCTCCGTCCACCTGCCGCCCGCCGTGGTTGGAGACGACGATCCCGTCGACCCCATGCTCGACCGCGAGCCGCGCGTCGTCCGGATGGAGGATGCCCTTGAGCACGATCGGCAGCTGCGTCAGGCCACGCAGCCAGGCAAGGTGCCCCCACGTGAGCGACGGCCGCGAGTAGGTCTCCAGGAACTGGCGCACGGAGGCGAACGGCAGCTCCGAGCGCAGGTTCGCGCGGAGGCCGCCCGGATACCCGCGCTTGACGCGCAGGAGCCAGCGGATCGCCGCCAGGGTCGGGCGACCCGAGCGCGGCAGCGGCGCCGGCCGGAGCGCAGCAGTGAAGGCCGGGTCGCTCGTGTACTGCGCGAGCCCCTGTGCGTAGGCGAACGGGAGGTGGGCCAGGTCGAGGTCGCGGCAGCGCCAGCCCAACAGCGTCGTGTCGAGCGTGACCACGATCGCCTCGCAGCCGCAGGCCTGGGCCCGCCTGACGAAGCTCGCGGCGACGTCGTCGAGCGTGCTCCAGTACAGCTGGAACCAGCGCGCCGCCTGCCCGAGCAGCCCCGCGCACTCCTCCATCGGTCGCGAGGCCTGGCTCGAGAGGATCATCGGCACGCCTGCCGCCGCGGCCGCCCGGGCTACCGCGGCATCGGCGTCGCGGTGGACGAGCTCGAGCGCCCCGACCGGCGCGAGCAGGAACGGCGAGGAGAGGCGCCGTCCGAACAGCTCCACCGAGAGGTCTCGGGTGGAGACGTCGCGCAGCATGCGGGGGACGATCCGGCGCCGCTCGAACGCAGCCAGGTTCGCGGCCATCGTGCGCTCCATCCCCGCGCCGCCGGCGACGTACGCGAAGGCCCGCCGTGGCAGTTTGCGCCGGGCCGCGTCCTCGAGCCTCGGAAAGTCGACCGGGACGCGCGGCTTCCTGCCGCGGAGGCCCGCGAGGTAGACCTCCATCTGACGCGCACGGCCGGGCGCAGCCGGGGAGAAACCCTCCACCGCGCGATCGTACGCCCCTGCTAGGGCAGGTAGCGGGCGACCCCGAAGTTGTCGCTGCTGCCGCCGCCGGCGCCGGCGTAGCTGAAGCCCGCGACGACGATCTTCCCGTCGGCCTGGACGGCGACGTCGAAGGCGAAGTCGTACCTCTTGGCGCCGAGGTCGGTGGTCACGGCGCCGCCGGTGCCGTAGGTCGCGTCGAGCGCGCCCGTCGTCGTGTACCGGGCGACCGCGAAGTCCGAGCCGCGGCCGGCGTCACTCCCGCCGGCGGCGAGGATCTTTCCGTCCGGCTGGATCGCGACCGCAGTGGCGAGGTCGAAGCCGAGAAGATCGCTCAGCACCACGCCGCCGGGACCGAAGCTCGAGTCGAGCGCGCCGTTCTTCCTGTACCGCGTGAGGGCGAAGTCGGAGCTGCCGCCGGCGGGCATCCTCCAGCCCGCGACGACGATCCTCCCGTCCTGCTGGATCGCGACGGCGCGCCCGACGTCCCTGCTCGAGGAGCCGAGGTCGGTGACCACCTTGCCGCCTGTGCCGAAGTCGGAGTCGAGCGCCCCGCTCCGCGAGTACCGGGCGAGCGCGAAGTCGGAGCCGCTGCCGGTCCCGCTCTCGCCCGCGACGACGATCTGCCCGTCTCGCTGGATCGCGACGGTGTGCGCGACGTCCTCGACTGCGGAGCCGAGATCGGTGAGCACGATGCCGCCGGCGCCGAAGTCGGGGTCGAGCGTGCCGCTGCGCGTGTAGCGGGCGACCGCGAAGTCTCGGCCCCCGCCCGCGTCGCTGTCGCCGGCCACGACGATCTTCCCGTTGTCCTGGATCGCGACCGCCAACGCGTGGTCGGAGCTCGCCGAGCCGAGGTCGCTGAGGACCATGCCGCCGTTGCCGAAGGTCGGATCGAGGACGCCCGACTTTCTGTACCGGGCGAGCACGAAGTCGCTGCTGCCGCCTGCGCCGAAGTTCGTCCAGCCGGCGACGACGATCTTCCCGTCCTCCTGGATCGCGACCGCCTCGCCGAAGTCGCCGCTGAAGTCGGCGACGTCCGTGAGCACTCTGCCGGCGGTGCCGAAGCTCCGGTCGCGCTCCCCGCTCGGCATGTTGCGCGCGACCGCGAAGTCGGAGCTACCCCCGCGAGTGCCGTAGCCGGCGGTGACGATCTTCCCGTCCTCCTGGATCGCGACTGCCGTCGCCTCGTCGCTGCTCCCCCGGCCGAAATCGATCAGCTCCACGCCGTCGGTGCTGAAGCTCGGGTCGAGCGCCTCCGACGCCGCCCTGGCGACGGCGGCGATCAACCCCGCGAGGACGCATGCCGAGGCGATCAGCCGAGCGCGACGAATCGAAAACACCTGCCGGACCTCCATCGCGACGACAACAGACTGCAGCGAACGTTACAGCGCGACGTGGATCCGGTACAGCAGTCCGCGGTCGTAGTCAGTCGCCCACAGGCCCGCGTCGCCGCTTGCCACCTGCGTGAAGAACGGAGAGGAGCCTGCCGAAAGGGTCACGGTCCCCGTGACGCGGTTCGTCGCGGGATCGAGGCGCGCGACCTTTCCCGAGCCGGCAACCCAGGCAGCTCCCCCGAAGAAGGCGACGCCGAACGGAGCCGGGGCCGAGACGGGAATCGTCGCGACCACCGTTGCCGTCACGGCGTCGACGCGCGTGACGACGTCGTAGTTCGCGTTCGCCAGCCAGAGCGACCCGCTGCCCGCCGTGACCCACCAGGCGTCGATCAGCCCGTGTTTCTGCGCCGTCGGCGGCGCGACTGCCACCCGGGCCAGGACGGTGCCGCGCTCCGGGTCGAGCTTGACGAGCGTCGAGGGCTGCACCGTCAGCAGCCAGACGGCGTCGCCGGCGAACGCGATGCCGGTACCGAGGGCGCCGGGGACGCTGAAGGTGGTCTTCGTGCCGGTGGCGGGATCGAGCCGGGTGACGACGTCGCCGAGGAAGTGGAACGCCCACACGAACCCGCCGCCGGTCGCGAGGCCGCCGGGTCGAGAGGCAACCTTGATCCTCGCCTGGATCGCATCGGTCGCCGGGTCGACGCGGTCGATCTCGTCGGCGGCGTCACGAGCAACCCATACGCCTCCGCCCGCGACCACCGCGGAGTCGAGGAAGCCCCCGCGGCGGACCGCGTCGCCGAGCGTCAGCGTGGCGACGACCTTCCCGCTGGTCGGGTCGACTCGGGAGAGCGTGCCGGCGCGCGTGTTCGGTACCCACACGGCGTCGCCCGCCACCGCGGGCACGCCGGCGCCCGCTCCGACCTGCACGCGGGCGTCCGTGTAGAGGCCGGAGGGCGAGGCAACCCGCACCCGGACGGTGACGACCCGGCTGCGCGCGCCCGTGGAGGAGAGCGCCTGGACGCGCAGCGTGTGAACCCCCACGCTCAGCCACTGCGAGTAGCGCTCGGGGCACGCATGCAGCCGGGTCGAGTCGAACGCGCAGGCGAAGCGCTTCGCGCCCGCCGCGCGGAAGACGAATGTCGGCTCCTGCGACGCCGTCTGGCGCGGCCCGGTCACGGACGGCGCCGGCGGCGACACGGTGCCTGCGAGAAGCACGGCGGGCAGCAGGAACGCGAGTGTCACTGTGCTCCTACTCCGGGTGGATCCGCCAGACCTGGCCGCCCGAGAACATCGTCGCCCACACGTCACCCTCCGCCCCGGCGACGACCGCAGGGTTGCCCTGGGTCTTGATCGTCTCGACCACGCTGCCGGTCTCGCCGTCGATCCGCGTCACGGTGTCGCCGTTGTCGTCCGGGACCCAGACGTCGCCGTCGATCACGTCCAGGTTGACGGGCGTGATCCCGACCTTCACGGTCGCGACCGCCTTCCGGGCGACGCCGTCGATGCGCGTCACGGAGCCGTCGCTCGTGTTCGAGACCCAGACGTCCGTGCCGTTCACGGCAATCCACGACGCTGCGTTGCCTCCGGAGACGACTCGGGTGAACCTGTACGTCCGGGGGTCGAGCCGGAAGACCGCCTTGCCGTGGTCGTCGCCGACCCAGACCGCCCCCGCCGCCCAGCCGATGCCGGCGGGCGCCGCCGGGATCGGGAAGCGCACGGTCTTCAGGACCCGGTTCGAGACCGGGCTGATCCGCTGCACCGTGCCGCTGCCCCGGTTCGTGATCCAGATCGAGCGGGCGGCGTACATGACGTCGTAGGTGGTCGAGCCGACCGGGATCGACGCGAGGCGCTTGCCGGTTGCGGGGTCGAAGCGGTCGAGCTTGCCGCTCTGGGTGACGACCCAGAGCGACCCGGCCGCGAACTTCAGCTCGCACGGCTTCGGGTCGGTCCGCACCTGCCGCGTGACGCGGTTCGTCGCGGGATCGATCTGCACGAGGCGCCCGTTCGCCGGCTCGGTCACCCAGACGGAGCCGTTCGCGCCGACCACGCCGCACGGCGTGCCTCGGACCGGAATCTTCGCCACCACCTGGCTGCCGGAGGCCGCGAGCGGCAGCAAGGCGGCCAGGAGCAGGGCCTTCATGGGCGGCCAGGCTAGGCGGCTACCATCGGCGCTGGCAACTGCTTCGCCGAAGAGAGGATCAAATGGCAATCAGGGTCCGGGTGCCGGAGTCGCCGAACGGGCTCGTCCACGTCGCGCCGGCACCGCTCGCCGAGGCCGTCCTCAGCCTCCACGTCCTCATGGATCCGAAGGGCCACCCGCTCCAGCACCCCTGGATCCGCCGGATGCGCAGGTTGTCGCCCGCGCTGAAGCGCGAGATCCGGACGTTCTTCTTCCTCTACTCGGACATCACCGCGGACTTCATGCTCCCCGAGCGAGCCGAGGCGACGCAGACGTTCGAGGAGGCGCTCGCCGCCTTCGCGGCCATGGCGCCGGAGCGGGCGCAGTACGAGATCGCGCGGCCGGCGTTCTTCTACATGGAGCCGAGCGCCGGGCCCGAGAGCCTCGACCAGGACGAGGTCCGCGAGCGCATCCGGCGGCGGCTCGCGTACTGCGACGCAGGCGGCCCTGAGCTCGCGGAGCAGCTGTTCGACGACCCGGCCGCGGTGCAGGCGCGGATCGTCGACATGCTCGCCGCCTACTGGGCGGAGTCGTTCGCGGCGGAGTGGGAGCGGCTCGAGCCGGCGCTTGCCGAAGAGGCGGAGCACGCCGTCCGGGAAGACCCGATCGAGTTGCTCGGGCGGATCCGGTCGGAGCTCGAGGTCGACCCGGCGGAACGCCGCCTGGTGCGCCGCTCGCTGCACGACCACGACGTGACGGTCGACCCCGCGAACCCGCTTCGGCTCATCCCCAGCGTGTACGTCTGGCCGCACGTGCGGATCAACTGCGACGGACCGTGGCCGCTGGCCGTCCTCTACCCGCCGCGGACGATGGGCGGGCGGCTCTCGCACACGACCCCACCCGAGGCCTTGCTGCGCGGCCTGCGGGCGGCGGCGGACCCGACGCGCCTGCGCATCCTGCGGCTCGTCGCCGCGCGGCCGCGCTCGACGGAGGAGCTCGCCCCGCTCGTCGGGCTGAGCGAGTCGGGGCTCTCGAAGCACCTGAAGGCACTGACGGCGGCGGGGCTCCTCTCCACCCGCCGCCAGGGCTGGTACGTGCTGTACCGGATCGAGCGCGAGCAGCTCGCGGCGCTCGGCGGCGACCTGGTTCGGTACGTCGGCGAGACCTAAGAGCTAGCCGACGGCGCGCAGCCGCGTCTTCGAGCCGTTCAGCGTCTCCGGCTGGTCGCGCCAGAGGCACTCGAGCGCGGCAAGCACGATCGGGCAGAACTGCGTGCCGGCGTGGCCGCGCAGCTCGTCCATCGCCTCGGCGACCGGGCGACCCGGGCGATAGGGCCGGTCGCTTGCGAGCGCATCGAAGGCGTCGGCGACGAAGACGATCCGCGCGGGGAGCGGGATCTCGTCCCCGCTCAGGCCGTCCGGGTACCCCTGCCCGTCGATGCGCTCGTGGCTCGACCGCACGATCTGCCGGACGAAGGGGTGCATCTCGATGCCCGAGAGGATGTAGTCCGAGGTGACGGGGTGCTGCTTCATCTCCGCCCATTCGGCCTCGGAGAGCGGGCCGGGCTTGTTCAGGATCCGTTCGGGGACGCCGATCTTGCCGATGTCGTGCAGCAGGGCGCCGACCTCGATGGCGTCCAGCTCGTCGCCGCTGTATCCGAGCGTCCGGGCGAGCGCGACGGAGAGGACGCGGACGCGCTCGACGTGTCCCCCGCTGTAGTCGTCCTTCGCCTCGATCGAGCGCGAGAGCGCGGCGATCGTCGCCAGGTACGTGCGATGGACGCGCTCCTTGCTCAGCTCGAGCTCCTCGTTGATGCGCCGAACCTCGTCGACGGAGGCGCGCGTTCGCTCCAGGTACTGACGCATCGAGAACGCGAGCAGGACCGGCGGTACCGCGAAGGTGGCGAGGCCGAGCAGGCCCATGTGGTCGTAGGCGAGCTCGGTGGCGTACGCCAGCGGCCCGAAGGTGAGGTAGTGCGGCGCCGCCCAGCCGAAGCGCTCGCGCCAGATGGCGGACACGGGGATGCCCTCCTCGATGCTCATCGCGATGCAGAGGAGCCCGACGTTGACCGCCTTGTAGGCGATCCCGGCCACGAGCGCGACGCCGAAGCCGAGGGCGACGGAGGAGTCGCCGGCCAGGAGGAGCCAGACGTACGCCGAGGCGGCGGCGGAGAGGGCGAAGTCGGCCAGGTCAAAGACGGCGCGATACGGCTTGCCGCGCTTGCGAACCGCCTGTACCGCCGCCGCGACCAGGGCAGTCGCCACCGCCGCCTCCGGCCCGAGGACGAAGCCGGCCGCGATGATCCCGATCGCCGATGCGGCGTCCGTGCCTCGGCCGTACATGCTCGTCCCGATCAGCTGGAGGCCGGCCGAGAGCGCGAGGAAGGCGACGAACTCCCACGGCCGCCTCGCGGCGACTCCGACCACGCCGACGGCGAGGTAGCCGGTGAGCACGCCGGCCACCGCCGCGATCCCTGCGACGAACTCGACGACGCCGAGGCGCCCCGGCGCCGTCCTCGGACGATGCGCGCGATCCGGGACCTGAGCGGGCTTCGGCTCCGGTCGCAGCGTCGGAGCCGGTGCCGGCTGGTCCGCGGGGACGACGGCCAGTGTCGCCGAGCCGGAGACCCGGTTGCGCCCCAGCGCCTTGGAGCGGTAGAGCGCGAGGTCGGCGTGGTGGATCAGCGCGTCCACGGTCTCGTGGTCGGGGTAGGTCGCGACGCCGATCGACAGCGTTGCCTGGATGACCCCGTCGCCGCTCGGCAGCCGGAAGCTCGAGGTCGCAACCGCCTGCCGGATGCGCTCGGCGATCGCGAGCGCGTCGTCGTGCGAGGCTTCCGGGAGAGCGACCGCGAACTCCTCGCCGCCGAACCGGCACGGGATGTCGAAGGGCCGAAGCTGCTCGCGGAGGACGTCCGCGACGCCCCGCAGAACGACGTCGCCGGCGAGGTGGCCGTAGGTGTTGTTCACGTCGCGCAGCAGGTCGAGGTCGCCGAGCAGGATCGAGAGCGGACGCTCGAAGCGCTTTGCCCGCTCGATCTCGCTGCCGAGCGCGCCGGTGAAGTAGCGCGCGTTGAAGAGCTCCGTCTTCGGGTCGAGACGCGCGGCCATCTCCAGGCTCGGGAGCTGGAGCGAGCGGTAGACGACGAGCAGCGGCGCGAGCACGAACGGGACGAGCGGAGGCGCGAGCACCCAGACGGCGGCGAAGCCGATGCCGAGCGCCGCAAGCACGACCTCGGTCGAGAAGCTGCCGAAGTTGAACAGGCCGCTCTCGCGGTACGACTTCCCGCGCGCCAGGCGGAGCATGTGCGCAAGCAGCGCGTGGTTGATCAGCGCGCAGAGGACCGCGGCAGCCGCTCCGACGAGCGCGAGGCGCGGAAGCGCCGCGTCGAGGTGCCGCGGCTCGAGCGTCGCGTTGACGAGGAAGTGGACTGTGAGGGAGGCGCAGATCCAGTTCGCGATGTTGAACGTCTGGATGTACCACGGGTACTTGAAGCGGATCCACTCCGGAATGTGCGCGATCACGCACATCAGCGCGACAAGCTGCGGGGGCAGCAGGACCGCGCCCGCGACGAAGAAGACGCTGGTCGTGTAGCGCGCCTGGTGAACCGGCGTCTGGACGACGATCAGCTGGGCCGCGCTGGCGCAGAGGCTCAGCACGGCGAAGAGGAGCCAATCGGCGTCGGTGGCCGAATGCAGGTGGAAGGGGACCGCGGCGACGGCGCCGCCCGCGACGACGAGCAGCAGGAACGCAGCCGCGGCCGGATTCAGTCCCGGCGCCCGACCTCGGACGATGCCCGCACCCGCAGCCGCTGGTGCCGTTCCGGCGCTCATCGCCCCGCTACGACGCCGGCAAAGCCGGCACCTCCGCTACTGATGAGCTCCGTCGAGCCTACGCTCATATTTCTCTCCGGACTCAGTCCACGAAGGTCGCGCTGTTCCAGTTCGCGCTGTTCCAGTTCGCACTGTTCCAGTTCGAGCTGTTCCAGTTCGCGCTGTTCCAGTTCGAGCTGTTCCAGTTCGCGCTGTTCTAGTTCGCCGTGTTCCAGCTCGGGTCGTTCTGGGCGACGTTCGCCCAGCTGTCCGCGTCGAACACGGTCCCGGAGGCATCTGTGGACACGAACTGGTCGAGCGCCGCGTTCGGATTGGGGGGAGCGACGACCGCGGCGGCCGCGGCTGCATCGACCTCGCCCATTCCCAGCGAGCCGTCGGTGGCGGCAGTCGCCATCGACGCGACCATGAGCGCGCCCTTGACTTGGTTGGGCGTGTACTCGGGATGCAGCGCGAGCACGTGTGCTGCCGCGCCCGAGACGACCGCGGTTGCGAACGACGTTCCGGACAGCTGCATGTACCCGGGTGCGACGACGGCGCTGGGCCGCTCGGATGCGAGCGTCGCGCCGCTGGGCACGGGTCCGACCATGTACCGGCCGGGTGCACTGACCTCGGGCTTCCGGAAGCCGTCGTACGTGTAGCCGAAGACCGACCACGGGGCGGCGAAGTCGTCCGACGCATCCGCCGAGCCGGCGAGGTCGGCCGCGCCGACGCTGATCACGAAGGGATCGTTGCCGGGCGCGTACGCGACCGCGCCTTCCGCGCCCAGTCCGTAGTTGCCGACTGCGGCGACGACGGTGACGCCCGAGAGCCACAGCCGCTCGACCGCCTTGTCGAGGGGGTCGAACATGAAGGAGCTGTCCGACGAGCCGGTCAGGGAGAAGTTGGCGACGCGGATGCCGTACTGATCCTTGTGCTGGAGGATCCAGTCCGCGCCGGCGACGATGTCGCTCGTCCAGCCCATCCCGTCGTCGTTGAGGACGTCGACCGAGACGAGCTTCGCGCCGGGCGCGGCGCCCGCATGACCGGGCGCGGAGCCTGCGGCGATGCCGGCGACGAAGGTTCCGTGGCCGCGGCCGTCACCGGGAGAGTCGGGGGTGGAGGTCGCGAGGTCGACGCTGGCGAGCACGCGGCCCGCAACGTCGGCGCGCGTGGCGTCGATGCCGGAGTCGACGATCGCGATCGTGGGCAGCGCCGACACGGGCGCCTGGTCGACGGCACTCCACAACGACGCGTTGCCCGACGCCAAAGGCCAGAGCTGGTCAGATGAGAAGTCGGAAGCCGCAACCGGGTCGTCCGGCGTGACGGCCAGGCCGGGAACGTCGGCGAGCCTCGCGACCCGCTTTGCCTTCATCTCGGCCGCGACTGCCTTGACGATGCCGAGGTGCTTGAGGACCTTGTCGCCGTCCAGGACACCGCCCTGGGCGGTCACGGCCAGCGCGGCTGAGACGCTCGAGCTGCCCTGAACGATCACGCGGACCCTTGCGTCCGGCTTGTCCTTCGCCTTCGCGAGCAGCGACGGAGAAACGTACGAGTGCCCCGGCGCAACGTCCGGGCGGGCCGCGTTCGCCGTGCCGGCAAGCAGGGCCAGCGACAGGGCGATGCCGGCGAGGAACCAGCCTAGTCTCGGTCTCCGAACGGTGTGGGCTTTCGCGTCGATACGCCCAACGTAGGAGCGAGCGGTCCTCGCTCACGTCCCCCCGAGGGGGGATTCGTCGCGACCCGACCGGGTGAGGAGTCGGCGTGGTTACGAGCCGCGCGCCGCCTCGTAGCGGCGAGTCACCTCCGGCCAGTTGACGACGTTCCACCACGCGGCGATGTAGTCGGGGCGGCGGTTCTGGTAGTTGAGGTAGTAGGCGTGCTCCCACACGTCCAGCCCGAGCAGCGGCACCTGGCCGTCGAGGATCGGGCTGTCCTGGTTCGGCGTGGACGTGATCGCGACGTCCGACCCGTTCCAGACGAGCCACGCCCAGCCGCTACCGAAGCGCGTGACGCCGGCCTGGGCGAACTGCTCCTTGAACGCGGAGAAGTCGCCGATCGCCTCCGCCAGCGCACCTTCGGGCTCGCCGCCACCGTCGGGGCTCATCACCTGCCAGAAGAGTGAGTGGTTCGCGTGCCCGCCGGCGTTGTTGCGGACCGCGGTGCGCTTGTCCTCCGGAACGGAGTCGAGGTTGCGCAGCACGTCCTCGACGGACTTGTCCGCCCATTCGGTGCCGTCCAGCGCCTTGTTCGCGTTGTCGATGTACGCCTGGTGGTGCTTTCCGTGGTGGATCTCCATCGTGCGCGCGTCGATATGGGGCTCGAGCGCGGCGTGGTCGTACGGCAGCGGCGGTAGCTCGAAGGCCATTTGCTCTCCTCCTCGATCGAATCGGACCGATTCTCGCAAACATAGGATGGGCCGCGATGAGGGTCGTTCTCGGGTGCGGCAACTTCGGCGGGATCGGCTCGGCGCCCGCCTTCTTCGGGCAGGGGGAGAGCCGCGAGGAGGCGTTCGCGGTGATGGACGCCGGGTGGGCGCTCGGCCTGCGCTGGTTCGACACCGCCGACGCATACGGCGGAGGCCGCAGCGAGACGTGGATCGGCGACTGGATCGCGGCGACAGGCAACAGGCCGCGGATCACGACGAAGACGTTCAATCCGATGGACACCGGAGCCGACCGCGGCCTGTCGCGCGACCGCGTGCTCAGGCAGGCGGCCTCGAGCCTCGAGCGCCTGCGGATCGACCGGATCCACCTGTACCTCTCGCACGAGCCCGACCCGCAGACCCCCGTGGGCGAAACGGCCGGCGCGTTCACGGAGCTCGTCGACCAGGGGGTCGTCGAACGCTGGGGGATCAGCAACGTCGACGCAACAGCGCTGCGCGAGTGGCTCGAGCACGGCACGCCGAGCCTCGTCCAGAACTCCTACTCGCTGCTCGACCGCGCGGACGAGGCGGAGGTCATTCCCCTCTGCCGCGAGCGCGGGATCGACTACGAGGCGTTCAGCCCGCTCGCCGGGGGCTGGCTGACCGGGAAGTACAGACGCGGCGAGCCGCCGACGAGCGGGTCGCGGATGGCTCTGCGCCCCGAGCCGTACCTGCACCTCGACGACGAGCGGGTGTACGACGCGATCGCGGCTCTCGAGCGCGAGGCGGCCGCCCGCTCCGTGAGCAGTGCCGGGCTCGCGCTGGCCTGGGTGCTCGGCGGTGCGTCTTCCGCGGTCGTCGGCCCGCGCCGGCCGGCACACCTCGACCCGGTGCGCGAGGCGCTCTCCCTCAGGCTCACGCCCTCCGAGCGCGAGGAAGTAGGCTCGCTCTTCCGATGGCCGTCCTGATTCTCAACCAGCACGAGGTCGAGGAGCTCCTCGACATGGAGGGCTGCATCGACGCGATGGCGGAGGCGCTGGCCGCGCTCGCGCGGGAGGAGCTCTCCCAGCCGCTGCGCTACGTCTTCGCGCCGCCCGGGCAGGGGAACCTGATCGGGCTGATGCCCGCGCACCGCGCCGGCGCGGGGGCGGCGTACTCCTTGAAGACCGTCTGCGTCTTCCCGGAGAACCCGAAGCGCGGGCTCGACGCGCACCAGGGGACCGTCACGCTCTTCGACGGCGAGACCGGCGAGGTGCGGGCGCTGCTGAACGCCTCAGCGGTGACGGCGATCCGCACGGCTGCCGTGTCGGGCGTCGCGACGCGATTGCTCGCCCGCGAGGACGCGCGCACGCTCGGGATCCTCGGCGGCGGCGTGCAGGCCCACACGCACCTGGACGCGATGCGGGCAGTGCGGGACTTCGAGCAGATCCGCGTCTACAGCCCCACGCGCGAGCACGCGGAAGCGGTCGCCGAGCGGGCGCCGGAGGCGGAGGCGGTCGCGACCGCCGAAGAGGCAGTCGCCGGCGCGGACGTCGTCGTCACCGCGACGAACGCGACCGCGCCGGTGCTCGAGCTCGGCTGGCTCGAGGCGGGCGCGCATGTCAACTCGATCGGCGGCCGGCCGCCGCGGATGCGCGAGCTCGACCCCGGGACGATCGCCGCGGCGTCGTTCTACGTAGACCGGCGCGAGTCGACCGAGAACGAGGCGGCGGACTACCGGGATGCCCTCGAGCAGGGCGCGATCGGACCGGACCACATCCGCGGGGAGATCGGCGAGGTGCTGATCGGCTCCCGCCCCGGCAGGCAGTCGCCGGACGAGCTGACCGTCTTCCGGTCGATGGGCCTCGCGGTCGAGGACCTCGCGGCTGCCGAGTACGTCGTTCGCCGGGCGGAGCAGGCCGGGCGCGGCACGACCGTCGAGTTTTGATCCCGCTCGCGGAGATCGAGCGCGCGCGGGAGCGGATCGCAGGTGCCGCTGTCCGGACGCCGCTCGTGCGGCTGCCGGTCGACGCACCGGCTGAGATCTGGCTGAAGCTCGAGAACCTGCAGCCGATCGGGTCGTTCAAGATCCGCGGCGCGACCAACGCGATCCGGGCCGCATCACCGGAGGAGCTCGCGGGCGGCGTCGTGACCGCCAGCGCGGGGAACATGGCTCAGGGGGTCTCCTGGGCGGCACGCGAGGCCGGAGTGCCGGCGACGATCGTCGTCCCCGACCACGCGCCGCAGACGAAGCTGGACGCGATCGAGCGACTCGGCGGTCGCGTAGTCAAGGCGCCGTACGAGCGCTGGTGGCAGGCGATCGAGGAGTCCCGGTTCGACGGCGCCGAGGGGCTGTTCGTCCACCCGGTCCAGGACGAGCTGGTGATGGCCGGGAACGGGACGATCGGTCTCGAGCTCGTCGAGGACCTGCCCGACGTGGACACGGTTCTGATCCCGTACGGGGGCGGCGGGCTCTCGACTGGGATCGCCAGCGCCGTGAAGCAACTCCGGCCGGACGTGAAGGTGTTCGCGGTCGAGCCGGAGACGGCCGCAGCCGTCGGCGCCGCGCTGGCCGCCGGGGAGCCAGCCGAGGTCGAGTACACACCGTCGTTCGTGGACGGCGCCGGCGCGCGGAAGGCGCTGCCGGCGATGTGGCCTCGCGTCCAGGAGGTCCTCGACGGCTCTCACGTCGCCACGCTCGAGGAGACCGCGGCGGCGATCCGCCTGCTCGCCGAGCGCGTTCGGGTGATCGCGGAGGGCGCGGGCGCGCTCGCCCTCGCCGTCGCGCTCGCCGGACGAGCCGGCAGCGGCAGGGTCGCCTGCATCGTCTCGGGCGGGAACATCGACCTCTCGACGCTGACCCGCATCCTCGCGGGCGAGACGCCCACGTAGGATTGACGGCGATGCTCCAGGTCGGTGAGCGCTTCCCCGTCGAGAAGCTGCCCGTGCAGCCGGAAGGTCCGGCCGTCGTGTACTTCTACCCGGAGGACCTGACTCCGGGGTGCACGCTCGAGGCCAAGGCGTTCAACGACCGGTACGGGCGATTTCGCGAGGCCGGGTACGAGGTGATCGGCATCAGCCTCGACAGCGACGAGCGCCACGACGAGTTTCGCCGGGAATGCGGCCTCGACTTCCCGCTCGTCGCGGACAGCGGCGGCACGCTGACGACGGAGCTCGGTCTGCTCAAGGATTACGGCGAGTACGGCATGCTTCCCCGCCGCGTCACCTTCCTGCTCGACGCGGACGGCGTGGTCGAGCAGGTCTGGGACGTGAAGGACGCCGCGGCCCACCCGGAAGAGGTGCTCGCCGCGGTCACGGAATGACCTCCGGCTACGTCGTCTCGGATCGCGAAGTCGAGCCGCAGCCGGAGAGCGGGACGGGGCAGGCACGCCTGACGATCGACGCGTCGTGCGGCTGCGAGCGGCTCGAGCAGCGCGTGCTCACGTTCGCGCCGGGCCGCTCCGAGGAACGGCACACCGGCGACCGGCAGGAGGTGCTGTACGTCGCCTCCGGACGCGGCACGCTCCTCCTCGGCGACGACGCGCACGAGCTCGCTCCGGAGACCGGGGCGTTCCTCGTCCCCGGCGACCGCTACGCGATCGAGAACTCCGGGCCGGACGAGCTGGTGCTCGTGTCGGTCTCGGCACCGTGCGAGGCGTCCGAGCGGACCCACGTGACGGTGCGGTACGCCGACCGGCCGGTGCTGCCGGCGAGCCCGAACCGCGAGTTCCGCTACCTGGTCAACCAGGACGCCGGCTGCCTCGACGTCACCCAGTTCGTCGGGACGATCCCGCCGGGGCGGGCGGCGATGCACAGCCACACCTACGACGAGGTCGTCTACGTCGTCGACGGCGAGGGCGTCCTCCACCTCGGGGGCCGGGACACGCCGCTGCGGCCCGGCACCTGCATCCATCTGCCGCCGCTCGAGGAGCACTCACTCGAGAACACCGGCCCGACGCCGATGCGGGTTCTGGGGGTCTTCCATCCCTCCGGCGACCCCGCATCGCGGGCGTACGTGGCTAACGACTAGCCACGCTTGGCGTCCTACCTTCCACCGAATACGATCCTCCGAACCCCCACGCAAGGAGACTGCATGCGGAGATACAGATTGATCCTTCCTTTGACGGCGGCGGCGCTGGCCCTGGCCGCCGCGGCCGCAACCGCGGCCCTCGCCGGGCCGTCGCACAAGACTGCGGCCGTCAAGACCCAGGCGATCAGCTGCAAGGGCAACCTGAAGATCGGCTTCGTCACCCCGCTGACGGGTGGCGCCGGCTTCCTCGGCAACGAGCAGCTGAGCTGGGCGAAGTACGCCGTCAAGACGCTCGCCCCGAAGATGGGCCTGAAGGTCACGCTCGTGAACGGCGACACGCCGGTCGAGCAGGGCCCGGCGCCGGCGCAGGCGCTCGCGCAGAAGTTCATCGCCGATAAGAGCGTCGTCGCCGTCCTCGGCCCGTCCACGTCGGGAGCGGTCGCGGCATCCACGAAGTCGTACTTCCAGGCGGGCATGGCTCATGTCTCGCCGTCGGCCACGCGGACGTCGCTCACGAAGGGAACGCCCCTGGAGGGGACGCCCGCGTTCTTCCGTGTCGTCCCGGGCGACTACATCCAGGGCCCCAGCGACGCGAAGTTCATGATCGACCAGCTGAAGGTGAAGAAGGTCGTGCTCCTCGACTTCCAGGAGCCGTATTCGCTCGGCCTCGCCGATGCGGCGCAGACGGTCCTGACCAAGGGCGGCGTGACCGTCATCCGGCTCTCGGCACCCAACACGACGACGGACTACTCGTCCTACGTGACCAGGGTTCCGAGCGACGCCGAGATCGTCTTCTTCCCGACGCAGAAGCCGGGCGACGCGCAGACGTTCGCGCGGCAGCTCGTCGAGCAGGGCAAGAAGGCGAAGGTGTTCGGCGGCGACGGCTCGAACGACTCGTCGCAGTTCAAGACGCCGGGCGCCTACGTGTCGAACTTCGCACCGGACATCACCGGCATCCCCGCGGACGCCGCGTTGATCGCCGGCTGGAAGAAGGACAACCCCGGCAAGGCGGTCGGCTCGTTCGGCCCGCCGAGCTACGGGGCAGTCCAGGTGATCCTGACGGCGATCCAGAACGCCTGCCGCGCAGGCAAGGGCTCGCTCAAGGACCGCCGCGTGCTGATCTCGGCGATCAAGCACGTGCGGATCTCGAACTGGATCCTCGGTGGAAGCTTCCGCTTCAGCACGAAGTCGAACGACCCGCTGAACGCGAAGTTCTACATCTTCCAGATCCAGCCGAACGGCTCGTACAAACTCGTCGGCTGAGCACGACGTGACGGACGTGATGCGGCCCGGCCTAGGCTGGGCCGCATTCGTCTGAGAGGATCGGCGCCGGCGTGGACGAGTTCATCCAGCTGACGGTCAACGGCCTCACGCTCGGCAGCGTCTACGCGCTGATCGCGCTCGGCTACACGCTCGTCTACGGCGTCCTGAAGCTGCTCAACTTCGCGCACGGCGACGTGTTCATGGTCGGGTCGTTCATCGGCTTCGGCGTGCTGCAGGCGCTCGGCGGCGCGGTCGACCCGGTCGTGCCCCTGTGGGCGCTGCTGATCCTGATCACGCTCTCCGCGATGGCGGGCTGCGCGGTGCTGGGCGTCGTGATCGAGCGCTTCGCCTACCGGCCGCTGCGCGACGCGCCGCGGATCGCCCCCCTGATCAGCGCGCTCGGCGTGTCGTTCTTCCTGGCGTACTCGATGCAGCTCCTGTTCGGCGCGCAGTACCGCGACTACAACCTCTTCTCGGCGTCGGACGGCGCGCTCTTCCTCAAGGGCTTCCACATCGGCGGCGTCCGCGTGTCGCTCGTGCGCGACATCATCATCGCCTCGGCGTTCGTCCTGATGGTCGTCCTCTGGTTCCTCGTCAACAAGACGCGCACCGGGAAGGCGATGCGCGCCACATCGTTCGACCGCGAGGCGGCGGCGATGATGGGGATCGACATCGACCGGGTGATCGTCTTCACCTTCGTGCTCGGCTCGGCGCTCGCCGGGGCGGCGGGCGTTTTGTTCGCGCTGCTCGTGCCGACGCAGGTCTCGATCGGCTTCGTCTCCGGCCTGAAGGGATTCACGGCCGCCGTCATCGGGGGGATCGGATCCGTCCCCGGCGCGATGGCGGGCGGGCTGATCCTCGGCTTCGCCGAGTCGTACGCGGCCGGCTACATCGACCGGATCCACTTCGGCGGCTTCCGCATCTGGCCGGAGGCGGCCGGAACGCGGTGGACCGACCTCGTCATCTTCGTCATCCTCATCGCCTTCATGATCTTCCGCCCGCAGGGGCTCCTCGGCCGGCCCGACATCAAGAAGGTGTAGGCGGACGTGAGCGACACGACGCCGACCACGCCGCCCGGGCCCGACCCGCCGCTGACCTCGCCGGCGATCGGGCGCGACGAGTGGGTCGCGCGCCACCTCGAGCGGCGGCTCCCCCCGCGGCTCGGGCTGATCGAGCGGCGGATCCGGGCCGTGCCGTGGTGGGCGTGGCTGGTGCTCTTCGTCGGCGCGGCGTGCATGTTGCCGGTCTTCGCCGACAGCGGGTACGTCCGCCGCGCGTACGGCTTCGACATCGTGCTGTACATGCTCCTCGCCCTCGGCCTGAACGTGGTCGTCGGCTGGGGCGGCCTCCTCGACCTCGGCTACGTGGCGTTCTACGGCGTCGGCGCCTACGCGTACGCCCTGCTCGACTCGCCTCACTACGGGATCCACATGTGGGCGGTCCTGTCGATTCCGCTCGTGGTCGTGATCGGCGCCGTCGTCGGCCTCCTGCTCGGACTGCCGTCGCGGCGGTTGAGCGGCGACTACCTCGCGATCGTCACGCTCTTCTTCCTGCAGCTCTTCCAGACGCTGGCGACGAACGGCGACCAGTTCCTGTTCGGCGCCGGCAACGTCACGGGCGGGGCGAACGGCCTCCTCAACGTCGACCCGATCGACTTCTTCGGGAAGGAGATCGCCGTCCAGCACAACGGCGTGTTCGCGGTCGGGTACTACTTCATCGCGCTCGGCGTGTTCGCCCTGGTCTTCGTCGCGCTCCGCTTCGTCAACGAGTCGCGGACGGGGCGCGCGTGGCGATCGCAGCGCGAGGACCCGCTCGCGGCCGAGGTGATGGGGATGCCGGTGAACTGGCTGAAGCTGATGAGCTTCGCCTTCGGCGCCGCCGTGGCGGCGCTCACCGGAACGCTGTTCGCGTCGCTGAACGCGAGCGTGTTCCCGCTCAGCTTCTACTTCGTCACGCTCATCACCGTCTACACGATGGTGATCCTCGGCGGCCAGGGAAGCCAGTGGGGCGTGGTGCTGGGCGCGATCCTGATCAGCGTGCTGCTCGAGCTCCTCCGCGACACCGGCAACGCGCGCGGCGTCTTCTACGTCATCCTCGCAGCCGGGCTCGTCGTGGCGTTCAAGCTCTCTCGACGGCTGCCGATCATCGCGGCCGCCGTGATCGGGTTCGGCTTCGCGGCTCACGCGATCGCGGACGCCGTCGACCACTCGTGGGTCGCCGGCACGTCCAAGACCTGGACGTCGGACTGGGTGATCATCCCCGAGCACCTCGCGTCGTGGGTGCCGGCGGTTACGTACGTCGGCCTGATCGCGTCGGTGCTCGCGCTGACGCTCCTGCGCGGCTGGGTGCGCGCGGTCGCGCTCGTGCCCATCCTGTACCTGGCGGCGTTCGTCTGGGAGAACGTGATGCTCGCGAAGCCGGAGCCGACTCGCTACATCGTCATCGGGGTGATCCTGATCAGCCTGATGGTCCTGCGGCCGAACGGGCTGCTCGGCGAGAAGCGCGTGGAGATCGTCTAGTGGCGCTGCTGGAGCTGCGCAACGTGTCGCTCTCGTTCGGCGGGCTGCGGGTCGTCTCCGGCCTCGATCTCGAGGTGGCCGAGCGCGAGATCGTCAGCGTGATCGGGCCCAACGGCGCCGGCAAGACGACGGTCTTCAACCTGGTCACGGGCGTCTACGAGCCGGACGAGGGCCAGATCCTGCTCGACGGCCGGAACATCTGCGGGCTGCAGCCGCACCGGATCAACCAGCTCGGCGTGGCGCGGACGTTCCAGACGCTGCGGCTCTTCCTGAACATGTCGGTGAAGGACAACGTGATGGCCGCCTGCTACGGACGGACGAAGGCGGGCCCGTTCCGGTCGATGCTGCGAACCCCCGGAATGCGCCGGGAGGAGCAGGAGATCCACCGGCTGGCGGAGGAGCGGCTGCGCTTCTTCGGCGACCGGCTGATGGGCTACCGGTGGCACCAGCCCGCGTACTCGCTCTCGTACGCGAACCGGCGGCGCCTCGAGATCGCGCGGGCGACGGCGACGGTGCCGCGCATCCTCCTCTTAGACGAGCCCGCGGCCGGCATGAACCCCTCGGAGACGCACGAGATCACCGACCTGATCGGAAAGCTGCGCGACGAGGGCGGCTACACGATCCTCGTGATCGAGCACGACATGCACGTCGTCGAGGGGATCTCGGACCGGGTGGTCGCGCTCGACCACGGCGTGAAGATCGCCGAGGGGTCGTTCGAGGCGGTCGCCACCGACCCGAAGGTGGTCGAGGCCTACCTCGGGCTCGGCGGGACGGCGCGGAAGTGAGCAGCGCAGTGAGCAGCGCGAGCCCGAACGGCGAGCCGCTCCTTCGCCTCGAGGGAGTCAACACCTACTACGGGTTGATCCACATCCTCCAGGACCTGAACATCGAGGTCCGCGAGGGCGAGCTCGTCTGCCTGCTCGGCGGCAACGCGTCCGGGAAGTCGACGACGCTGAAGACGATCCTCGGGATCGTCCGGCCGCGGACCGGCCAGGTCCGGCTCCAGGGCGAGGACGTGACGAGGCGGCCGACGAGCTACCGGATCGCGCGCGGGATCGCGATCGTTCCCGAGAACCGGCGGCTGTTCGCGCCGATGACGGTCACCGAGAACCTGGAGATGGGTGCGTACCTGCGCGGCGGGCCGTCCAAGGAGGACTTCGAGCGCGTCTACGGGCTGTTCCCGCTCCTGTACGAGCGCCGGTCCCAGCTCGCGGGGACGCTCTCCGGCGGCGAGCAGCAGATGGTCGCGATGGCGCGCGCGCTGATGGGGCGGCCGAAGCTGATGCTGATGGACGAGCCCTCGATGGGCCTCGCGCCGGTGCTCGTCGAGCAGAACTTCAAGATCATCAAGGAGGTGCACGAGGCCGGCGTCGCAATCCTCGTCGTCGAGCAGAACGCGAACGTCTCGCTGTCGATCGCCGACCGCGGCTACGTGCTCTCGACAGGGCGGCTTGTCCTCGAAGGAAAGGCAGCGGACCTGCTCCAGGACGAGGGGCTGCGCAAGGCGTACCTCGGCCGTTAGGGACGTGCTACGAGAGCGTCACGCCCTGTCCACGGATTGTTAAGGGGTCTGACCCCTTAATAAATCAGCCGATCGAGTCGCGGAAGGCGACCGCCTCGTTCGCGATCTGCGCGGACTCCTCGATCGGCATGATCGGCGTGACCTGGAAGCGGAGCCACGGGGTCCACGGGTCGATCGTGCGCGCGAGCGTCGCGGCGCTGTCGACGTCGACGATCGCGACCCCTCCGGTCCCGTCGCTGAAGCCGTAGAAGCCCCGGCTGAAGTCGGCGCCCTCGGGCGGCTGCCACTGGGAGAACACGGAGAGCGAGCGCTTCTGTCCCTCCTCGGTGACGTTGACGAACTGCCAGGTGACGTGGAACAGCACCGGGGCCTCCTCTCGTGGACGACGGCGCGACGCTAACACGGGACGCGGCGACGAGTACGCTTGGCCGGTGGCAGTGCAGACCAAGCGGCTAGGCGCGGCGATCCGCGGCGAGTTCCCGATCCTCGCGCACACGACCTACCTGAACTCCTGCTCACAGGGCGCGCTGTCGCACCGCGTTCGCGCAGCCTACGAGGAGTATCTGGAGGGCTGGGACGCCCACGGCGCGGAGTGGGCCGTCTGGGTCGAGCGGGCCGACGCCGCCCGCGCCGCCTTCGCCCGGCTCCTTCACGCCGAGCCCGCCGAGCTCGCCGTGACGACCTCCGTCACGCAAGGGGTGAGCGGCGTCGTCTCCGCGCTCGACCTGCGCGCACGGCCCCGGATCGTGATCAGCGAGTACGAGTTCCCCACCGTCGGCCAGATCGCCCATGCGCAGGAGCTCCGCGGCGCGGAGGTCGTCCACGTCAAGCCCGAGCCGGACGGCTCCATCCCGCCCGAGCGATTCGCGGAGGCCGTCGACGAGCGCACCGCGCTCGTCTGCTGTACGACCGTCTCCTACCGCACGGGACACCGCCACGACGTGGCCGAGATCGCGCGGATCGCCCACGACGCCGGCGCGCTCTGCCTGGCCGACTCGTACCAGGCGATCGGCGCGATCGACTTCGACGCGACGGCGCTGGGGGTCGATTTCGCCACCGGCGGGACCGTCAAGTACCTGCTCGGCTCGTCCGGCCTCGGCTTCCTGTACGTGCGGCGCGAGCTGCTGGGAAGGCTCCTCCCGACCCAGACGGGGTGGTTCGCCGACGAGGACATCTTCCGGATGGACATCTCCGACTACTCGCCCGCCGGCGACGCGCGCCGCTTCGACGCGGGCACGCCGCCGGTGCCGAACATCTACGCGGGTCTCGCCGGCATGTCGATCGTCGAGGAGGCGGGCACGGCCGCGATCGAGGAGCACATCGCCGCCCTGGCGACGAGGTTGATCGACGGCCTCGAGGAGCTCGGCGCGACCGTCGTGACGCCTCTGGAGCCGACCAGCCGCGGCCCGCTCGTCTGCGTCCGCTCGACCGACGTCCAGGCGCTCGTGGCCGCGCTCGACGCAGACAGGATCGCCTGCTCGGAGCGCGACTCGAACCTGCGCGTCTCGCTGCACCTCTACAACGTCGAGGAGGACGTCGACCGGCTGCTCGACGGGCTCCGCCGGAACCGGACGCTACTCGCGTAATAGACTCGCCACGTGCTGCTCAGCGAGCTCGAGTACGCGCGCCCGGGGTCGGTGGAGGAGGCCGTCCGACTGCTCGGGAGCAACGAGAACGCCCGCGCGCTCGCGGGCGGGCAGAGCCTGGTGAACGTCATGAAGACGCGGGTCGCGACGCCGGAGGTGGTCGTCGACCTGAACCGCATCGACGCGCTGCGGGGCATCGCCGTCGCCGACGGCGCGCTCGAGATCGGCGCGATGACGACGTATACGGCGATCATCGACTCGCCCGAGGTCGCCGCAGCGCGGCCGATCCTCGCCGAGGTCGCGCGCACGATCGCGGACGTCCAGGTCCGCAACCGTGGCACGATCGGCGGCAACGTCTGCTCGAACGACCCGACGAACCACTTCCCGCCGCTCGCCGCCGCGCTCGGCGCGGAGCTGACGATCCTCGGCGCCTCGGGCGAGCGAACCGTCGGCGCGGAGGAGTTCTTCGAGGGCGTCTACATGACGGCCGTGCATCCCGGTGAGCTCCTGACGAAGGTGCGGATCCCGGCGAAGGGCGACGCGCGCGACGGCTGGGCGTCGATCACGCTCGGCAAGGACGGAACCGGGATCGTCAACGTCGCGGCGAGCGTCAGGGACGGGACGGCACGGGTCGCGATCGGCTGCGTCGCCGCGACGCCGGTGGTCGTGACGGCGAGCGCCGACGAGACCGCGGTGCAGGACGCCGTCCGCAGCGCCGGCCTCGACCCGCCCGCGGACGTCCACGCCTCCGCCGAGTACCGCCGGCACCTCGCCGAGGTGCTCGCCGCGCGCGCCGTGAGGGACGCCGCGTGAGTACGCACGAGGTCGCCGTGACGGTGAATGGCGAGCGCTACGAGCGCGAGGTCGAGGCGCGCAAGCTGCTCGTCCACTTCATCCGCGACGACCTCGACCTGACGGGCACGCACGTCGGCTGCGACACGGGGAACTGCGGCGCCTGCACGATCCTGCTCGACGGCCAGGCGGTGAAGAGCTGCATGCTCCTCGCCGCCCAGGCGGACGGTGCGGAGATCACGACGGTCGAGGGGCTCGCCCCCGACGGCGAGCTGACGCCGCTCCAGCGCGCGTTCTCGGAGCACCACGGGCTCCAGTGCGGCTACTGCACCCCGGGGATGCTGATCAGCGCCACCCACCTGCTCTCGCACACGCCGCGGCCGACCGACGAGGAGATCCGCCGCGGGATCCAGGGGAACATCTGCCGCTGCACCGGCTACGTCAACATCGTCAAGGCCATTCGGGCCGCGTCCCAGGGACAGTCCCTGTAACGAGAGCGTGACCGAGACCACCGTCGCCCCACAGAAGGTCGAGCTCGAGGTCGGCTACGCCGGCAAGAGCGTCCCGCGCAAGGAGGACCAGCGGCTCGTCCAGGGCCAGGGCGTCTTCGCGGACGACATGAAGCGCCACGGGATGGGCTACGTCCACTTCGTCCGGGCGCCGTACGCCCACGCCCGAATCGTCTCCGTGGACGTCTCGAAGGCCGAGGCCGTCGACGGCGTCTACGGCACGCTCACCCCGGACGAGGTCGTCGAGCTCACCGACCCGTTCTTCGAGCTGACGACGCCGCCCGGGAGCCAGATCAAGGACTACGCGCTCGCGGTCGGGAAGGTACGGCACATCGGCGAGCCGGTCGTCGCGGTCGTCGCCGAGTCGCGCGAGCTCGCCCGCGACGCCGCGGAGCTGGTCGAGGTCGAGTACGAGCCCCTCGACGTCCTCGTCGACGCCCGGCGCGCCGAGGATGACGCAGCGCCGGTCCTGCACGACGACGCCGGCACGAACGTCGTCTGGTCGGGCACCTTCGACTGGGGGGACGTCGACGGCGCGCTGAAGGCGGCCGACCGCGTGGTGAGGATCAAGGAGCTCCATTTCGACCGGTTTGCCTCCACCCCGCTGGAGTGCTCCGCGGCGCTGGTCGAGTACGAGCGCGGCACCGGGCAGTTCACGCTCTACTGCAACCACCAGATGCCCGGGGTCGCGGCGATCTGGATGGGCCCGGCGCTGCGCGTCCCGCTCGACAAGCTCCGCTTCGTCACGCACGACATCGGCGGCGGGTTCGGCAACAAGATCACGACGCACCCGCAGCTGACCGCCTGCTGCCTCCTGGCCCGCAAGCTGAAGCGGCCGATCCAGTGGACGGAGTGGCGCACCGACCAGCACACCGCGAACGCGCACGGGAACGAGCGCTGGTTCCACGATGTCGAGGTCGCCGTCCAGAACGACGGGACGATGCTCGGCTTCAAGGTGAAGGCGATCGACGACTGCGGCGCGTTCCCGCGCTACGAGCCGCTCGGCTGCATCATCTGGGCGCAGGTCACGCCGGGGCTGTACCGCTGGCGCAACATCCGCGTCGACTTCACCCAGGTGGTGACGAACAAGTCGCCGGTCGCGCCGAATCGCGGCTACTCGCGCATGCAGCAGCTCTGGCTGACCGAGCGGATCTGCGACATCGTCGCGCACGAGCTCGGCCTGGACCCAATTGAAGTCAGAAAGAAGAACTACGTGCGATCCGACGAGATGCCGTACGAGACGCCGAACGGCTGCGTCTACGACTCCGGCGACTACGCGCGCTGCCTCGACATCGCGCTCGAGCTGATCGACTACGACGCCGCGCGCGCCCGCCAGTCGGAGACGGCCGACAAGCTGATCGGGATCGGGATCGGCTCGACGCTCGACTCGGGTACGAACAACTTCGGGCAGTCGACGCTCCTCAACCCCGAGCTCCAGTTCTCGGGCAACAACGAGGTGGCGACGATCAAGCTCGACATCTTCGGGGAGATCGTGCTGACCCTCGGCACCGTGCCGCAGGGGCAGGGGCACGAGACGGTCGCGTCGCAGGTCGCGGCCGACATCCTCGGGGTCTCGCCCGACCAGATCCACGTCCGGCCGGGCCACGACTCCTACTGGAACTCGCACGCCGGCTTCTCAGGCACGTACGCGAGCCAGTTCGCGGTCACGGGGCTGGAGGCGGTGAAGGGCGCGACGGAGAAGCTCTCACTCGAGATCCGGCGCCTCGCCGGCGCGGTGCTCGGCGGCGCGGACCCGGACGACGTCGTCCTCGAAGGCGGCTTCGCGAAGCGCAAGGACAACCCGGAGGCGGCGCTGCCCTTCATGGCCTGCGGCGCGATCGTGAACGCGAACAACGCCGTGCTCCCGCCCGACGTCCGCGACGTGACCCTCAACTGCCGCCACGTCTACGTGCCCCCGTTCACGCTCCCCGACCAGGAGACCAAGTTCGGCAACCTGACGCTGACCTACGCGACGCAGATCCATGCCTGCGTCGTCGAGATCGACCCCGCCACGGGCCATGTCGACCTCGTCGACTACGCCGCCGTGGACGACTGCGGAATCCGGATCCACCCGCAGATCGTCGAGGGCCAAGTGCACGGCGCGACGGCCCACGCGATCGGGGCGGCGCTGCACGAGACCTTCGCCTACGACGAGTACGGGCAGCTGCTGACCGCGAACTTCTACGACTACCACGTGCCGCACGCGCTCGACCTTCCGGAGATCAAGACCGGCCACATCGAGAGCCCGTCGCCGTTTTCGTCGCTGGGAACGAAGGGAATGGGCGAAGGCGGAGGCGCTGCGATCCACGCGATCTGCGCCGGAATCCAGGACGCTCTGCGGCACGCCGGGAAGGAGGCAGTGGTGCACGACTCGTTCAACCCGCCGGAGCGCGTGTGGCGGATGATCCGCAACCCGCAGGAGACGGCCGCGCTCGTGGAGGTGACGGAATGAAGGTCGAGGGAACGAAGGACTTCGACGCGCCGGCCCAGCTCGTATGGGACGTGCTCAACGACCCGTCGAAGATGGCGAACCTCCTCCCCGGGGTGGAGAGCTTCGAGATCCAGGACGACCGCCGCTGGAAGGCGTCGGTCAAGGTCCCGCTCGGCATGGGCGGCCTGAAGCTGAACTTCAACTTCGAGAAGATCGAGGAGCGGCCGATCGAGTACGCGAAGCTCTCGTCGAAGGGACAGGGCGTCGGCGCGATCGTCGCGATGGAGACGCAGTTCCACCTCACGCCGGAGGGCGAGCGGACCCACATGCGCTGGGAGGCGGACGTCCGCATCGCCGGGCCCGTCGGGAGCATGGGGCAGCGCGTCTTCCAGCCGATCGTGAACCAGCAGGTCGGGAACGTCCTGAACGCCCTCGAGGCGCAGGTCGAGGAGGCGAAGGGCGGCGGCGCGACCGGCGCCGAGCAGGGCATCCACCCCGGCTCGCCGGAGGCCTACTCGGCCGACCCGGCGGGACCGACCCACTCGGCCGAGAGCTAACCGGCGTGGCCGACCTCCGGCTCGGCTTCCAGCTCGGCGCCGACGGAAAGCCGACGCCGGACGCCGTCTCGGTCGACTCGCGCGACCTGACGACGCACGCAGCGATCCTCGGTATGACGGGCTCCGGGAAGACGGGCCTGGCGATCGTGCTGCTCGAGGAGGCGCTCTCCGCGGGGATCCCGGCTCTGATCCTCGATCCGAAGGGGGACATGGGCAATCTGCTCCTCACGTTCCCGGACCTGGCACCGGCCGATTTCCGGCCGTGGGTGAACGAGGACGACGCGCGCACCGCCAACCTGAGCGTCGACGACTTCGCCGCGAAGACCGCCGCCGACTGGCGCGAGGGCCTCGAGGCCGCCGGCTACGGGCCCGACCGGATCAAGGCGCTTCGCGAAGCGGCCGACTTCGCGATCTACACGCCCGGCTCCGAGACCGGTCTGCCCCTGAACGTGATCGGCTCGCTGGCCGCGCCCTCGCTTTCGTGGGAGACGGAGGCGGAGACGCTGCGAGACGAGATCGAGGGGATCGTGACGAGCCTTCTCGGGCTGGTCGGGATTGCGGCCGAGCCACTGTCGAGCCGCGAGTTCGTGCTGCTCGCGAACCTGATCGAGACCGCCTGGCGCGAGGGCCGGAGCCTCGACCTCGCCGGCCTGATCGCGCAGGTCCAGGCTCCGCCTCTGCGGAAGCTGGGCGTCTTCGACCTCGACACCTTCTTCCCCCCGAAGGACCGCACCGAGCTCGCGCTCAGGCTGAACTCGCTGGTTGCCTCCCCCACGTTCGCCGCCTGGGTCGAGGGTGAGCCGCTCGACCCGGCGACGCTGTTGCGGACGCCGGGCGGGAAGCCGCGCGCGGCGATCGTCTATCTCGCCCACCTGTCCGAGCAGGAGCGGCAGTTCGCGGTCACGCTCGTCCTCTCGAAGCTCGTCACCTGGATGCGCAGCCAGCCGGGTACCTCCGACCTGCGGACGCTCGTCTACATGGACGAGGTGTTCGGATTCGTGCCGCCGACCGAGGCCCCGCCGGCGAAGAAGCCGATCCTGACGATCCTGAAGCAGGGTCGCGCGTTCGGCGTCGGCATGGCGCTCGCGACCCAGAACCCGGTCGACCTGGACTACAAGGCGATGGCCAACGCGGGAACGTGGCTCGTCGGTCGCCTGCAGACCGAACGTGACAAGGCCCGGGTCGTCGAAGGACTGCGTTCGGCCGCGGGGGGCACCGACGTCGGGGCGCTCGACGCCGCGATCGGCGGTCTCCAGAAGCGCCAGTTCCTGCTCGTCAGCGCGAAGGCGAGCAAGCCGGCGCTCTTCCAGACGCGCTGGGCGATGTCGTACCTGCGCGGCCCGCTGACGAAGGATCAGATCGCGGAGCTGATGCGCGACCGGCCCCGCTCCGAGCCGGCGCAACCCGCGACGGCGGCGCCGTCACCGCCGGCCGACGCGACGT
>DATENZ010000094.1:0-6086 GCA_035274625.1 Gaiellaceae bacterium
GACGCCGGGACGATGAACCCGGTGATCATGCTCGACGAGGTCGACAAGGTCGGCGCCGACTGGCGCGGCGACCCCAGCGCGGCCCTGCTCGAGGTGCTCGACCCGGCGCAGAACCACTCGTTCCGCGACCACTACCTCGACCTCGAGCTCGATCTCTCCGAGGTCGTCTTCATCGCCACCGCGAACGTGGCGGACTCGATCCCGGGCCCGCTGCTCGACCGGATGGAGGTGATCCGCTTCGACGGGTACACGGTCGACGAGAAGGTCGCGATCGCGCGCGGGTACCTGTGGCCCCGTCAGCGCGCACGCAACGGCCTCGAACAGGACGAAGTGGTCTGCGACGACGGCCTGCTCAGGAAGATCATCGACGAGTACACCCGCGAGGCCGGCGTCCGTCAGCTCGAGCGTGAGCTGGGCAAGCTGCTGAGGAAGGCGGCGACGCGGATCGTCGCCGGACAGTTCGAACCGCCCGTGCCGATCGACGAGGCGTTCATCCGCGAGGCGCTCGGGCGCCAGCGGTTCTGGCAGGAGTCCGCGGAGCGCACGGCGGTGCCCGGGGTCGCGACGGGGCTGGCCGTGACCGGCACCGGCGGCGACATCCTCTTCGTCGAGGCAACCCGCATGGACGGCGACGGCGGCCTGACCCTGACCGGCCAGCTCGGCGACGTGATGAAGGAGTCCGCGCAGATCGCGCTCTCCTGGGTGCGCGCGCACGCCGACGAGCTCGGCCTGAACCCCGACGACGTGCGCGGCCACTCCTTCCACGTGCACGTCCCGGCCGGTGCGATCCCCAAGGACGGCCCGAGCGCCGGGATCGCGCTGACGACAGCGCTCGCGTCGCTGCTGACGAGGCGCCCGGTGAAGCACACCGTCGGGATGACCGGCGAGGTCACGCTCCAGGGCCGCGTGCTGCCGATCGGCGGCCTGAAGCAGAAGGTGCTGGCCGCGCACGCCGCCGGGCTGACCGACGTGATCATCCCGGAGCGCAACCGGCCCGACCTCGACGACGTTCCCGAGGATGTGCGCAACGCGATCGCGTTCCACCCCGTGCTCAGCGTCGATGAGGTCCTCGAGCTCGCGCTCGAGCCCGCACCCGAGCATGCGCTGCAGGCGGCGTGACCCGATCCCGGAGGAGGTCCGCCGCGCGGCGGACCTCCTCGAGCGTCGCTGGACGCTCTCCGTCCTCTACGCCTCCGTCGAAGGCGCCGCCCGCTTCAACGAGTTCCTCGAGGCGCTCAGGCCGGTCCCGCCGGCCACGCTGAGCGCACGGCTGACGGAGCTGGTCGCCGCCGGGCTCCTCGAGCGGCGGGTGCTGGACACGCGCCCGCCCGCGGTCGAGTACCGGCTCACACCCCGCGGGAAGCGGTTCGAGCCGCTGCTCCGCGAGCTCAGGCGCTGCACGCGCGGCTGAGGCCGGAAAAGCAGCGCCGCTTCCAACGCCGGAAGTAGCCGTAGTGCATGCTTCTGGGCCGATGCGGGTGATCGTGATCGGCGCAGGAGCGATCGGTGGAATGGTCGCCGGATATCTCTCCGCCGACGGGCATGCCGTTCTGGCCGTCGACGATTGGGTGGAGCATGTCGAGGCGATTTCGGATCGCGGTCTCCGAATTCGAGGCGCACGCGGAACACATCTCTTTCGGCCCCAGGCCGTTTGCTGGAGCTCTCTCGAGCCGCCCGACTCGCCGCCGGACCTCGTCCTCGTCAGCGTGAAATCGGCTGACACCGACCGCGCGGCCGAGCTCGCAGCTCGGCTGCTCGGCGATTCGACGGTCGTGATCTCGACTCAGAACGGGCTGAACGAGGACGCGCTCTGCAAGCGACTCGGCCCGGAGCGGGTGATCGGAGCGGTGTGCGAGATCGGGGGCTATCTCGACGGCCCGGGCGAGATCGTCGAGACCCGTGCCGAGGGCGGCTTCGTCATCGGCGAGCTCGACGGAACCGACACGCCCCGCCTCAGAGAGGCCCAGAAGGTGCTGGCAGCGTGCGCTCCGACAGTCGTCTCGCCGCAGATTCGCAACGTCTTGTGGTCGAAGCTCACCTGGAATTGCATCATGAATTCGCTGACCGCCATTACCGGGCTCGGTCAAGGCCAGGTCTGGGCGCAGACCCGCCTGCGGGAGCTGGCCGCAGGAGTCGCCCGGGAGGCGGCCGCGGTGGCCGAGGCGGACGGCGCCGCCCTCGAGCCGCTCGGATTCCTGGGCGTCGACCTGCCGGGGCTCGCGTCGACGGACCAGACGGTCGCCGGGAGGACGATCGAGGCGATCGTCCGCCGCTACGAGGCGCAGTGGGAGAAGTCGACGTCGATGCTCCAGGACGTCCGGCACGGCCGTCCGACGGAGGTCGACTACCTGAACGGCCACGTCGTCCGGCGGGGACGGGAGCTGGGCGTCGCCGCCCCGCTGAACGCGAGGCTGGTCGAGCTGGTCCACGCGGTCGAGCGCGGTGCGGACCGGCAGGGCGTGCAGCTGCTGGACTCGCTGGTCGCGGTCGCGTGAGGTTCGCGTCCGTCGGCGTCGACGGCGAGCGCCGGGCGGCGATCGTCGACGGGCGGAAGGTGGCGCTCGCCGCGAGCGGCAGCCTCGACGACCTCGTCCGCAGCGGCGGCGAGTTCTCCGCCGGCGGCCGCGAGCAGGACCTCGCGGACGTCCGGCTCGACGCGCCGCTCCGTCCGCCGGTGCTCCTCTGCTGCGGCCAGAACTACACCGGCCATCTCGCCGAGCAGACGCGCCCGCGACGCGGCGAGGCCGAGTTCTTCGTCAAGGCGGGGGTGACGATCGCCTCGCCGGACGAGCCGCTCGTCTATCCGCACTCCCACACCGGCAAGCTCGACTACGAGACGGAGCTCGGCGTGGTCGTCGGTCGCGACATGCGCGACGTCGACCCGGACGACGCGCTCGACTACGTCTTCGGCTACGTGGTCCTCAACGACCTCAGCGCCCGCGACCGGCAGTTCAAGTCGAACGGCATGTCCTGGCCGGGGACCGGCAAGAACTTCGACGGCGCGACGCGCCTCGGCGCCTTGATCGTGCCGGCGGCGGACGTGCCCGACCCGCAGGCGCTCGTCGTGACGACGTGGGTGAACGGCGAGCGCCGCCAGCTCGACACCACGGCGAACATGGTCCACTCGTGCGCGGAGGTCCTGTCCGCGTTCTCGCGCGCGCTGACGATCCCGGCGGGCGTGATCGTCGGCACCGGCACGCCCGGCGGGACGGCCCTGGGCTGCGACGGCGAGCTCGGCGGCACCGGCGCGACGCCGGAAGGATGCGTCGCCGCCCGCTACCTCGAGCCGGGCGACACCGTCGTCAGCGAGATCGAAGGCGTCGGCTCGCTCGAGTTCGACGTCGTCGCGGGGTAGTGGCGGTCGCGCTCGTCACCGGCGGGACGAGCGGCATCGGCCGCGCGACGGCGGAGCGCTTCCTCGCCTCCGGCTGGCACGTCGTGGTCGCGGACGTCAACGCCGAGGCAGGGCGGACGCTCCTGGACGAGTCGGGCGCTCCCGACGGACGGCTGCTGTTCGCCGAGGCGGACGTGGCGGAGGAGAGAGACGTCGAGGCTGCCGTCCGGACCGCGGTCGACGGCTTCGGCCGCCTCGACTGCATGGTCAACAACGCCGGGGTCGGCGGGGCCTTCGGCCCGATCACCGAGATCGAGGTCGCGGACTGGGACTACACGTTCGGCGTTCTCGTCCGCGGCGTCTTCCTCGGGACGAAGCACGCCGCCCGCGCGATGCGGCGCCACGGCGACGGCGGCTCGATCGTCAACGTCGCGTCGGTGGCCGGGCTCGTGGGCGGCGCGGCGCCGCAGGCGTACTCGGCTGCGAAGGCGGCCGTGATCCAGCTGACGCGCGTGACCGCAGCAGAGCTGGGCCCGTTCCGCATTCGCGTGAACGCCGTCGCGCCAGGGGTCGTCCGCACGCCGCTCGTCGAGATGGGAAAGCGCGACGTGGACGAGGCGCTGGCCGGCGTCCAGCCGTGGCCCGGCGTGGCCCCGGCGCCCCAGGTCGCCGGCGTGATCGAGTTCCTCGCGGGGCCGGAGGCGGAGTTCGTCACCGGCGAGACGGTGGCGGTCGACGGCGGGCTCGTCGCCGCCGGGATCCGCCTCGGAGACGCCGTCGGCGGGAATCCGGCGCTCCGGGGGCTCGTAGGAGTGAACCGCGGCTCGACCGGCGCCCCGAGCAGCGTGCACCGGACCGCGGACTAGCGCTCAGTCCGCCGGAGCTGCAGCCGGAAGGATCCGCTCGGCGAGCAACTCGGCCGCCGCCCACGGCTCGGTCTCCCCGGCGAGAACCTGCTTCCGAAGCTCCTCGCTCCCGTGGAACGGCGCGAGCGCCCGCGAGCGGTCGGCGACGTGGAGGAGGAAGAGACGTTCGACCTCGGACCACAGGCGCTCGCCGCGTCGCCGCTCGAGCTCCCCCTGCGCCGCGAGCCATTGCCGGTGGGCGTCGACTTCAGCGAGGAGCTCGTCGATGCCGCTGCCTTCCGTTGCCGAGGTCTCGACGATCGGAGGCTCCCAGCCGCCGGTCTCGGTACGGCGAAGCCGGAGCATGTCGCGGAGCATGCGGCGGGTCTCGCGTCCGCCACCGCGGTCGGCCTTGTTCACAGCGAAGACGTCCGCGATCTCGAGCAGGCCCGCCTTCGCCGCCTGCACGTGGTCGCCCCACCCCGGGTTGACGACGACGAGCGTCGTGTCCGCGACCGCGGCGACCTCGAGCTCGATCTGCCCGACGCCGACGGTCTCGAGGAGCACGTGGTCGAAGCCGGCGGCGTCGAGGACGCGAACAGCCTCGGGCGCCGCCGCCGCCAGCCCGCCGAGGCTGCCGCGGGTCGCCATCGACCGGATGAAGACGCCGTCGTCGAGGGAGTGATCGACCATGCGGACGCGGTCGCCGAGCAGCGCGCCGCCGGAGAAGGGCGACGACGGGTCGATCGCGAGCACGGCGACCCTGTGCCCGCCTGCTCGCAGCGCCCCGACGACGCGCGTCGTCAGCGTCGACTTGCCGGCACCGGGGGCGCCGGTGATGCCGAGCGTGTACGCGTTGCCGCCTCTCCCGAGCAGGGCGCGGCCGACCTCGTGCGCCCTCTCTCCACCCTGCTCGACGAACGTCAGCAGCCGCCCGAGCGCGGCCGCCGACCCCGGCAGGGAGGCGACGAGCTCGGCGACGGAGCGAGGGCGTGTTCCGGCCGCCTCACCGCCGTGCGACGCGCCGTTATCCACGCGCTTGTGCAAGCAGCTCGTTGCGCCGGGCGAGCAGGTCGATCGGCGTGAACTCGACGAGCTCCGTGTCCTCGACGAACCGGGGAACATGCCCCGGCGGCATGTAGAACGCCTCGCCCGCGGACACCGTCTCCTCGCGGCCATCGGTGTAGCGGACGGCGATCTTGCCCTTGAACACGTAGCCCCAGTGGGGGACGTCGCAAGCTCCGCCCGGGAGGGGGCTGAACGCGGACGCCGTGTCGAAGCCCGCCTTGATCGACTCGAACTCGACGCGGAAGCTTCCCCATTCGGCGTAGCGCTTCTGGATCTGGTCGCCGAGGCCGGCGTCCCAGACCGGCAGGTCTTCCTTCGAACCGTGCGTCGAGGTCATCGGTCTCTCCTTCACTCGAACGAGATCCAGCTGTCCGGATCCTGGGCGTACTCGGCCTCCGCGTCGTACCCGGCCGAACGGGCGGCGCCGAGCGGCGCGTAGTCGCGGCGGTACGGCTCGCCCCTCAGGTACAGCTCGACGGAGAGGAGCGCCGAGCACGACGGGCAGAAGAGCTCGGCGAGCTCGACCCGCTCGTGCGCGTAGACGCGGTAGGTCGTTCCGAACTCGCCGCGTGCGAGGCGCTCGGCGGCGTTGCCGCGCACGGCCAGGACGTGCTCCTTCCAGTTCTCGTCGCGGCCGCACAGCCGAGCCCGGCAGCCCGCGCACTCGACCGAGTCGGCGGCTCCTCGCCAGACGACGGGGCCGAAGGTGAGCTCACGGTCGGGCGCGTCCGGCCCGGGAGCCGGGTCCCGGGGCGGCCGGCCCGGCGCGGCTGACGCGACGCGCCGGCGCCGCAGGTCGGTCCGGAGCCCGGCCGTCCGCTCGGCGTCGACGCCTCCGT
>DATENZ010000095.1:0-4173 GCA_035274625.1 Gaiellaceae bacterium
GGGCGCTCTTCAGGTGCCTACTTCGAGATCAGCCAGAACCGCATGATGAAGGTCGGGTCGAGCGTCTTGTCGACTCCCTTCACGTTGCTGCGGGACACCGCGATCATCGCCCCCTGCCAGTAGGGGATGATCGGCGCGTCCTTGGCCGCGACGAGCTGAGCCGCGCGGACGATCCCGAGGCGGGCGGAGAGGCTCTTCGTCCCCTTCTCGCGCGCCAGGAGGGCATCGATCGCACCGCTCTTGTAGTTGTTCGACGTGAAGTTGCTCGAGGACTCGTAGAACGGCAGCAGGTAGTTCTCCGCGTCCACGTAGTCCGGGAACCAGCCGAGCTGGAAGGCGCCGTACTGCTTCCCGAGGGCGTCGGAGTACTGCGCCCACTCGGCCGACTTCAGCGTCACCTTGAACAGGCGGCTCGCGTTCAGCGCCCGCTGGATCTCGGCGAACTCGTCGGCCGACGAGTCACCGTAGTGCGTCGGCGTGTACCAGAGCTCCAGGTTGACCGGCGTCGAGACGCCTGCCTTCTGGAGCGCGGCCCTCGCCTTCGCGACGCTCGGGCTGCGGCCGTACACGCTCGCGAACGCGTCCGTGTGGCCCGGCAGGCCGGCGGGGACCATCGAGTAGAGCGGCTTGACGAGGCCGTGGTAGACGCGGCTCGCGATCGTCGCCCGCGGGAACAGGTACGCGATCGCCCTCCGCACCGCCGGATTGTCGGTGGGTGCGATGTTCGTGTTCAGCACCAGGTAGCGGATCGAGGCGCCGCTCCCCTTGTGCACCTTGATCCCGTTCGCCTCCGTGAGCGAGAGCAGCTCCGTCGGCGTGAAGTCGCGGAACGCCATGTCGATCTCGCCCCGCTGGAGCGCGAGCTTCATGGTCGAGGACTTCGAGTAGTAGCGGATGATCACGCCGTCGTTGGCCGGCTTCTTCCCGAAGAAGTCGCTGTTCGGCTCGAAGACGGCCTGCTGGCCCGGCTGGTACCTCGTCAGCTTGTACGGGCCCGTGCCGACCTGCGTCTCCGAGTTCGGCAGGATCTTGTTCGCGGGGTAGACCGACTTCGGCACGATCTGCGCGGCCGTCGTCGTGAGGATGTTCGGCCACGTCGACTGCGGCGACTTCAGGTGGAACGTGACGCCGTACTTCCCGCTCGTCGTGATGCTCTGCATGTTGCTGAGCAGCGTGTAGATGCCGGACGGGTCCTTGATCTTCACGACGCGGTCAAACGACCACTTGACGTCGGCGGAGGTCATCTCGTCGCCGTTGTGGAACTTGACGCCCTTACGGAGCGTGCACGAGTACGTCTTCAGGTTGCCCTTGAAGCCGCAGGCGGTCGCGAGGACGGGCCGGGGGGTCAGGCTGCCCGGGCCGGCCTCGAGCAGCCGGTTGAAGATCTGGTAGTCGACGGTGCCCGAGCCGAAGTCGTACTGCCCGGCCGGGTCGATGTTCGTCACGGTGTCGGTCGTGCCGTCGATGATCACTCCGGCTGTCGCGCGGTCGTGGCTGCCGCGGGCCGACTGGCCGGCGGTGACACCCACGACCGCCGTGACGAGCACGGCGAGCGCGAACAGCGCTGCGAATCGCCAGCGCACCTTTTGGTTCATGAATCCTCCTTCTGAGGCCAAAATCGCGGGGTGAGACTCTGCGCGCGCGACTCTACTGCAATCGCGCTTCGATTGGGACTCCGTGCAGGGAGTTTTGGTTAGTAGGGACGCGCTCGCGACCGGTAGGGCGCCGCGAGCTGGGGGTCCTTGGCACTCGGGTAGGTGATTTTGGTCGCGTCGCCGTCGGAGACGTAGCGCAGGGAGGGGTCGCGTTCGAGCAGGTCGAGCCACATTCCGGCGGTGAAGTCTCGGGTGCCGTCCCAGGCCGGGTTCGTGCGGATGCGCGGGATCGCTGCGGGGTCCCACTTCGTCGAGAACGGCGAGGGGGCGGGCTCGGCGCCGGCGAGGAACACGCCGGCGAAGCGGTACCGCTCCCCGTCCCACGAGCCGCTGCGGGCGAGTGACGCGGGCCGGGGAACGGAGCCGAGCGGGAGCGCCATCGTCTTCGGCCGGTAGCCGGGGACGAGGTCGGAGAGGACGCGGTCGCCGAGCACGAGCTGGCGCTGGACGCCCTCGGCGTCGAGCGTGTTCAGCGGGATGTGGTCCTTCGTGTGGTTGCCCAGCTCGAACCCGTGCTCGAGCAGCCAGTGGAGCGTCGCCGCCTGCGGGCGCCCGTTGCCCTCGAAGGCGTTCCGGGGGACGAAGAACGTCGCGGTCGCGGGGAAGCCGGGGTGGGCGGCGGCGAAGCTCGTCAGGACGCCGAGGCCCGACTTCGGGTCGAGCCGGCCATCGGGCAGGAAGCCGACCTGGTTGTTGTCCGCGTCGTCGAACGTGAGGACGACGGGGCTCTTGCCCTTCGGCACGTCGAGGTTCCCGCTGACCAGGTCTTCGGCCCGAACCGGGTAGAAGCCGTCCCGCCAGAGCCGCGTCAGCTCGGCATGCAGCTGCGCCGGGGTGAGGTCGTAGATGCTCCCATGCTCGCGGATCTGGTGGTGCATCAGCACCGGGACGAGGCCGAGCTCGTCCGGCTCCGGGGCTTGCGGGGCCGTCGTCCGAGGGGAGCGCTTCGGGTACGTGACCGTGCGCGCGTCGGTCGTCAGCGCGGCCGCCGTGTACGTGACGGCGGGGTCCCAGAGCAGGAACTCGTCGATCCCGGCGTCGTGCGCTCCGCGGATCTCGTCTCTGACCTGGGCCGGGCCGTAGTCGACGCCGAGGGAGAAGTCCTGGAGCCAGGGAACGATGCGGGCGCCGGTGCGGCGGACGTCGCGCTGGAAGTCCTCGAGCGAGCGGCGGACGATGTCGTACGGCTGGGCATTCGGATTCGCGACGTCGTACTCGCCGGGGCCCCAGTGCGACGGGTAGACCATCGGCGCGACGTAGTCGACGTGCTCGGCGATCGCGGGGACGTCCTGCGCGACCTCGAGCGGGCGCGTGGCGGCGACGCCGAAGACGGACGCGCCGAGGAAGGTGCCGTAGGGGCGCAGAGCCCGCTGGGTCTCGGCGAGGAACGACACGATCGCCTGCTCCGGAGTCGTTTTCAGGCCCGGGAAGGCCATGGTCGACAGCGGGCCGTCGGGGCGGCGGACGTAGTCGTAGAGCACCTCGTCCACGCCGGCCTTGGCGGCGGCGACCGCGATCGCGATCTGGTAGCTGCGGACGGCGTCGCTTGCGAAGTTCGTGAAGCCGCCATAGCCGCCGTACATTCCGCCGTCGGGGGTCCGGATCACCTCGTCGCGCCTGCCTGCGTCCCACGCCGCCTTCGCGAGAATCGGGTCGCGGAAGCAGACGAGGCGGCCGATCACGCGGACCCCCTTCTCGTGCAGCTCCCGGACGGCGCGCGCGAGGTCGACGATCGGCTTGCGCGCGCCGATCTGCTCGGCGAGCGGTACGTCGGCGTTCCAGCCGACCGTGCCGGCCTCGTCCTTCAGGTCGAGCTCGACGGCGTTGATCCGCTTCTCGGCGATCAGGGCGAGCACCCCTTCGCGGAGGGTGTCGTCGGCCCAGCCGTCGAAGGTCACGTGAACCGCGCGCATCGGCCGGGGCGGCGTCCGGGGCTGGATCGAGATCCAGATCCGTTTGGTCGTGGCGTTGCGAAGGGGGTCGGTCGCGACGAGCGTCACGGCGTTCTTGGGGCGTGCCGGCCAGGTGACGCGGAAGCGGCCGTTCTTGACGAGCACCGGGCGGCCGGCGGCCGTCAGCGTCGCGTTCGGCTCGAGCATGCCGGAGATGCGGATCGGGTTGCCGGCGGGGATCAGCGCTCCGGGCGGGTCGAGCTTGATCGCGGGGCCGGTCGTGTCGACGGTGAAGCGCCAGGTTCGCGTCGTGCGGGAGCGCGGGAAGGTGCCTTCGGCGGACGCGACCAGCCGGTGCGGGCCGTCGGGGAGAGACGTGCCGCTGAACACGAGCCTTCCGTTTGCGCGGTGCGCGCGGTCCGTGACGTCGACGCCGTCGAGGGTCCAGCGGACGTCGTCGAGCACGCCGGCGGCGCCGCCGACGGAGAATCTCAGCGAGGGGAGGAGGGCGGGCCCGATGCCGGCGCCGGCCGGTGGGCCGGCGGCGTCGAGGCTCGGGCGGGTCAGCCTGGCGCCGAGGGCGAGCGTGGCGAAGCTGAGCGCGGCGAGCACGCCGGCGACGATCG
>DATENZ010000096.1:0-32120 GCA_035274625.1 Gaiellaceae bacterium
GGGTTTCGCCGCCGCGACCGACATGGCGGGCGCGGCTCCCCCAGGTCGCTGGGGTGCGAGCGGGTTCGGGGAAGGGGGCCCATGGGGGAAACCGGCTGTTTCCCCCATGCGAGCGAGCCGTAGGCGAGCGGTCATGCGATCCCGGCCTCGACCCGCGTCTCCTCGAGCGGCACCGCCCGGCCCTCGCGGAACGAGCGGTAGGCCGCCTCGACGAGCGCCATCGTCCCGAGCGTCGTCTGGCCCGAGATCTCCGGCTCGGTGTCGTCCTGGATCGCGCGCATCAGCTGGCCCATCGTGCCCTTGAAGGCCTGCGGGAACCAGCGCTCCTTCCAGCGCGGCTGCTCCCACTTCCCGTCCATCGCGCGGGTCGTCCAGTCGATCGTCGACGGGCTGCCGGCCGGGTAGTCGGGCCAGCCGATCGTCCCCTTCGCGACGCCCTCGGTTCCCTCGACGCGCCACTCGATCCGGTGGTCGACCCACGTGAAGCAGTTGTCGAGGCCGATCACGCGCAGGCCGTCCGCGTACTCGAGGATGTAGAAGGCGAGCCCGTCCTCGTGCGGGAAGTCGTGGCTCGGGTCGGGCCGCGCCGAGACGAGCACGCGCTCCGGGTCGCCGAAGAGGAACCGGAAGACGTCGAGGTGGTGGATCGACATGTTCAGCAGCGCGATCCGCCCGTACGGCTTGATGAACTCCTGCCAGTGCGGCCGGGCGTTCATGACGATCTCGGCCATGACCGGGGTGCCGAGCTCGCCGCGGTCGAGGAGCGTCTTCAGCGCCCGCATCGACTGGTCGTAGCGCATGTTGTGGTTGACGCCGAGCTTGGTGCCGGTCTCGTCGCAGATCCGCACCATCTCGACCGCTTCCTCGAGCGTGAACGCGACCGGCTTCTGCGCGAGGATGCCCTTCACGTGCGGCCGGCTCGCCGCCTCGCGGACGATGCCGAGCTGCTGGTCGGGCGGGTACGCGATGTCGACGATCTCCACGTCCGGGTCGTCGAGCAGCTCCTGCCAGGTGTCGTACACCTTCGGGACCTTGTTCTGTTCTGCCGCCGCCTGTGCGTGGTCGCGGGTGCGGGACGCGATCGCGACGGGCCGGAAGCCGGCCTCGTTGTAGGCCGGCAGGTGGATGTCCCGCATGATGAAGCCGGCGCCGATGCAGCCGATCCCGAAGTCGGTCTGCTCGGGAAGGTCGGGGCCGGTGTTCAGGTCGAAGTCCGCCATCGCTCGCCCTAGGCCCGAACGCCGATGTCGCGCATGATCGCGGCCGTCCCGTCGTAGGCCTGCCGCGTCCACTCGACGATCTTGTCCGGGTCGGGGGAGTACTCGAGCTCGATCGAGACCGTGCCGTCGTAGCCGGTGTCGCGGATCGCGGCGAGGTACTCCTTGATCGGCGTCACCCCCATCCCGGCCGGGAGGTCGCCGTGCACCTTCCCGTCGCAGTCGGAGAGGTGGATGTGCCCGATCAGGCCGGTCAGCTCCTTCACGTCCTCGAAGGATGCGTCCGAGAGGTGCAGGTGCGAAATGTCGGCGTTCGCGCGCACCGCCGGGTGGTCGATCTCCTTGACGAAGCGCACCAGCTCGTGGACGTCCTTGAGGAGCGCCTGGTCGAACGGCTCCAGCTCGAGCACGATCTCGAGGCCCTTCGACTGCGCGTACTCGCCCGACTCCTTGACCATTCCCTTGGCCATGTCCCAGATCGCGTCCTTGGGGAAGACCTCGCAGTCCCAGTAGTACTCGCCGACGACGAGCAGCACGTTACGCGCGCCCAGGAATGCCCCCTGGTCGACGTACGCCTTGATCCGGTCGAGCGTGAACCGCTGCACCGACGGGTTGAAGTCGACGAGCCCGAACGCGACGCAGACGACCGAGCGGACCGGCAGCCCGACCTCCTCGCACGTCCGCTTGATCTCCTCCCGCTCCTCGTCCGTCAGGTCGAGCGGGTCCTCGAAGACGTCGTAGGTGTCGAAGCCGATCTGCTTCGCCGTCCGGATGCCGTCGAGCCGGCCGACTTTCGTGCCGAGCCAGGTCGAGCTGATCATCCCCAGTTCCATCGATACCCCTCCTTCGCGAGAACTCGTGCGGACGATTTTTTCAGGCTGCGCCGGAGCCGGCAGAGCCTCCGGAGCGGACGAACCGCTCGAGCTCGTCCGGCGTGAACGCGGCTTCGAGGCGCGCCGCCTCGGCGTCGACCTCGCGCGCGAGGTCGGGACCGCACTCACGGGTCTCGCGGCGCCACTCCTCCAGGTATTCGTCCGAGCCGGTGAGGCCCGCCTCCATCGCGGCCTCGTCGATCGCCTCCTGAAAGCGGTCGGGGAGGGCGACGCGGACGCTGGCGCTGCCGTCGGTGGCCGTGACCTGCGCGGGGAGGTCGCGCCAGTAGATGACGGTGAGCTCAGGCAACCCTTGCGAGCTGGACGAAGCGCGTGAGCGGCCGGGCGAGGGGGCCGCAGCCGGTGGGTCGGTGTTCGAACGCGAGGCCGAGCACGGCGGCGCACTCCTCGGCCCGCTCGCGGAGCGCGGCGTCGTCTGCCTGCGCCAGGTAGACGACGCGCCGGTAGTTCCCGAGGATGTCCCCGATCAGGTCGGGCCGGCGGTCGAGCCCGAGCGGCCGCGCCACGAACGCGTCGAAGTTCCGGACGAAGAAGTCGGTGAGGTAGAAGGTGCCGGGCTCCTCCTCCTGGAGCGCGTCCCACTCGGCGAGACCCGCGTACATCGCGAAGCAGTGCGCGCCCGGCAGCCGCTCGGCGCCGCGCCGCTCGCACACCTCGTCGATCGCGCCGGTCGTGCCGCAGTCCGCGTAGGCGACGAAGACGCGGTCGTGGTCACCCTTCGCCTCCGCGAGCGCCTGATCGAGCGCCGGCGCGATGCGGCGAGGCGTCGCGTGCAGCTCCGCGGGGAGGTGGCGCACCTCGACGTGCTCCCAGCCGTTCGCGCGGACGACCCCGGCGACCTCGGCGGCCAGGGCTCCGCACGCCACGACGAGGAGCCGCTCGCTCATAGGTCTCCCAGCCACGCGACGTGAGAGTTTTTCGCCGCCGCGACCGACATGGCGGGCGCGGCACCCACCGGCTGCTGAGGTGCGAGTGGGTTTGGGGAGGGGGGGCCATGGGGGGAACCGGCTGTTCCCCCCATGGGAGCGAGGCGGAGCCGAGCGACGGTCATTCCGGGAAGGCGAGCTGCTCGACGAAGCGGTCGTTGAAGTCCGGCCGGTCCGACAGCTCGATGTACCGCACCTCGCCGAGGATCGCCTCCGCGGCGTGGCGCTCCTGGAGCGAGAGCAGCGCCATCTTCGCGCCCTCGCCCGCGACGTTCCCGGCGGCGACGATCCGCGGCAGCGCGAGCTTGGGGACGAGGCCGATCCGGATCGCGCTGCTCGGCGAGAGGTACGAGCCGAAGGAGCCCGCGAGCAGCACCTGCTGGATCTCCTTCACGTCGATCCCGAGATCCTCGACCAGCAGCCGCCACGCGGTCGCGATCGCCGCCTTCGCGAACTGGAGCTCGCGGACGTCGCGCTGCGAGAGGTAGACGGCCGCGTCGACGTCGCCCTCGTCGCCGCCCCAGTTGAGGACGAACACGCGCGTCCCGTCCTCGCGTGCGGTCAGCCGGGCGGCGAGCGCCGGCGACAGCGCGTCCGCCTCTTCCTGCGACACGAATCGCCCGGAGCGGTCGAGCAGGCCGACGCGGACGAGCTCAGCGCAGGCGTCGACGAGACCGGAGCCGCAGATCCCGACGGGTGCGGCGTCGCCGATCACGTCGAGCTCCACGGCGTCGTCGCGGAGCCGCACGACCTCGATCGCCCCGTCGGCGGCGCGCATGCCGCAGGCGATCTGGGCAGCCTCGAAGGCGGGGCCGGCGGGCGCGGCGGTGCAGACGACGCCGTCCGCCGAGCCGAGCACGACCTCGCAGTTCGTGCCGACGTCGATCAGGAGGCGGAGGCGCCGGTCGCGCGTCATCCCGGTCGCGAGCATTCCGGCGACGAGATCGCCGCCGACGTAGGCGCCGAGCGCGGGGAAGACCGTCGCCTGCGCGTTCGGATGCAGGGCGAGGCCGAGCTCGGCCGCCGGCAGCTCGGGATACGACTGCGACGCGAGGATGAACGGCGCGACCCCGAGCGGCGCCGGGTCGATCCCGAGCGCGATCGAGGTCATCGTCGCGTTGCCGGCGAGCGCGACCTCGTACACCTGCGACGGCTCGATCCCGGCCTGCTCGCAGACGTCCTCGGCCAGCTCCCGGAGCGTCTCCCCGGCGAGACCGGCCAGCCGCGGCAGCGCCTCGCCGTCGAGCATCGTCGCGGAGATCCGGGAGATCACGTCCGCGCCGAACGGCTGCTGCTTGTTCAGGATCGACGCGACGGCGACCGGAGTACCGGTGCCGACGTCGAGCAGCGTGGCGACGACCGTGGTCGTGCCCAAGTCGAACGCGAGCGCATGCAGCTGCGTGGTCGTGTCGCCGGGCTCGACGTCGATCAGCAGGTCGTCGATCACGACGGCGGTGACGCGGAAGTCGGACTCGCGGAGGACGACGGGGAGCCGCCGGAGCACGGCCGCGTCGGCGCGCAGCTCGAGGTCGTCGATCGCGTCCTGCAGCCGCTGGAAGTCGCTGCGCTGGTCGCTGAGCGCGGGCTCGTCGAGCTCGACGTACCGCTTCTGCAGCGCGGGGCGGAGGATGACCTGGCGGCCGACCCCGACCGTCGCCGCCTTCGGCCGGGTGACGAGGGGCGGCACCTCGATCTCGAGGTTGCCCGCAGCCTGCGCCCGGCAGGCGAGGCGCCAGCCGGCCTCGAGCTCCTGCGACGTGAACGCGCGCGCGTCGAGCGGCGAGACCGGGACGTCGCCGTCCTCGATCCGGATGCGGCACTTCTTGCACGTGCCGTGCCCGCCGCAGGTCGAGTCGATCGCGATGCCGTTCCAGGAGGCGGCGTCGAAGACCGTCACGCCCGGCGGCACGCGCACGGACGTGCCCGACGGCTCGAAGCGCAGGGTGACGCGGGCCGGTTCCTCGACCGCTGCGCGCTGCTCCCGGGGCTCCTCCAACAGCGTCAAACCCGGGCCGCCTCGGCCTGCGCCTGCCGGTGCGCCGCGATCCACTCCATCGCCCACTCGTCGCGGCCGAGGAGGAGATCCGCGGCCCGGCACGCGTCGACCGTCTGCGTGTTGCGCGCGTCCATGATCGCGCTGGTCAGCCCGGCGTGGGAGGCCACGACGAGGAAGGCGGCGCCGAGGGCATGGCGCCCCGGCAGCCCGAACGAGACGTTCGACGCGCCGAGCGTCATGTTCAGCCCGAACTCCTCACGGATTAGGCGGATCGTCTCCAGCGTGGTCACGACCGCCTGCGGGTCCGCGCCGACCGTCATCGCCAGCGGGTCGATGACGATGTCCTCCATCGGGATCTCCCACTGACCGTGGACGGCGTCGACGAGCCGCTTGCAGACCTCGAGCCGTTCCTCCGCCGTCTGCGGGATCCCGGTCTCGTCGTTGACGAGGCAGATGATCGCCGCGGAGTGCTCCTTGACGAGCGGGAGGACGCGCTCGAGCCGGTCCTCCTCGCAGGTGACGGAGTTGACGAGCGCCTTGCCCTCGTACACCGCGAGCCCGGCCTCGAGCGCCTCGACGACCGACGAGTCGATGCAGAGCGGCAGGTCGGTGTGCTCCTGGACGAGCCGGACCGCCTTCGAGAGCAGGTCGGCCTCGTCGGTCAGCGGCACGCCCATGTTTACGTCGAGGACGTGCGCGCCCCCTGCGACCTGCTCCTCGACGTCGGCGACGATCTGCGAGAGGTCGCCGGCACGCAGCTGCTCCGCGAACGCCTTCCGGCCGGTCGGGTTGATGCGCTCGCCGATGATGCAGAACGGCTTGTCGTGGCCGATGACGACCTCGCGCGTCGGTGAGCGGAGAACGGTGTGCACGACCCGCCTCAGGCCGGCACGAGCGACCGGCGCCGCGCCACGAGGTCCTTCGCGAGCTTCGTCGCGGTCGCCGCGTCCGCGGCGTACCCGTCGGCGCCGACCGCGTCTGCGTACTCCTGCGTCACCGGCGCGCCGCCGACCATGACGATCACCTGGTCGCGAAGATCGGCCTTCTTGAGCGCCTCGATGTTCGCCTTGAACATCGGCATCGTCGTCGTCAGGAACGCGGAGAAGCCGACCACGTCCGGCTTGTGCTCCCTGATCGCGTCGACGAACGTCTCGGGCGCGACCTGGACGCCGAGGTCGATCACCTTGAAGCCGGCGCCCTCGAGCATGATGTCGACCAGGTTCTTGCCGATGTCGTGGACGTCGCCCTTGACCGTCCCCATCAGGAACGTGCCGATCGTATCCGCGCCCGTGTCGGCGAGGAGCGGGCGGAGGATGTCCAGCGCGCCGCTCATCGCGCGCCCGGCGATCAGCATCTCGGGCACGAAGAAGTCGCCGCGCTCGAAGCGGGCGCCGACCTCCTCGAGCGCCGGGATCAGGGCGTCGAAGAGCATCTGCTCCGGCCCGAGGCCGTCCTCGAGCCCCTGCTCGGTCAGCTCCAGGACAGCCGGCTTGTCGCCGACGAGCGTGCGGTCGTAGAGCCCGGTGAGGATCTCGTCGTGGGTCATGTCGTTGCCGTTCCTTCCTGCTTGTGGTTACGAAGGTGTTCCGAGAGCGCCTGGGCGGCCTCGACGACGTGGCCGGCGAGCGTCGCCAGGCGTTCGCGCGAGGTGCGCACGGTCGGCGACGAGACCGAGATCGCCGCGATCACGGTGCCGCGGGCGCCGCGCACGGGCGCGGCCGCGGAGCACAGGCCGGCCTCGAGCTCCTCCCACGTCGTCGCGTAGCCCGCCCGCTTGACCTCCTCGAGCTCGGCCAGGAGGTCGGGAAGGCTCGTGGTCGTGTTCGGGCCGAGCTTCGCGAGCCGGCCGAACGGCGGCTGCGCGGCGCCGAAGGCCATGAAGACCTTGCCGAGCGACGAGGCATGCGTCGGGATGCGGCGGCCCACCCAGTTGCCGGTTCCCAGCGGATGGTGGCTGTCGACCTGGGCGAGCCGGGCGACGCCGGTCGGCGTCGGGATCGCGACGTTCGTCGTCTCGCCCGTGTCCTCCTCGAGCCGCTCCAGGAACGGGAGCGCGAGCGTGGCGAGGTCGCCGACCGCGCTGTCGCGGCGCGCGTAGTCGACGAGCACCGGGCCGGGGCGGAAGCCGCCGCCGGGCCGCCGCTGGGCGAGCCCGTTCCGCTCGAGCGCGCGCAGCAGGCGCGCGGCGGTCGACTTGGGCAGGCGCGTCTCCTCCATCACGCCGGCGAGGGTGACGGTCTCGTCGCTCTCCATCAGCCGGACGAGGATCTGCGCGGCGCGGTCGATCGACTGCGCACCTGATTCGACTGCGGGCATGTGGTGCCATATGATGGCACCGATGGGCGAAAGCGTCAACGCGCGGCGCCGGTCGGCGCCGCGCTAGGTTCCGGCTGATGGCACCTCAGGCCCGAGCCCACACAGGCCGGCCATTCTGCTCCGACCGTTCCGCCAGCCCTTTCTCGACGGCGTGATCGAGGTGCGCTCCAACCGACCGCGCCAGCTCCACCGCCATCTCGGTGAACGGTCCGAGGGCGGCGTCGGCGGCGCGCCAGTAGTGCTCGAGCGGCTGCGGCTCGCGCCCGAGCTCGGCCTGCACCGCCGCGTCGAGGTCGTCGACGAAGCTCGCGGTCGCGTCGAGGAACGCGGTCACGGCCGACTCGCCCTCGGTCGGCGCGTAGTGACTCGTCCCGAGGCGGGCGGGACCGAGCGAGCGAAGGCGCTCGACGGTCGCGCGATAGTCGCGGACGGAGGCGTACGGCGGCGGGCTGATCAGCTCGTCCGCGGTCGTGTAGACGCCGCGCTCGAGGACGGCGTCCATGACGATCGCCGTGCGGGACTCGTGGTGGACGACGCCGAGGTGGCCCGGCGAATGGCCCGGCAGCGCGACGATCTCGACGGTGATCCCCCCGAGGTCGAGCTGCTCGCCGCCGGCGACGGTGCCGTCGAGCGGCGTGTCGGGGCCCGCCGCCTCCTTCAGCCACGCCCACGTCGCCTCGTCGTAGTCGAGCCCGTGGCCGCGGTACCAGCCGTAGCGGGCGCGCGAGATCGTCGCCCAGGACTCGAGCCACTGCCGGTCGTGCGCGGACGCGCGGATCTGCGCCTGCGGCGCGACGCGCCGGAGCTCCGCGTTGCCGCCGTAGTGGTCGACGTCGGCGTGCGAGATGACGACGTCGGTGATGTCGGCCGGCGTCCGGTCGATCTCCGCGAGCGCGGGCGTGACGTGCTCGGCGATCGTCCCGTCGATGCCGGAGTCGACCAGGAGCAGCCGGTCGTCGCCGACGACGAGCCACTGGGCGAACCGCCGCGGCCCGAGAATCGAGGGGATCTTGTAGATGCGCGGCCGGACTTCCTCGATCGCCATGCGTCAGCTCCGTTCGGCAGCGTCGTCGGCGACCGCGATCGCCTCGATCTCGATCTCGAGCCCGGGCAGCGCGAGCGAGGTGACCTCGACGATCGTGTCCGCCGGGTACGGCGGGGTGAACCACTTGCCGCGCAGCTCGACGATCTGCTCGAAGTTCGACATGTCGGTGAGGTAGATCGTCACCTTGAAGACGTTCGCGAGGCTCGAGCCACCCGCCTCGAGCACGCGCTTCAGGTTCCGGAAGACCTGCTCGGCCTGCGCGTCGAAGTCGCCGAGTCCGACGATCTCGCCCTCCGGGCTGATCGCCGCCTGGCCCGAGACGAAGAGCAGATCGCCGACCCGGTAGCCCAGCGCCAGCCGGAACGGCTCGTACGGGTCGGGGTCCGTGGTGATGCGGTCGATGCGCACGGTCGCGGCACGTTACTCGACGAAGGACCGACCGAGAAAATTGGCTCTAAGCTAGAGCCGCGAATCTCAGAGGAAAGGTGAAGAGCGTGAAGACTGCCGAGCGGACCCGCATCGCCTTCGAACGCGGAACGCCCGACCGCGTGCCGGTTCACTGCTGGCTCGGACTGCCGCTGATCAAGGAGCTGAAGCCGCCGGAGAAGCGGATGCTGGAGATGCTCGAGTGGTGGATCGACGACCCGATGGGCTCGATCGTGAAGATGCAGCAGGACCTCGGGCTCGACCCGATGATCACGACGTACAGCCAGCACATCGGAGAGCACGAGATCTGGCCGCGGATGCTCTTCCCGCGCCCGTTCGAGACCGAGAACTGGGTCGAGACGTTCGAGGTGACCGCGCAGGGCGACGGCTGGCGCGAGCACTCGCACAAGATCCGGACGCCCGACGGCGATCTCGACTACTCGTACCGCACGGAGGACGGCTTCGGCACGTCGTGCCACGACTTCCTGCTCAAGGGCGACGAGCCGGAGACGAAGCTGCCGGCGCTGCGCCACTTCCCGTCCGCCGACCTCTACGACATGACCGTGATGAAGAAGATGGTCGACAAGGTCGGCGACGAGGCCTGGTGGCTGCACCACGTGATCGGGCCGTGGGACATGGCGGCGGAGATCCGCGGTCTCGTCGACCTGTCGATGGACATCTACGACCGGCCGCAGTTCGTCCACGACCTGATGCGGTTCTGCACCGATTGGCTGAAGGGCTTCTACCGCCGGCTCGGCGAGACCGGCATCCACTCGATCTCGATGAACGAGACCTGGGTCGGTGTCGGCGTCGCGCCGGACCAGTTCCGGGAGTTCATGAAGCCGTACGACACCGAGTGCGTGGACGCGGCGCACGAGGCCGGCTACCTCGTCAGCTTCCACAACTGCGGCCGCGCGACGCTGCTGCTCGAGGACATGGCCGACACGGGGCCGGACGCGATCGAGACGCTGACCTCGAACCGCTCGTCGGGCGACGTCGAGCTCGCGGACGCGAAGCAGCGGATCGGCGACCGGGTCTGCCTGTTCGGCGGCTTCAACGAGCACCTGCTGCACGAGGCGGACGCCGCCGCCGTGCGCGACGAGGTCAAGCGCTGTCTCGACGCGGCGATGGAGGGAGGCGGCTACATCCTCCGGTCGACCGGGCAGATCTTCCATGCGAAGCCGGGGCTGATCGAGGTCATGTGCGAGACGGCCCGCGATCTCGGCCGCTACAACTGAGCGACCGCGACCTCTTCGACGTCCAGACGTCGGCCGACGGGCCCGGCGGGCTGCTGCCGCTGACGGCGGAGTTCCTCCGCGAGCGGCCGTCGGGGGACGTCTTCGGGCTGACCCAGAACGCGGGCATGGGCTGGGAGCCGGCGAAGACCGGGCGCGATCCGTTTCTGATCCTCTCGACGCAGGGCGGCGTCCGGGCCGACGACGGGACGCCCGTCGCGCTCGGCTACCACACCGGCCACTGGGAGGTCGGGCTCCTCGTCAGGGAGGCCGCACTCGAGCTGGACCGGCTCGGCGGGCTGCCGTTCGCGGCGCACGTATCCGATCCGTGCGACGGCCGCACGCAGGGGACCACCGGCATGTTCGACTCGCTCCCGTACCGCAACGACGCCGCCCTGGTCCTCCGCCGGCTCGTCCGCAGCCTCCCGACCCGCCGCGGCGTGATCGCCGTCGGGACGTGCGACAAGGGGCTGCCGGCGATGATGATGGGGGTCGCGGCGTTCGGCGAGCTGGCCGGGGCGGTGATCCCGGGCGGGGTGACGCTGCCGCCGCGGCGCGGCGAGGACGCCGGCGCGGTGCAGACGCTCGGCGTCCGCTTCGCGCATGGCCTCGTCTCGCTCGAAGACGCGGCTGCCCTCGGGTGCAGCGCGTGCGCGAGCCCGGGCGGGGGCTGCCAGTTCCTCGGCACCGCCGCGACCTCGCAGGTCGTCGCCGAGGGCTTCGGCTTGACGGTGCCGCACGCGGCGCTCGCGCCGTCGGGGCAGCCGATCTGGCTCGACGTCGCCCGGCGCACCGCCCAGGCGGTCCACGACCAGTGGCGCGAGGGACGGACGCTCGCCGACGTGCTCACGCCGGCGGCGCTCGAGAACGCGATGCTCGTCCACGCGGCGTTCGGCGGCTCGACCAACCTCCTGATTCACGTTCCGGCGATCGCGCACCAGGCCGGCCTCGCGCGGCCGACGGCCGACGACTGGCGCCGCGTCAACCGGTCGGTGCCGCGCCTCGTCGACGCGCTGCCCAACGGCCCGCAGAACCATCCGACGATCCGGGTCTTCCTCGCCGGCGGCGTCCCGGAGGTGATGCTTCACCTGCGCCGCCTCGGCCTGCTGAACGTCGACGCCCGCACGGTCGTCGGCCGGACGTGGGACGACCTGCTCGACGAGTGGGAGGCGAGCGAGCGGCGGCATCGCCTCCGCGAGCGGCTGCGGGAGCAGGACGGCGTCGATCCGGACGACGTGATCTCCTCGCCCGACCGCGCCCGCACGAAGGGGATGACCTCGACCGTCTGCTTCCCGACCGGGAACCTCGCGCCGAACGGCAGCGTGATCAAGAGCACGGCGATCGACCCGCGCAATCTCGACGAAGACGGCGTCTACCGCCTGACCGGCCGTGCGCGCGTCTTCACCCGCGAGCGCGACGTGATCGCCGCGCTGAAGGGGCTCGAGGGCGAGCCGGTCGTCGAGGGAGACGTGATCGTGCTCGCCGGCCGCGGCCCCCTCGGCTCCGGGATGGAGGAGACCTACCAGCTGACGTCGTTCCTGCGCTACCTCCCCGCCGGCCGCGGGATCGCGCTCCTCACCGACGCACGCTTCTCCGGAGTCTCGACCGGCCCCTGCATCGGCCACGTCAGCCCGGAGGCGCTCGAGGGCGGGCCGATCGGCAAGCTCGTCGACGCCGACCTTGTCCGGATCGTCGTCGACACGCGGAACCTGGAGGCGTCGGTCGAGCTGGTCGGCCACGGCGACCAGGCGTGGACGGCGGAGGAAGCGGCCGCGGTGCTCGAGGAGCGGCCGACGAACCCGGCCGTCGAGCCCGACGCGGCGCTGCCGGCCGACACCGCCCTCTGGGCCCGCCTCCAGTCCGTCAGCGGCGGCCTGTGGGGCGGCTGCGTCTACGACCCGGAGGCAATCCTCGGCGCGCTGCCCGCGTCGAGCCCGATTCCCGAGCTGAAGGAGGTCTGATGGCGGTCCTCGCCACGTTCCACGGTGACGACTCGTTCCCGATCAGCTGGGAGCCGGGAGAACAGGAGCTCTTCTGGGTGCTCGACGACCTGCACTGCCCGAACCCGCTCTCGCCGCTCTTCTTCGACCTCGGCGGCTGGTGGCTCACCTGCGACCACATGTTCCGCCGCTTCGCGACGCCGTTCGCGGCGGACTGGATCGCGAAGAACGTGAACGGCTACCTGTACACGGCGGCGATCCCCGCGGATCCGTCGGTGCGGCCGGAGGCGAACGAGTTCCAGGCGCGCTACGCGCCGCGCGTGCCGCACGACCCCGAGTACGGCGCGAAGATGGGCGCCTACCTCGGCTTCGTGCTCCCGCACTACGCCGGCAACTTCCTCGACTGGTGGCGCGACCGGCTGCGGCCGGAGATCGAGCGCAACTTCGCCTACCTGGACGGGTACGACACCGACAACGCGTCGCTCGTCGAGCTCGCCGTCCTGTTCGAGGACGCGCTCGACGTCCACGACCGGCACTGGAAGATCCACTGGATGCTCAACTTCGCGCAGTTCTCGGCGACGATGGCGCTGAACGGGACGGTCGCCGAGGTGAAGGGCGAGGCGGACCAGGCCCTGCTCGGCCGCCTGCAGAGCTCGATCGAAGACCGGAACTGGGACTCGATCGAGGCGCTGTGGCAGATGAAGGAGGAGATCAAGGGCGACGACGACCTGCGCGCCGCGTTCCAGGGCGACACCGCAGCGGAGGTGCTGCGGGCACTCGAGGGCTCGGAGCGGGGCAAACGCTTCCTCGACGAGCGGCTGTCCCCGTACCGGCAGGAGTTCGGCTACAAGGCGATCTGGTCGCACGAGTTCTCGTTCCCGACCTGGAAGGAGAACCCGGCCCCGGTCGTCGAGGCGGTGCGCGGCTACCTCGAGACCGACTACGACTATCCGGCGGCGATCCAGGCCGTGCGGGACGACCTCGCCTCGGCCCAGGAGGAGCTGTTCGAGGGCGTGCCCGACGGCGAGGGGAAGGACAAGCTCCGGCAGGCGCTCGAGCTCTCGCTGCGGATGAACCCGCTCACGCCCGACCACCACTTCTTCATCGACCAGGGGACGAACGCGCGCGTCCGGATCGCGGCGATCGCGATCGGGCGCAAGCTGGTCGAGGCCGGTGCGCTCGACGACGCCGAGGACGTGGTCTACCTGCGGTACAACGAGCTGCGGCTGCTGGCCGCGAGCCCGGATGCCTTCGACGCGCGGACGCTCGTCTCGGACCGCCGCGACGAGCGCGAGCAGCAGGCGCTCGTGCGCCCCCCGCAGTGGATCGGCACGGCGAGCGACGAGGCGCTCGCCTTCCCGTACTGGTCGCTCTGGGGCTTCCCGGAGAAGTTCCACCGGCCGCCGCCGGAGAAGATCGACGAGGTGCACGGCCTCGGCGCCTCGCCGGGCGTGGTCGAGGGCGTCGCGCGGAGCGTCGCCTCGCTCGACGAGTTCGACCAGGTGAAGGAGGGCGAGGTGCTCGTCTGCCAGATGACGAACCCGGCGTGGGTCGTCCTCTTCACGAAGATCAGCGGGCTGGTCACGGATGCGGGCGGGGTCGCCGCGCATCCGGCGGTCGTCGCCCGCGAGTTCGGGATCCCCGCCGTCGTCGGGACGTCGGTCGCGACCGACCGGATCAAGACCGGCGACCGGGTTCGTGTCAACGGTACGAGCGGCGTTGTGGAGGTGTTGAGATGACGTCGCTCGCCTTCGGCTCGCTCCCGTGGGGGAAACCATGTTTCCCCCACGGACCCCCTTCTTCTAGAGGCCAATCCTGGCCGGGGAACCTCCCGGTTCCCCTGGGACCCCTCCACACGCTCATCGGCCGCAGGGCAGCCGACGAGTGCCCCAACCGGAAAGGAGCGGCGCGATGAGCCGCCTGGTCGACCTGTCCATGCCGGTGCACGCGGACATGCTCACGTTCCCGCGCGTGCCGCCGCCGATGCTGATGCTGTACGAGAGCTGGACGCAGTTCGCCGAGCGGATCGGCGCCGCGCAGCACGGCGCCACGTCCTTGACCGCGAGCTACGTGATCGTCCAGAACGACCACGTCGGCACGCACTGCGACGCGGTCAAGCACATCCGTGGCCCCGAGGCTCCCGGCGTCGAGGGGATCCCGCTCGAGTACTGCTTCTCCGACGGCGTCCGGCTCGACTTCCGCCACAAGGAGAAAGGCACGCGGATCTTCCCGGACGAGATCGACGAGGCGCTCGCCAACATCGGCTACGAGCTGAAGGAGCGCGACATCGTCCTCATCCACACGGGCGCCGGCGCCTACAACACCGAGGAGCGCTACAAGACCGACTTCCCGGGGATGACGGCCGAGGCGACGCGCCACCTGATCTCGAAGGGCGTGCGGATGATGGGCTGCGACGCGATCACGTTCGACCCGCCAGTCTGGGCGATGTTCGAGCAGAAGCACTTCTGGGAGGCGCACCTCGTCATGAACGAGGACGACTACTGGCACCTCGAGAACCTGATGAACCTCGACCAGCTGCCGACGCACGGGTTCAAGCTGGCGGTGTTCCCGGTCAAGTGGATCGGAACGACGGCGGCGCCTGTGCGGGCGGTCGCCATCCTGGATGACTGAGGTCGTCTGGTTCGGCGACGAGCGGTGCCTCGACGTCGCGTGCGCAGGTGGGAAGGGCGCGAGCCTCGCGCGGATGACGGCGGAGGGCCTACCCGTTCCGCCGGGGTTCGTCGTCCCGTCGTGGGCGCTCGCGGAGGCGGTCGACGCCGAGCGGCTGGCGACATTCGCCCGGGCCGGCGACTACGCGGGCGCGCAGGCGCTCGTGCTCCGAGCGGAGGCGCGAGCGGAAGTCGGGGACGCCTACGCCGAGCTCGGCGGGGGCCCGGTCGCGGTGAGGTCCTCGGCCTGCGCCGAGGACTCCGAGACCGCGAGCTACGCGGGCCAGCAGGAGACGTTCCTCGACGTGGTCGGGGCCGACGGCGTGCGGCGCCGCGTGGTCGAGTGCTGGTCGTCGTTCTTCAGCGAGCGGGCGATGTTCTACCGCGAGCGCAAGGGCTCGCTCGACGACCTGCGGATGGCGGTCGTCGTCCAGCAGATGGTGTCGCCCGACAAATCGGGCGTCCTCTTCACGGTCGATCCGGTGCAGCGCCGGCGCGACCGGATGGTCGTGGAGGCGGTGTTCGGGCTCGGCGAGCAGGTCGTCTCGGGCGAGGTGACGCCGGACCACTACGCCGTCGACCGGGGCGGCTCCGTGAAGCGCGAGCGGCTCGCGAACGGGGGTGTTCTCCAGGCGGAGGAGCTTGCGCGGCTGGCCGAGCTGGGGTGCGCGCTCGAGGAGCGGTTCGGCGGCCCGCAGGACATCGAGTGGGCGATCGCCGGCGGCGAGCTGTACCTCCTCCAGTCTCGCCCCGTGACGACGCTTTGACCCTCGAAGACCGCGCGCTCGTGTGGATCGAGCCGTACTGGAACGCCGAGCACCTCGTCCGGACGCGGGACTGGCTGCTGGAGCTGGAGCCGGAGGCGAGCGAGGCGCTCCGCCTCGCGGCGCTGACGCACGACATGGAGCGCCACTGTCCGGGCGGACCGGTGGAGGATCTGCGCAACGCGCCGGAGGCGAACACGGAGTACCGGCGGGCGCACTCGGAGCGCTCCGCTCAGATCGTCGGCGACTGGCTGGCCGGCGAGGGCGCCGCGGAGGAGCTCATGGACGAGGTTCGGCGGCTGATCCTGGCGCACGAGACCGGCGGCGCGCCCGACGAGGACCTCGTCCAGGCGGCCGACTCGCTCTCGTTCCTCGAGGTGAACGCGCCGGTCATGGTGCGCTGGTTCACGAGCGGCCGGTGCGACCGCGAGCGCTCGAAGGCACAGTTGCGCTGGATGCTCGAGCGGATTCGCGTGCCGGGTGCTCGCGAGCTCGCGGAGCCGCTCTACGAGGAGGCCGTCGCGGTTGTCGACCGAGCCTGAGTGGCTCGCCCCGGCCTCGCTCGACGAGGCGCTCGCGCTCAGGGCCGAGCGCCGTGAAGGCGCGACAGTCGTCGCCGGCGGCACCTTCGTCGGCATCCTCGTGAACAGCCGGCTCCTCGCTCCTGAAGCGTTCCTCAGCCTGCAGCGCGTTGCCGGGTTGGACTACATCCGCGCGAACGGCGATCTTCGCATCGGCGCATTGACCACGCATCGTTCGGTGGAGCTGTCGCCCCTCGTGCGAGACGGCTGGCCGGCGCTGGCGCTGGCGTTCTCGCTCGTCGCCAGCCCGCGAGTCCGGAACCAGGCCACGGTCGGCGGCGTGCTCGCCGACGCCGACTACGCGTCTGACCCGCCGTCGATGTTCATCGCGCTCGCAGCGCGCGTGGTCGCGCGCAGCGTGCGCGGCGAGCGCGAGGTTCCGGTCGACGAGCTGATCACCGGCTTCTACGAGACCTCGCTGGAGCCCGACGAGCTCGTGGTCGAGGTGGTCGTCCCGGGCGGGGAGCATCACGCGACGTACCGCAAGTTCCGCTCGCGCTCGCACGAGGATCGACCGGCGGTCGGCGTCGCCGCGTGCCGGCGGCCCGGCGAGCTGCGGGTCGTCGTCGGCGCCGTCGCCGGCAGGCCGCAGTGGTTCCCGGACCTGTGCGACCCGGGGGCGGCCCCCGCCGACGTTGCGCGCGGCTACGCCGAGGCGATCGACCCGATCTCCGACGTGAGCGGCTCGTCCGAGTACCGGCGGCGGGTGATCGAGGTCGAGGTGCGCCGGGCGCTCGAGGAGCTCGCGTGACCGACGCGCGGGTCACCGGCGCGGCGCGCTACTCGGAGGATCTCGACCTGGAGGGGCAGCTGTACGCCCGGCTGGTCCGCTCGCCGGTGCCGCACGCGCGGGTGCTGAGTGTGGATGCGAGCTTGGTTCCGCCGAGGTGCGTCGTGCTCGTCCCGGACGACGTCCGCGGCCTCGCGCGCTACGGGGTGCAGATCGAGGACGAGACCGTGCTCGCGCTCGACCGGGTCCGGTACGTCGGCGACGTCGTCGCGGCGGTTGCCGCCGAGACGCCGCGCGAGGCGGAGGAGGCGGCTGCGCTGGTGCAGGTGGTCTACGAGGAGGTTCCGGCGGTGCTCGACGTGGTCGACGCGGTCGCTCCGGACGCGCCGCTCGTCCACGATGAGATCGCACTCGCGTCCGGCGGCGCCGCCTACTTCGGGATGCGGCCGCAGCCGGGGACGAACGTCTGCCACCGGTTCCAGCTCCACCACGGCGACGTCAAGGCGGCGTGGGGGCAGGCGGACGTCGTCGTCGAGGAGACGTACCGGACGCCGGCGGCGCAGCACGCCGCGATGGAGCCGCACGCATGTGTCGCGCGCTGGGACGGCGAGCGCCTGGAGGTCTTCACCGGCACGCAGACGCCTTTCAACCTCCGCGAGGAGCTGGGCCGCATCTTCGGGCTGTCCGCGGATCGGGTGCGCGTGGTCGTGCCGCTGATGGGCGGGTCGTTCGGGATCAAGACGTTCCTGCGGACGGAGGCGATCGCCGCGGCCCTCGCCCGCAAGGCGGGCCGCCCGGTCAAGCTCGTGCTCCCGCGCGCCGAGGAGTGGCAGACGCTGAACCGGCACGCGGCGGTCGTGACGATGAAGCTCGGGGCGCTCGCGGACGGCACGCTGCTCGCGCTCGAGACGACCTGTCTCGCCGACACCGGGGCGTACGCGGACTGCGGCCCCGGCGTCGCGCAGAAGATGGGCTTCGCCGCGCCCGGCCCGTACCGGATCCCGAACGTGCGGGTGGACGCGCGTTGCGTCTACACGAACCTGCCGCCGGCGGGCGCGTTCCGCGGCTACGGCCAGATGCAGTCGGCGTGGGCGCGCGAGCGCGCGGTCGACCTGCTCGCCGAGCGGCTCGGGCTCGACCCGCTCGACCTGCGCCTGCGCAACCTGCTGCGCGACGGCGATACCTACTGCACCGGCGAGACGATGCATGACGTCCACTTCGCGGAGTGCCTGGAAGCGGCGGCGGCGGCGATCGGCTGGCGGGAAGGGCGACGCGGGAAGGGGCTGAGCGTGATCCTCAAGGGGATGCAGACGCCCAGCCGCGCGTCGATCCGGATCGAGCGCGACGAGGACGCCGGCTACACGCTCCGCTGCGCGACGACGGAGATGGGCCAGGGCGCGCGGCGCGCGATCACACTGCTGGCCGCCGAGCAGCTCGAGGTCGATCCCGACTGCGTGCGCTTCCCGAGCCCGGACACCGACGTCGTCCCGTACGACACGCGGACAACCTCCTCGCGCTCGACGTACATGATGGCCTGCGCGCTCGAGGCGGCTGTGCAGGCGCTGCGCGAGGACGGCACGATGGGCGAGGGGGAGGCGATTGAGCAAGGCGGGCTCGACCCCGACACCGGCCAGGGGATCGCGTCGACGCACTGGCACCAGGGCGCCGCCGGCGCGGAGGTGCGAGTCGACGAGGAGACCGGCAAGGTCGAGGTCGTGCGGCTCCACTGCGCCGTCTACGCCGGCCGGGTGGTCAACCGGCCGGGTGCGGAGCTCCAGAACGAGGGCTCGATGATCATGGGCCTGGGCACGGCGCTCTTCGAGGAGGTCGTCGCCGCGGAGGGCCAGGTGACGAACGCGAACCTGTCCGACTACCCGGTGCCGTCGTTCGCCGACCTGCCCGGGCGTTTGACGCATGAGCTGATCGAGCGGGAGGGTGCGGAGGTGCACGGACTGGGGGAGACCGCGCTGCCGCCGGTGCCGGCGGCGATCGGCAACGCGGTCGCGTCGCTCGGAATTCCGGTGACGGAGCTGCCGCTGACGCCCGAGCGCGTGCTTGCGGCGGCGGCGCGGGCTGTGGAGGCGCCGGCGTGACGCTCGAGCTCCGCGTCAACGGCGCCGACCACCAGGTGGAGGCGCGCGCGGACGAGTCGCTGCTGACGGTGCTCCGGCGCGAGCTCGGCCTCGCGAGCGTCCGCGAGACCTGCGGAATCGGCGTCTGCGGCGCGTGCACCGTGCTCGTCGACGCCCTGCCGATGTCGGGGTGCCTCCTGCTCGCGCCGCTTGCCGAGGGCCGCGAGATTCGGACGGTGGAGTCCCTCGGTGGCGAGGATCCGGTGCAGCGCGCGTTCGCGGAGAGGCACGCGTTCCAGTGCGGCTACTGCACGCCCGCGATGGTGCTGGCGGCGAAGCGGCTGCTCGAGGAGAACCCGAGCCCGACGGAGGAGGAAGTCCGGCTCGGGCTCGCAGGGAACCTCTGCCGGTGCGGCTCATACGTCAAGATCGTCGAAGCCGTCCTCCTGGCGGCGGGGAAGGAGCGCGAATGGACGAGCTGAGCAGGTTCAGGCTGGACGGGCGGGCGGCGCTGGTCTCGGGCGGCTCCGGCGGGATCGGCGTCCGCATCTGCGAGGCCCTCGCGGGCGTGGGCGCGAACGTGGCGATCGTCGGCCGCGACGAGGCTCGGCTGCAGGCGGCGCGGGAGGCGGTCGAAGGTGCGGGTCGCGTGGCGCTCGTCCTCGCCGCGGACGTGACGAAGGAGGCCGACGCGGACCGCGTAGTCGACGAGACGGTTGGGACGTTCGGCCGCCTCGACGTCCTGATCAACGCGGTCGGCGGCGGCGCGGGGGCGGCGCTCCACGACGCCGAGGTCTACCCCGAGGACGTCTGGGACTGGATGATGGACCTGAACCTCCGCTCGCAGTTCCTCGTCTCGAAGGCCGCGGCGCGCGCGATGATCGCCGCCGGCCGCGGGGGCCGGATCGTGAACATCTCGTCGGTCCGGGGCCAGCTCGGCATCCGCCTCGGCTACTCCGCGTACGTCGCCGCGAAGGGCGCGATGGACGCCCTGAACCGCCAGCACGCGACGGAGTGGGCGAAGCACGGAATCACGGTGAACGCGGTCGCCCCCACGTTCGTGAAGACGCCGCAGGTCGAGAGCCTCCTCGCCGACGAGAGCTTCCGCCAAGGCCTCGTCAACCGGATCCCGCTCGGCCGAATCGCGGACCCGGACGACCTGATCGGCGCGATCCTCTACTTCAGCTCCGACGCCTCGGGTTTCTGCACGGGGCAGCTTCTGACCCTGGACGGCGGCCTGACCGCCTCGCAGTAGCCGCCTATACTCGGCCGGGTAGTGGGTCAACCTGGGGTCCGCACGTTCTTGATCGCCGATGTTCGCGGCTACTCGCGTTTCACCGAGAACTACGGCGACGAAGCTGCCGCGAGACCGGCGGCGAAGTTCGCCGAAGTCGTAGCCGAGCAGATCGATGCGCACGGCGGCACACTTGTCGAGATCAGAGGCGACGAGGCGCTGGCGGTCTTCAGCTCCGCCCGGGATGCAATCAGGGCGGGGGTGGATCTTCAGGGCCAGCTCGGCGACGGGCGACAAGCCGATCTGGAGCTTCCCCTGACGGTCGGTGTCGGAGTCGACTCGGGAGAGGCCGTCGAGCTGCCGGACGGAAGCTTTCGAGGCGCTGCGCTCAACGTCGCGGCGCGTCTCTGTTCGCGCGCGCACGGCGGGGAAGTGCTGCTGAGCGCAACCACCGTCCGGCTCGCCGGTCCAGTCCCGGGACTCCAGTACGTGGACCAGGGGAACGTCCGGCTCAAGAACATTCCCGCGCCGATCCACATGTACAAGGCATACCCGGAGGCCGGTGTCCGCTCTGTCGGGTGGTGGTCTTCGAAGCTATCGGGTCGACCGCGAGCGACACTCGGCTGGCGGCTCGGCGCCCTCGTCGCGCTGATCGCGGCGGGCACGGCGGCCGCCGTTGTCTACCTGACGACGAGCGATCACGGCGAGCCGAGCAGCGCCGCGCCAGGATTGGCAACAGGTACCGGAACGGGCGAGCCGCTCACGCCTCCGGCGCCGGTGACCAACCCGAGCCTCGCCGACCTCGTGCCCGCCGAGCTCTGGAAAGACTGCAGGGTGCAGGCCGTGGCGGAGCCGGGCGCAGTCGAGACCGCGGTGTGCCTTCCTGCCACCGGGCTACCCGATCGTTGGGAGATCTCGAGGTACCCGAACGGCTCCACGCTCAGCGAGGCGTACTCGGCGGAGCTGCGCCGTCACCCCTCGATCAAGCGCGACAAGGGCAAGTGCAACGCCTTCGTCTGGGGCGGGGAAGGGGCGTGGCTGCACGGACCAGGGAAGCCCGGCGGGCGGGTCTTCTGCTACTTCGACGGGGACGATGCCGTGGCGGTGTGGACGCACGAGCGCCTCGGGCAGCCGACCCACCGGGACATCTTGGCCATCGCCCGCGAAGGCGGAAGCGACCACGCAGGCCTCACCAGCTGGTGGCGGCCTTGGCATCACCGGATCGGCAAAGCGGGCTGAGGCACCTCACCCGCGGTTCAGCACGCCGCTGTGCAGCTCGAAGACTGATCCACGGGAGCGCGTGTAGTACACGCGGTAGCGATCGCCGCCGAGGGGGAGGAGCGTCGGGTCGAAGAGCGACCACTCGTCGTCCTCCAGGAGCGGCTTCTCTTCGAGCTTCCACTCGAGCCCGTCCGCCGACTCCGCGACGTAGAGGCGCTGCCGCTGCTCGATCGCGGAGAGCACCATCAGCCACCGGCCTGACTCGAGCCGGACGACGGCCGGGTCGGCATAGGGGTGAGGCAACCGCACGCCGCGCTCCGGGTGGAACGTGAGGCCCTTCGTCGAGCGGCCGCTGACGATGCTCGACTTCCCCTTGAACGGGCGGTCGTTGAGGTACAGCCGCCACGTGCCGTCCTCGAGCGGGACCACCTCCATCACGCCGAAGCCGGCGTCGGGGAAGCGGTTGCCGTCCTCGAGGAACCACGTCAGGCCGTCGCGCGAGGTCGCGCTCCGCACGCGCGAGGGCTCGAACGGCAGGTTCGCCGGCGTCGAGTAGTACATGCGCAGCCGGCCGGTCGGGAGCTTCACGACCGTCGGGTGCGCGCCGAGTGGCATCCGGCCTGCGGCGGGGCGGAAGGTGAGACCGTCACGCGAGCGGAAGGCCGCGATCCCCTCGAGCGTGTTCGCCCAGAGGAGGATCGAGCCGTCCGGCTGACGCATCGCCTCCGCCGACACGGCGTTCTGCACCCGTATGCCGGGATCGGGGCTGAACTCCCAGCCGCGGTCCTGTCCGCCGCACCCGGCCAGGAGCAGCGCGACCACGACGAGGAGCAGGATCACTGCCGAGCGAGCAGGGAGGCGGCGGTGCCGGCGAGCTCCGGGTCGGCGTCGATCCGGCTGAGCCGGACCACCGGCGGGAGGATCGCGATGAGCTCCTCCACGAGCGCTTCCAACATCGCCCGCACGACGCGGCCGGCCTCTCCTTCGCCCGCCCCGGCCGGGAGGACGAAGAGAACTTCGCCGCCGTCTCCCTCGAGGAGCGGCACGAGCCCGCGCAACAAGCCGAGCGGACCCCACACGCTCTGCGAGAAGGACGCACGCCAATCGCCCTCCGGCACCTCGAGGACGTCGCCGTGCGGGAGCGCGGCCGGCGCGAGGACGACTCCGTCCACGCCGCCGAGGAGGGCGGCCGCGACGCCGCCGACGCGAGCGGCGTCCTCCGCGTCGGCGAGATCCGCCACGCACGGGAGCACCTGGTCGCCCAGCTCGGAGACGACCTCCTCGAGCGCCTCCAGCTCCGGGCCCACGAGCAGCACCTGCGCCCCGCGCCCGACGAGCTCGCGCACGACGGCGAGGCCGAACGGCGCCGTCCCGCCGACGACGAACGCTCCGCCTTCGACGCTCACACGATGTACGGCCGGAGCACGTCGCGGGCGAGGTGGAAGCCGCGAATCACGAGCTCCTCCGTGCCCTCGAAGCGCCGGTCCTCGTGCTCGATGATCACGCTGCCGTCGTAGCCGACCGCGTAGAGCGCCGCCAGGAAGCGGTCCCACCGCACCTCGCCGAGCCCCGGCAGCCGCGGCACCTGCCAGCCCATCCCGACCGACATGACGCCGTGCTCGTACAGGCCGTCGCGCCGGATCTCGAGGTCCTTCGCGTGCACGTGGAAGATCCGGTCGCCGAAGTCGTAGACCGCCCGCTCGTAGTCGATCAGCTGCCAGACGAGGTGGCTCGGGTCGAGGTTCAGCCCGAAGCTCGACGAGGGCACGATCTCGAAGAGCTCGCGCCAGATCGCCGGCGAGTACGCCATGTTCACGCCGCCGGGCCACTCGTCGAGGCTGAAGATCATCGGGCAGTTCTCGATCGCGACCTTCACGCCCAGGGATTCGGCCTCCTCGACGATCCCCGGCCAGACCTTGCGGAACTCCTCGATGTTCTCGGCGTGCGTCCGGTTCTTATCGCGGCCGACGAACGTGTTCACGACCGGCACGCCGAGCCGCGCCGCGGCGCGGATCACCTTCCGCGTGTGCTCGTTCGCGGAGGCCCGCTCGTCCGGATCGGGGTGCAGGTTGTTCGGGTAGTAGCCGAGCCCGGAGATCTCCAGCCCGAGGCCGTCGACCAGAGAACGGATCTCGTCTTCCTCGACCACGTCGACGTCGATGTGCGAGACGCCTGCGTAGCGGCGCGCGTCGCCGGAGCTCGCCGGCCAGCACGCGACCTCCAGCGCCTCGAAGCCGTTGTCCTTCGCCCACTCAGCGACCTGCTCGAGCGGCCAGTCGGCGAAGGGGACGGTGAGGAACCCGAGCTTCACGCCGGGGCCGCCACCCGGCCCCGCAGGAACGACCGCAGCTCTGCAACGAGCACGTCCGGCCGCTCGACCGTCAGGTTGTGCCCGCAGTCCTCGACGGTGACGCGCCCGGCGAGGTTCGGCAGCGCCGCTTCGATCTCGTCGCCTGCCGCAGGCGGAACGACGCCGTCGCGATCGCCGGCCACGAGGAGCACGGGCGCCCAGATGCGACCCAGCTCCGGCCTGAGGTCCATCTCTGCGAGCACCCGGCACGTCGCCGCGTAGGTCGCGGGATGGTTCGCGGCGAGCATGTCCACGAGCTCTTCGTACTGCTCGGGATCCCGCTCCCGGAACGACGGCGCCGTACCGTTCATGGCGACGGTCTCGGCAACCGATGCCATCCCCTCGCGCTCGACCTTCTCCGCGCGGTCGCGCAGGCCCTGCTGCCCCTGCTCCGGCAGGACCACAGGGCCGCCGATGGAGACGACCGCCGACACCTTGTCCGGATACCGGGCCGTGTAGGCGAGCGCGATCGAGCCACCGAATGAATGGCCCACGAGCGCCGGGCTCGTAAGTCCGTGCGCCTCGACGAGTCCGCGCAGATCGCCGACGAAGTCGTCGAGCGAATACGGACCCGGCGGGCGCTCGCTACCGCCGGTCCCTCGCAGGTCATACGTGACGACCGTGTACCCGTCGGCGAGCTCATCCGCCACGCCGCCCCAGATCCGGGCGCTCGTCCCGCCGAGCCCGTGGACGAGCACGACCGGCGGGCCAGAACCCCGCCGGTCGTGCGCGATCTGCGCGGTCAGTGCTGGACCTCGGCCGCGGTCGGCATCGGGTCGACCATCGCCTTCTGCCGCTGGATCACCTCGACGTCCATCGTGAAGTCGGGCAGCGGCTGCAGCTCCTGCGGCAGGCCGAGCGTGTTCACCATCACCTTCCCGTCCTTCATCACCATCGCGAGTCGGGAGCGGTCCTGGAGGATCGCGATGTTCTCGAGCGGGTCGCCGTCGACGACGAGCAGGTCGGCGAACTTGCCGGCCTCGACGGTGCCGGTCTCGTCCTCCATCCGCATCAGCTCCGAGCCCTGCTTCGTCGACGCGACGATCGCCTCCATCGGCGAGAAGCCCATGTCGGTGACGAAGAGCTCGATGTCCTTCGCGTACTCGCCGTGCGGGCACCAGATGAAGCCGTAGTCGCCGCCCGGGATGATGCGGATCCCTGCTTCGCGCATTTTGTGCATCGCCTGGCAGCCGCGCTCCCACTCGTCCTGGTAGCCCGACGCGTCGATCATCTCCTGCGAGATCCCGCAGGCGAGGCCCTTCTGGAGGATGCCCCAGTGGTAGCCGAGCCCGGGGACGACGAAGATGTCATCCCGCCGCGCGGCGATCATCTCGATCGCCTCGTCGTCGGCGTACGTCGCGTGCTCGATCACGTCGATGCCCGCCTCGACGCACAGCTTGACGCCGTCGTCGCCCCGCACGTGCGCCGCGATCTGCCGGTTCCGCGTGTGCGCCTCCCGCACCGCGACCTTGATCTCCTCGAGGGAGTACATCGTCTCCTCGGGAGGAATCCCCGGCCGGCCGCGGAGGAGACCCTCGCCCGTCACGTACATCTTGACGACGTCGCAGCCCTCCTTGATGTTCTGGCGCACCGCCTTGCGGACCTCGTCGACGCCGTCGGCGAAGATCGCGAGGCCCTCCATGCCGAGCCGCCAGAACGACGGGTTCCAGTCGAGCATGCCGCTCGTCGCGCAGATGTCCCGGCCGGAGGCGGCGAGCCGCGGGCCCGGGATGATGCCCTCCTCGATCGCATCGCGGATGGTCACGTCGACGCGGTGCAGCGCGCCGGCGCTCGCGGCCGAGGTATACCCGCACCGCAGGGCGAGCTCCGCGTTCTTGACCGCGTAGATGGTGGAAAGCTCGGCGGGCAGCTTCAGGTCGAGATCCGGCAGCTCGCGGACTCCCCAGAACGAGATGTGGAAGTGGCCCTCGGTCAGGCCCGGCAGAAGAGCCTTGCCCTTCAGGTCGACAACTCGGTTGTTCCCGTCGGGGTTCTCGCCCCAGTCGGCCGTCCGGCCGACGTGCGTGATCCGCTTGCCCTCGACGCGAACGGCGCCGTCCTCGACCGGGTCGCCGCCGTTGCCGTCGATCAGCTTCGCGTTGACGAAGAGGGTCGGTGCCTCTTCGAGGAATGCCTGCGCCATGCTCAACCTCCTGTCTGACTGGCCGCCTCTGCCCTGGCGGGGAGCACGGCCCCGTCCGGCGAGACGATCGGGTTCGTCAGCGAGCCGATCCCGTCGATCTCGACGGTGACGACGTCGCCCGGCTGCAGGTAGCCGGCGCGCTTGACGTCCTCGCGCTCGTAGGGCTTGCCGCCGATCTCCGGATCGGTGGCCCACGCGGTGCCGCCCGGCGTGCCCGTCTCGATCAGGACACCGGGCTGAAGCGTGTAGAAGTCGGAGAAGAAGGACACGAGCGTCGCGACGTCCCAGATCATCTTCGCGGTCGAGTTGGATTGCCGCAACTCGCCGTTCACGTAGGTCCGGAGCCCGAGGGCCTGCGGGTCGTGGATCTCGTCGCGGGTGACGATCCAGGGCCCGACCGGCGCGCACGTGTCGAAGTTCTTGCCGGGGCCGAGCCGGTACTCGAAGCCGCCCTCCGGATGCGGCACCGCCTGCCGGTCGCGCGCGGTCACGTCGTTCGTGACCGTGTAGCCGAACACGTGCTCGAGCGCCTGCTCGCGCGGGATGTGCCGGCCGGGCTTGCCGATCACGACGCCGAGCTCGACCTCGTAGTCGAGCTTCCGCGTCACGACCGGATCGAGGATCACCGGGTCGTCCGGTCCGATCACGCCCAGCGGGGCCTTGAGGAAGAACTCCGGGTCGTGCTGCTCGACCGGCGGTTTCTCGTCGCGGTGGTCCCAGTAGTTCTGGCCGCTGTTCAAGATGATGGGCGGGACGAGCGGCGCGAGCAGCCGGACGTCCGCGAGCGGGTACGACGGCGCTCCGTACGCAAGCGCCTGCTCCGCGGCCAGCCACGACGGGTCGCCGCCGGCGATGAACGCCGTCATGGCCTGCGGGATGCGGATCGGCGCGATCTCGGCCGCATTCGCGTCGCGCTCGACCTCCGTCAGGTGCGCGGCGTACGCCGCCTGCAGATCGACGACCGTGTCGCCCTCGACGGCGCCGAGCGCGCGTCGCGAGCCGTGCTGGAAGGTGACGAGCTTCAACCAGACCTCCTCGTTAGGCGGTTTCCGGCAGGAAGGTGGGCATCGTGATCCCGCGGAAGGGCGGCGCGTCGCCGAGCACCTGCGCGAAGTGGAGCTCGACGTTCCGCGCGCCCCACTCGTACGCCTGGCGGACGAGGCCGCCGTACGCGACGGGAAGCAGGAAGACCGGCGTGCGTCCGGCGTTGACGTTCAGCTCGGCGGCGAGGAGCGCGGCGCCCGCGTCCTCGTCGCGCGCGGCGCCGGGGCCGATCATGTTGAAGCCCGGGTCGCCGAGGGAGACGAGGTAGCCGTCGAGCCCGCCCCCGGGTGCCTCCGCGACGGAGACGTGCCAGAAGCCCTCGCGGTTCTCGATGAAGTAGCGGTAGTCCTTGGTCCGGCTGATGCCGGCGACCTCGAGCTCGAGCGCGGCCATCGCGTGGACGTCCGCCGCCGTCGCCTGCCGGACGCGGCTCGACCCCGGCAGGTCGGCGTCGAGTCCCTCGGGCGGGACCGTGAGCATCAGGTCCTGGTAGGCGTGCCGGGGAACGAAGCCGGCTCGGGTGTAGAGCGAGAACGAGTCGAGGTTCAGCGCACTCGAGACGAGCCGGAGCGGCTTCCCCTCGTCGCGCGCGAAGGCGACGATGTGGTCGAGCAGCACCTTTGCGATCCCGCGCCCGAAGTAGACGGGGTGCACGGTCATGATCCCGAGCGAGCAGTGCGTCTCGCGCACGCGGTAGAAGCACGAGCCGGCGATCCGGCCCGTCTCGAGGTGCTCGGCGACGAGGCAGAACCCGGGATCGAGCGCCTCGTACACCTCGCAGAACACGCGCGTCGAGCCCGGCCCGCCGCGGAAGACGGCCGGCCTGCCGTTCGCCTCGCACCAGTAGTTCAGCGAGACGTAGATCAGGTCGGCGACCTCGGACCACTCGTCCGGCTCCATCGCGCGCAGGCGAACCGCCTCTGCAGCGGCGACCGTCACACGGCCTCGCGCTCGAGGACGCCCAGACCGACCAGCGCCTCCTCCAGCGCCGGGCGCTCCGCCTCCGGGAAGTCCGGCAGCGGCCGCCGCACCGGGCCGCAGTCGAGGCCGAGCATCCGGAGCGCCTCCTTCGTCGGCGAGACGTAGCCGGGGTCGTACTCGAGGAAGCGGTTCAGGGGCTGGAGCCGGCGGTGCTGGGCGAGCGCCTCCTCGTGGTCGCCCTCCTGGACGAGGTCCCAGAGCCGGACCATCGGCGCGGGGACGATCGAGGCGGCGGTCGAGTAGATCCCGGCCGCGCCCACGGACAGCGCGGCGTAGAACTGGCTGTCGATCCCGGTGCACAGGTTCCTGCCGCTGACCTCCGTGAGCCGGAGCGCCTCGACGAGCTGGCCGAGGTCGTCCTCCGACTGCTTCAGGCCGGTGACGCCGTCGAGCTCCATCAGCTCCGCGACCAGCGTCGGCGAGAGGGGGTTGCCGGTGTAGAGCGGGTTGTTGTAGACGACGACCGGCAGGATCCCCGCGGCCGCGACGTCCTCGAAGTGCCGGAACATCATCTCGTCGGAGATCCCGAAGTAGAACGGCGGCGTCAGGATCGCTGCGTCGGCGCCGACCGCGGCAGCGTCCTCGACGAGCGCGATCGCCTCCCAGGTCGCACAGGCGGACGTGCCGGCGAACACGGTGACCGCGCCGGCAGCCTCCGAGACGACGACCTCGTTCACGAGCCGGCGCTCCTCGCGCGAGAGGTGAGGGAACTCGCCGGTCCCGCCCGTCGTCATGATCCCGTGCACGCCGCCGTCGACGACGTGGCGGACGACCCGCCGCAGCGCCTCGACGTCGACCTCGCTGCCGTCCTCCGTGAACGGCGTCGGGATTGCGGGGATCACTCCGTATGGCGCTGCTGGCATGTGTTCCTCCTAGGTTCGAGCGTGACCGACGTTGCCGTTCAGGATCATCCCACCGTCGACGACCAGCTCGATCCCGGTGACGTACCGCGACGCGTCGGAGGCGAGAAAGACGATCGGCTCGGCGATCTCCTCGGGCGAGGCGATCCGGCCGAGCGGGATGCGGTGCTGGTAGTTGCGCCGCACCTCCGGCGTGTACGCGACGGCGTTCAGCGGCGTGTCCGTCGCTCCCGGCGAGAGCGCGTTGACGCTGATCCCGTGCGGGCCGAGCTCGACTGCGAGCGTCTTCGTCAGGCCGAGGATGCCGCCCTTTGCGGTGACGTAGGCGGACAGCTCCGCGATCGGCTGGATGTCGACGATCGAGGTGACGTTGACGATCCGCCCGCCGCCGCCCTGGGCGAGCATCTGCCGGGCTGCGGCGCGGCAGCCGTAGTAGTAGCCGTGCAGGTTGGCTGCGAGCAGGCCGTGCCAGTCGTCGTCGGTCATCTCGAGGAACGGCTTCACCATCAGCCGCGCAGCGTTGTTGACCCAGACGTCGATCCCGCCCCAGGCCTCGACGGCCCGCCGGGCGAGCTCGTCCACGTGCGCCGGGTCGCCGGTGTCGCCCCGGAGGACGATCGCCTCGCTCCCGGCCTCCTCGACCGCCGCCGCGGTCTGCTCGGCCTCGGCGGTCGCGCTCTTGTAGTCGAACGCGACCTTCGCCCCGGCGCGGGCGAGCGCGACCGCCGCGGCGGCGCCGATGCCCTGCGAGGCGCCGGTCACCACCGCGCGCTTGCCGCTGAGGTCGGTCACAGGCTGCGGTACGTGATCTCCTCGCGCCGGCCGGACTCGTGGGAGCGGACGATCGCGTCGCAGATCTCGGCGCAGCGGTAGCCGTCCTCCATCGTCGCCCCGTGCGGGCCGATCGGCGTGTCCTCCTTCACCGCTGTGAGCAGGTGCAGGAGCTCGTGCACGAAGTTGTCCTCCCAGCCGATCATGTGGCCGTGCGGCCACCAGTGCTGCCAGTACGGGTGGTACGCCTCGGAGACGAGCACCGTGCGGAATCCCTGGGCCCGCTCGCCGGGCTTCGAGTTCCCCATGTTCACCTCGAGCTCGTTCGCCCGCTCGGCGTCGAAGACGACCGTGCCCTTCGAGCCGTTGATCTCCCAGCGCATCTGGTTCTTGCGGCCGAGCGCAAAGCGGGTCGCCTCGTAGGTGCCGATCGCGCCGTTCTCGAACTCGACCGTCGCCTCGAAGGCGTCGTCGACGTCGACCGTACCACCGGGCCGCTCCTTGATGAACGTCCGCAGGACGCCGTTGACGGCGGACGGCTCGCCGGCGAGGTACCGCGACTGGTCGATCACGTGCGCGCCGAGATCGCCCAGCGCTCCCGAGCCGGCGACCTCCTTGTCGAGCCGCCAGACCTTCGGGAACTCCGGATCCATGATCCACTCCTGGTGGTAGCGGCCGCGGAAGTGGTAGATCTCGCCGAGGTCGCCCGCGTCGATCATCTCCTTGGCGAGCCGGATCGCGGGGTAGAAGCGGTAGTTGAACGCCGTCATGTGCTTCACGCCGGTCTCGGCGACGCCCTTCCAGATCTCGTAGCTCTCCTCCGCCGTGCGGCCGAGCGGCTTCTCGCAGATCACGTGCTTCCCGGCTCGCGCGGCCGCGATCGACGGCTCCGCATGCATGTCGTTCGGCCCGCCGTTGTCGAAGATCTGCACGTCCGGGTCGTCGACGACGTCCTGCCAGCTCGTCGACCACTTCTCGTAGCCGTACCGGCGGGCCGCCTCCTTGACCGCGTCCTCCGTCCGCCCGCTGATCGCGACCAGCCGTGGGATGTACGGCGGCGGCCAGGTCATGTAGGCGATCTTCTTCAGCGCATTCGAGTGCGCCTTGCCCATGAAGGCGTAGCCGAGCATCCCGATCCCGATCGAGGGGATCTCCTCGGCCGCCTCCGCCTGCCCCATCGTGACGAAGCCGACGTCCTTCTCGCTCATAGGTCGATCTCCCGAAATGGATCGAGGGTTTTGGCCGCCGCGACCGACATGGCGGGCGCGGCACCCAACCGCAGCTGAGGTGCGAGCGGGTTTGGGGAGGGGGGTCCATGGGGGGAACCGGCCGTTCCCCCCATGCGAGCGAGCCGAAGGCGGGCGGTCATGCGAGCCACCACGCCTGGCCCGGCACCAAGGGCTTCTTGATGATGAGCGGCTTGAGGAACTGGATGCATTGCTCGCAGCCGTCCTCCTCGGACATGACCGGATCCTCGTGCTCGAAGGAGAGCACGAAGTCGTAGCCGACCTCGAGGAGGGCCGTCATCACGCGCCGCCACTCGACGTCGCCCCAGCCGGGAACGCGGTAGCGCGCGGCGCGGTCGCCCCGCTGCCACGAGCCGGTGGCGGTGACGCCGTCGATGTGGAGGATGTCCTTCTGGAGCTCCCAGTCCTTCGCGTGCGCGTGGAAGATCCGCGTGCCGAACTTCTTGACGAAGACGACCGGGTCGATCATCTGCCAGATCAGGTGGCTGGGATCGAAGTTGAAGCCCCAGTCGTCGCGGCCGAGCCGCTTGATCGCCTCCTCCGCCGTGTAGACGTTGTAGGCGATCTCGGTCGGGTGCACCTCGTGCGCGAAGCGGACGCCGAGCTTCGCGAACTCGTCGAGGATCGGGTTCCAGCGCTCGACGAAGAGGTCCCAGCCCTCTTCGTAGATCCTCAGCCGCTGCGGCGGCCAGATGTACCAGCTCTCCCACACCGTCGAGCCGAAGAAGCCGACGACCGTCTCGATCTCGAGCTCGCTCGCCACCCGCGCGGTCTTGAGGATGTGCTCGGTGCCGAGCTTGACCATCTCCTCCTTGTCCGACGTCCCGGCCCATTCGTTCAGGCTCGCGTCGGAAAACGGCAGCACCATCTGCGAGAAGAGGTGGTTCGACAGGGCGGAGATCTCGAGCCCCTTGTCGGCGAGCATCTTCTTGATGCCCTTCGCATAGTTGATGTCCTCTGCCGCGCGGTCGGTGTCGAAGTGGTTCGAGCCGCGCCAGGCGGCGAGCTCGACCATCTCGTAGCCGAGTCCGGCCGCGTAGTCCGCCACCTCCTCGAGCGGCTTGTCGTTGAACAGGACGGTGAAGAGCCCGATCTTCATGCGCGTCTCCTCCCGGGGACTAGGGGGTCGGGGTCACAGACGGGGGTCGAACACGTACTTCACGGCCTTGCCTTCGCGCAGGTCGGCGAAGACGCGCTCCCACGCGTCGAGCGGGACGACCTCGCTGACGAGCGGCTCCAGCTGCACTCGGCCTTCCTCCAGGAGCGAGAGCGCCCGCCGCCACGAGCGCGGCGTCGACGCGTAGCCGGAGGTGAGGACGAGCTCCTTCTCGAACACGCCGTCGAGCCGGACCGTGACGGGGCGGCCGAACACGCCGATCTGGACGTAGCGCGCGGCACGCCGCGCGCCCGTGAGGCAGGTCGCTGCACCGCCGGCGCTTCCGGAGCATTCGACGACGAC
>DATENZ010000097.1:0-26537 GCA_035274625.1 Gaiellaceae bacterium
AGCGGAAGCCGGACGTCGCCGTGTTCGACGGCAGCGGCGCCGCGATTCCGCCCATCGCCGCCGACGCGCGCATCCTGGTCGCCCACGACCTCCACTCCGGCCTCAACCCGTACCGCGCTCTGATCAGCGACCTCGTCCTGACGATGAGCGACGACGTTGCGGCGGCGGCGCACGGCCTGGGCCGCCGAGCGCTCCGGTTCGACCTCCGCCTGCAGCCGCTGCAGCCGCTCGCCGGCCGCCGTACGGCCGTCTTTACCACCGGCCCGGCCGGGATCGATCACCTCGACCGCGTCGTCTTCTCCTCGCGCAACCTGGCGAACCGGGAGCTGCTGCGGCGTGACCTGGCGCAGGCGCCGGCCGAGGTCTACCTCGTCGAGTTGAAGGCGGCCGCGATCGACGTCGTCGCCGAGGCTGCCGCCGCCCGCGGCATCGACGTCGTGCTGGCGTCGAACGAGGTGATCGGCGCGGGCGTGGACGAGGCCCTGCTCGAGCTCGCCGATTTGGCAGTCGGCACGGAAGCCCGCGACAATCTGCTGGGATGACGGAGCCGCGCCGCGCCCCTCCACTTCCGCTTGGCGGCGACGACGGTCTGCCGTACTCGCGCGGGCTGATGGCACGAGCGTTGATGGCGACCGGTGTGCCCGCGATGCGGGCGTACGAGCTCGCCCTGCGCGTCCAGAGCGATCTGAACGACCGCGGCCAGCAGGCGGTCGACCTCGACCGCCTGGAAGAGCTCGCACGCGACGTCCTCGGGGAAGGGGAGGGCACCCAGGCAATGCGCCGGCTCCGCCGGTACGAGGCGCTCCGCCATCTCGACCTGCCGCTCATCCTCCTTGTCGGAGGTGCGACCGGCACCGGCAAGTCGACCGTGGCGACGGAGGTCGCATACCGGCTCGGGATCACCCGCGTGACCTCCACGGACTTCGTGCGGCAGACGATGCGCGCCTGCCTGACGCACGACTTCATGCCGTCGATCCACTACTCCAGCTTCAAAGTGCCGGTCGAGCACGAGTTCGCCGGCGACGTCGTCGGCGGCTTCCTCGAGCAGAGCCGGAACGTGCTGATCGGCATCCGCGCCGTGATCGAGCGCGCGTTGGAGGAGGGGTGGTCGGTCGTCCTCGAGGGTGTGCACCTGGTGCCGGGGATGCTCCCGCCGGTCGAGGGCGCGCTCGTCGTTCACTGCCTGCTCGCGATCGAGGAGGAGGCGATGCACGAGGCGCACTTCTGGGTACGCGACGCGAGCTCCGACGGGGTCCGCCCGGTCGAGAAGTACCTCGAGGCGCTGCCCGCGATCCGCCAGATCCAGGAGTTCCTGGTCAGTCAGGCCCGACTCTGCAACGTCCCGGTCGTCGAGAACGGGAACATCGAGCTCTCGATCGGAACCGTGATGGAGCTCGTTCTCAGCGGCGCAGAGCGGCTCGTGAGAGTCTGATGGCGACCGAGGAACTCGTCGACCGCGGGGTGGAGGAAGCGGAGGCTCGCTCGACCTTCTGCATGTGCGAGACGTATGCCCGCTCGACCGAGCGGGCCGCGCTCGCAGGTGCGCGCTGGCTCGGCCGGGCAGATCAGGACGGCGCCGAGGAGGCCGCGTTCTCCGGTATGGAGGCCGCGCTCGCCGAGCTGCCGATCAGCGGACGCGTCGTGATCGGCGGCGGCGACGCCGAGGGAGGGGCGTTGGTGGCGGAAGGGCTCGGCGCCGGGGGAGAGGAGGTCGATCTCGCGCTCGACCCGCTCGAGGGCCGCGGCGTCGTTGCTCGCGGAGGCAACGGAGCGATGTCGATGATCGTCGTCGGCGAGCCGGGCCGGCTGCGGACGCTCCCGGACATGTACATGCGCACGATCGCGGTCGGGCCGCGGGCGCGGGGCCGGATCAGCCTCCTTTCGCCGGTCGGCGACAACATCCGCGCGATCGCCGACGCCTTCGGGCGCAAGTCCGGAGACGTGACGACGATCGTGCTCGACCGCCCGCGCCACCACGATCTGATCGAGGAGATTCGCGCCGCGGGCGCCCGGATCAAGCTGGTCCAGGACGGCACCGTCACCGCAGCGATCTCGGCCGCGATCCGCGGGACGAACGACCACCTCGCGATCGGGATCGGCGGCACGCGTCAGGCCGTCCTCACCGCCGGCGCGCTGCGGTGCCTCGGGGGCGAGCTTCAAGCGCAGCTCTGGCCGACGTCGCGCCGCGAGATCGACGCCGCCCGCGAGCACGGGATCGAGGACGTCGAGCAGGTCTTCTCGACCGAGGACCTCGCATCCGGAGAGATCATCGTCGCAGCGACCGGCGTGTCGAACGGCGACCTGCTCCGGGGTGTGCGCTTCCTCGCCGACAGCGCCCGGACGCACTCGCTCGTCATGTGCACCCGCTGCAACTGGGTGCGGTTCGTGGACGGCATCCACTTCTTCGCGCGCGACCGGCGCGAGGAAGTGCGGCTGCTCGGCTACTGACGCGGGCTAGACTCGGGGCATGCCAACGAGAGAAGACGTCGTCGAGGCGCTGCACCAGGTCGAGGACCCGGAGCTCGGAATGGACATCGTCGAGCTCGGGCTGCTCTACGACGTCGAGATCGAGGGACCGAAGGTGAAGGTGATCCACTCGCTCACGTCGATGGGCTGCCCGGCCGGCCCGATGATCCAGGAGGACATCCACCGCGTCGCGTCGGAGGTCCCCGGCGTCGAGGACGTCGAGATCGAGCTGACGTGGGACCCGCCGTGGACGCCCGAGCGGATGTCCGACGACGCGAAGTTCATCCTCGGCTTCGGCTAGGAGCCGCCGCCGACCGCGCTAGGTCGTGGTCGTCTCCTCGCCGGTCGTGCTGTCCGTCGTGGTCGTGCTCTCGACGGTGGTCGTCGTCTCGACCGTGGTCGTGCTCTGGGTGATCACTTCGTCGACGGTGGCGGTGGTCGCTGGCGTCGGCGCGTCCTCGGTGCTGGTCGGCGTCGTCGTCGCGGGTCGGGGCGGAGGCGGGCAGCTGCCGTCCGGCCAGGCCAGGATGTCGCCGCGCAGCAGGTACGAGGCGACCGCGGGCTGATTCACGAGGATCGGAACCCAGGGCTGGGACGGCGACCCGGTCTGGTGGCAGAGCCGGACCTGGTTCGGCTGGGTCCTGACGGGCGGCGCGGTCGTCGTCGGCGGAGTCGTCGTCGTGGTGGTCGGGTGGGGCGAGTCGGTGCAGCTGCCGTCGGGGTTCGGGAGCTTGTCACCCCGGCGGATGTAGGGAGCCGCCTGGTACGGGCGGATGATGATCACGACCCACGGCTGAGTGGGCGAGCCCGTCCGGTGGCAGAGCTTGACGTTGTTCGGCTCGGTGGAGGTCGGACTAGCGGAAGCCTGCTGCGGCGGCGGCGCTGCCAGTGCGACCGCAGCGAGAAAGCCGAGCGCTGCGAAGCCGGCCAGGAGCAGGGCGATCCTGGCCGTCAGCAGCCCTCTCCCGGTTGCCGACCGCATAGTGATCGCCTCGGCGGAACGTGCGGGCGAAGTGAGCGGAACCACCCGCGCGAGGGTCACTCATTCGAGTGATCCCCGATCGAGAGGACGATCTTGCCGAACTGCTCGCCGCTCTCCAGCCGCTCGTGCGCCGCTCGCACCTCGGCGAGCGGCAGCACCGAGTCGATCAACGGCTTCGCGCCGGCCGCGACGAGGTCGTAGGCGCCCTCGAAATCGGCGCGCGTGCCCATCGACGAGCCGAGGAGGTCGAGCTGCTTCCACCAGAGCCGGTGCAGCGCCGCCGGCGGGTTCGGGCCGGAGGTCGCACCGCAGACGACGACGCGGCCTGCCGGGCGCGCGGCGTCCAGCGACCGCCTCCACGTCGCCTCGCCCACCGTCTCGACGACGACGTCGGCGCCCTTCCCCGTCGCGTCCTTCACCGCGGCGACGACGTCGCCGGTCTCGTGGTTGACGGCGTGATCCGCGCCCGCTTCGCGTGCCTTCGCGAGCTTGTCGTCGCTCGAGGAGGTGACGATCGTGCGGGCCCCGAGGGCCTGGGCGATCCGCAGCGCCGCGGTCGCGACGCCGCCGCCGATGCCCCAGATCAGGACCCACTCGCCCTCCTGGAGGGACGCGCGCGTGACGAGCATCCGGTACGCCGTCTCGAACACGAGCGGAAACGCGGCCGCCTCTTCGAACGACAGGCCGTCGCGGAGCGGGTAGACGTTCGTCACGGGGATGACGGCGAGCTCGGCGTGCACGCCCTGCGTGTGCTCGCCGACGACGTGGATCGCGTCACCGTGCTGGAGACCGGGGTTGATCACGACCGGCTGCCCCGGCTCGAACGCGTCGACGCCGGAGCCGAGGGCTTCGACGACGCCGGCGCCGTCGGCGCCGAGGATCCGCGGCTTGGGTACCGACGGGAGACCCTTGCGCGTCCAGACGTCGAGGTGGTTGAGGGACGCCGCCCGCATCCGGATCAGAACCTCGCCCGCGCCCGGCTCGGGGTCCGGCACGTCTTCGTACAGGAGGACCTCGGGGCCGCCGTCCTCCCGGATCAGGACCGCTTTCACGCCTCGATCGTATAGTCGCGGCATGGCGAAGCAGAGCCTCGCGGTCGCCGCACTCTGCCTCGCGGTCGCCGCCTGCGGCGGCCGGGAGCGCCGACCGGCGCCGCTCTCCCGTACGGCGCTCGACGCTCGCGCGGACGCGGTGTGCGCAGGCGCGCCCACCGGAGCAGACCGTGTGCAGGGACTGCGGAAGCTGCGGCCGCCGCTCGCTCTGAAGGAGACCTACGCCCAATGGTTGAGGGCGGAAGCGGACGCGGTCGCAGCGGCCAGGGCGATCGCGGGCGAGTCGAAGTGGGCTGCCGAGAACGTCGATCCCCAGGTCGCCCTCGCGATTGCGCAGGGGAAGGCCGCCGGGTATGCGCGGCGTCTCGGCGCCGAGGCGTGCTCGTCCCGGCCAGCGGGCAGAATGCCCGGGTGACGACGGGCGAGCTTCGCCGCCTCGCCGAGGAGCTCGGACTCGACGCCGTCGGCGCCGGTCCGGCTGCGCCGTACGCCGAGACCGAGCGCCACATCCGCGAGCGCCGCGCGCGAGGCCTCTTCGCGGACATGCGCTTCACGATGGCGCGGCCCGAGGAGTCGTGCCATCCCGAGAACCTGCTGCCGGGTGCGCGGACGGTCGTCTCGGCCGCCCTCTGCTACTACACGCCTGGACCGGCAGACGGTGCCGGGACCGGACGCCTGCCCCGGTACACGTGGCGCGACGCGTACGCCGAGCTGCGGGAGAAGCTCGATGCGCTCGGCAGGAGGATCGGCGGCTCGTACCGCGTCCTCGTCGATGCGAACCAGCACGTCGATCGGGAGGGCGCCGTGCGCGCCGGCATCGGCTTCTACGGCAAGAACACGATGCTGATCACGCGGCGGCACGGCTCGTGGGTCGTGCTCGGGACGCTCGTCACGGACGTCGAGGTCGAGCCCAGCCCGGCGCTCGAGCTCGACTGCGGCGAATGCCGGCTGTGCATCGACGCCTGCCCGACGGACGCTCTCGACGAGCCGGGCACGCTCGACGCAACACGCTGTCTCTCCTACTGGACGCAGTCGTCCGCGCCGATCCCCGAGTCGTACCGCGAGGAGCTCGGCGCGATGGTCTACGGATGCGACATCTGCCAGGACGTCTGCCCCTGGAACCGGGGCGTCGAGAAGCGGCGGCGCGGCGAGCATCCGCCGCGAGACGCGGAGCCGCAGGTGTCGCTCGTCGACTGGCTTCGGCGCGACGGCGACGAGCTCGTGCGCGCGTACGACCGCTTGTACGTGCCGCGGAAGGATCCTCGGTACCTCCGCCGGAACGCGCTCGTCGCGCTCGGCAACGTCGGCACCTCCGACGACGCGCCGCTCGCCGAGGCCTACGCCCAAGGCGACGACGAGCTGCTGCGCGAGCACGCGGAGTGGGCGCTGGCCCGGATCGCGGAGCGCGCAGAGTGAACTACGAGCAGCGCGTGCGGGCCGAGCGCTGGCTGGCCTGGGTGCGCGTCGGAGCGGTCCCGTTCGCGATTTTCCAGACGGCGGTCACGCGCGAGTACCCGCCGGGGCACGAAGCGTGGACGTGGGCGACCGTCGGTGTGCTCGCAGTCGGCGCGGCCGTCTTCTGGCGCATCACGAACCAGCCGATCCCGGAGCGCGCGCTGAAGTGGGTGCGGATCAGTGCGCTGGCGTTCGACTTTGCCGTCGTCTCGTCGTTCGCCCTCGCGATCTACTTCGTCAGGGCGACGCCGATCCGGGACGTGCTGATCCTCGTGCTGGTCGAGGCGGCGTTCCGGTACGCGGTTCGAGGCGGGCTGGTACTCGTGGCCGCGAGCGCGCCCGTCCTGGTCGCCTACGAATGGCTGCGCTCGGATCACTTCGGCGAGCGCTACCGCTACGAGAACGTCACGCTCCAGCTCGGCGTCGAGGTGGCGATCGCCCTGATCGTCGGCTGGCTCGTCCAGCGGCTGCGGACCGAGACACGGACCGCAATCGACCGGGCGGCGGAGGCCGAGCTGCTTCGGGACGAGCTCGGACGCCGCGCCGACCTGCTCGAGGCGGCGAACCGCTGCGCGCGGGCACTCGGCTCCTCGCTCGAGCTGGACGAGGCGTTCGGCGCGTTCATCCGCGAGCTGCGCAGCCTGATTCCGTTCGACCGGACGGCGATCATCCTGTCCGAGGACGGACTCGTCCGCGTGATGGCGACCGCCGGCCGCGCGCACGACCAGGTGCTGCGGCCGGGCGAGGCCCTGCCCCCGGGTGCGCTGATCGAGGAGGTCATGAGCACGGGGCAGACCGTGTACCGGCGCGACATGAGCGACCACCTCTATGCGGAGGAGGAGACGCTGACGAGCATCGGGCTCCACTCACGGCTGGCCGCGCCGCTGCTCGTCGGCGCGCGGCCGATCGGGATGGTGGCGATCCTGCGCTCGGAGCCGGATGCGTTCGGGCCGGACGAGCTCGAGCTCGCGGGCCTGCTCGGAAGGCTGGTCGGGACCGCGGTGCAGAACATCCGCGCGTACGAGTCGGAGCGGAGCACGGTCGAGGAGCTGCGCCGGCTGTCCGCGCTGCGCGCCGACTTCGTCTCGCTCGTCTCGCACGAGCTCCGGAGCCCGATGGCGGCCGTGATCGGCGCCGCCCGCACGCTGCAGCAGCGCTGGCGCGAGCTCTCGCCGGACCAGCGTGCGTCCTTCCTCGCGCTGATCGGTGACGAGACGAGCCGGCTCGCGTCGCTGATCGGGGACGTCCTCGACACCTCGCGGATCGAGGCCGGCACCTTCTCGTACTCGTTCACGGACGTCGATCTCGGGGAGCTGGTGCGCGACACCGTCGCAACCGCGAGCCTCGCCCAGGACGAGGTCCGGCTGGTCGCCAAGACCGTCGACCCGATCCCGTTCGTGCGCGGCGACCGCGAGCGGCTCAAGCAGGTCCTCGTCAACCTCGTCGACAACGCCGTCAAGTACTCGCAGTCGGGAGACGAGGTGCACGTGGCGGCGTGGGGGGACGACGGGCGCGTTCAGGTCACGGTCACCGACCGCGGACCGGGAATTCCGCGCGACCAGCAGGCGCTGATCTTCGAGAAGTTCGGCCGGGCGAACGTCGGCGGCGGGAAGCCCGGCACGGGCCTCGGCCTCTTCATCGCTCGCTCGATCGTCGAGGCGCACGGCGGCCGCCTCCACGTCCACTCGGCGCCCGGGCAGGGCGCGGTCTTCACGCTCGAGCTGCCCGTTTAGCGGGGGAACCCGTTCCCCCGCGAGCCTCCTGGCTCGCTCGCTGCGCTCAGGCTTGTGCTGGAGCCCGCAACCGCGTCACGCCCAGCTCCTGCGCCAGCGAGCGCGCCCGCTTGGCGATCTCGCGACGGAGCTCGGGCGGCTCGAGCAGCTCGGCCTCGCCTCGGTAGCGGAGGATCTCGCCGACGAGCCATTCGGGGCTGCCGATCTTCTGCTCGTTGATCGCAGAGCCGTCCGCGAGCGGGCGGGCGCCGCGCTCGACCTCCCACCGGGCGACGGCGGGCGAGTAGAGCACCCGGGCGACGAGCGCCCCGCTCAGCACGCCGGGCTCGAAGCCCTGCCGCGGCTCGAACTCCTCGTCGGTCAGCGTCGCGCTGCGCATCCGGTCGAGCCGGAAGCTGCGCTCGTCGTCGCGCGTGCGGTCCCAGGTGTGGACGTACCAGTGGGGGAGCCGGCGCTCGATCGTGTACGGCTCGACGAGATGGGTGGTGGGCGTGCCTTCCTCTTCCTTCAGGTACTCGATCTCGACCAGCCGGCGCCGGCGGATGGCGTCCGTCAGCGTCCCGACGAGCGCCTCCTCGGCCTCGCCGGTCCGCGGCTCCGGCGTCTGGGAGAGCTCGAACTCGCCGAAGGTCTCCTCGAGCTTCATGCGCACGCGGTCGAGCGGCCGGTGGGCCTCGGCCGCGATCAGCGGCCCGACGAACTCGAGCGCGAGCCTGATCGCACGCGCCTCGAGCGGAGTCAGCCTCGGCGCCGAGCGGAACGTGTCGCCGAACAGCTCCTTGTCGACGTGCACCTCGTCGCCGTGCAGCTCCGCGTAGACCGCGTAGCAGCCGCCGCCGAAGTTGACGAGATTCAGCAGCGAGAGGTGCTCCTCCAGCTCCTCGTACGGGATCTGGAAGCGCTCGACGATGTCCGCGGCGCGAATGACGGCGTCGCGCTCGTCCCCGCAGGCGGCCAGCAGGTACGCGAGCAGCGCCTGGAGCAGGCCGAACCGCTCGGGCGTCACCGGGCCGGACGACCGCTCCCCGACGGTCTCCGGCTCGCGCGCCGGCACCTCGCGTGCGGGCTTCGACGGCGGGCCCTCGTGCCGTTCCCGCACGTGCCGAAGGCTGTCCGCCACCTCCCGTCTCAGATCGGGTGGCGACACGGGCGCCGCGCGCCCGTCCTGCCGGAGGATCCACGAGGCGAGCAGGGGCAGGCTTGAGTAGTCGGTGACGAAGACGCCGTCCTCGAGGCGCCCGCTCGGGCCGAACGCCCGCTCGACCCACCACGCCGTCTCGGGACGGACCTCGATGCGGGCCTCGCCGACCGGCTCGCCGAACTGCCAGGCGGCGCGACCGCGAAAGCCGTCGATGTCGAAGTCCGCCGGCACCCGGAAGTCGCGCTCGCGGCGGGTGGCGAAGCGGATGTCGCCGCGGATCCGGGAGACGCGGAAGGTCCGGATCGCCTCACGGTCGAGGTCGGCGCCGACGACGTACCAGACGCCGCGATCGTGCAGCAGCCCGTAGGGGTTCAGCGTCCGCTCGGTCTCCCTGCCGCTCGTCATCGCCCGGTACGCGAACTTGACCGTGCGCTGCTTGCTGATCGCCGTCTCCAGCTTCGCGAGCCGGCCGGGCATCTCCGGCGAGTAGTCGGGGTCGCGCATCTCGACCCGAAGCGCAGTCCCTGACGGCGCCTCGTCGAGCAGTCCCGGACGGCCGAGCGCGAGGTTCTGCAGCGCGAGCCGCAGGGGCTCGGCGTACGCGAACTTCCCTTCGAGCAGGTAGAAGCACGTCTGGAGCGCGGCGAGCTCGTCGTCGGTCAGCTCGAGCGCCGGGAGGAAATACCGCTCGGAGCGGAGGGTGTACAGCTCCTCGCCGGTGAACTCGTCGCGCTGCGACTGGAGCGGAACGCCGAGCTCACGGAGCTCTGCGCGGTCCGAGTAGAAGCGCCGCGCGAACGCCTCGTCCGACATCTCCGAGTAGCCCTCGACGTTCCCCTTCACGTCTCTGGCCGTCAGCGGGCGCCGTTCCGCCATCAGGAAGGCGACCAGAGACAGCTGACGGATCAGCTTGTCGGTGTCGTGCGACATCCAGCCGCGACTCTATCGAGTCGCGGTCCGACGCTCAGGCTGCGACTCTGGTCCGCTCGAGATGCTGATGCGACGGGCAGTAGTCGCGCTCGGGCAACGGCGTCCGCTGGCACGGCTTGCCCTTCCGCGTGGTCGCCCGGCAGCGGGCGACGCCGCCGTCGAACGCGCCGGCCTCGATCTGCGTCTGGATGAATCCGACCGCCGCCCCGACACCCTCCTGCACGGCCCAGGCGACCTGAGCCTGCTGGGTGATCGGGAAGTAGCGACGAATGTCCTGGAAAAGGCTCTTGTCAGGGTTCGCGAAGTAGTGCGGATCGCTGGCCAGCCGCTCCATCGTCTCCTCGCACGCGGTGAGCACGGAACGGCGGTATTCGAGCTGCGTCTCCGGGTCCGCGTACGGGTCGATCAGGTCCTTGATCGAGCGGTAGATCGCTCGCGAGTACTGATACATACAGTTACGAATTTGGGCGCTCAACTCGTCCATTGGCAGTATCCCGATCTCCTGTTAAGTCGCAGAAAAGCTTTGTTACGCGCCTGTTAACTCGCCCCCCGCCGGGCTCAGGCGCCAGTCTACTCCTTTCCGGGAAGTGTTACAAAGTCGCGGCCTTTGTTGCCATTGTCGCGAACGGTCAGCAGGGTCCGGGCGCGCAAGTGGTGCCCGAACGGGCGCCGCTTACACCTCGGGCGTCAGCGCGTGATCTGGCGCGCGTAGGCGTTCGGGAAGCGTGAGGATGCCCGCGTCGCGGCCGTCTCGGCATCGCTCAGCGAGCCGTACACGCCCGAGAAGACGACGTAGTAGCCGGGGTGGAGGCTCGCGAACTTCGAGGAGTCGAGCACGCCGACGTCCCGAAGCCCGCGTGAGAGCGCCTCCTTCGCCCGCTGCTCGGCGTCCGCCCGGCCGTTCCCGCGTGCCGGAATCGAGACGAGGACGATCGTGAAGCCGTCCCGCGCCGGCCACTCGAGGAGGCCGCGCCGCGGCGTGGGGGCGGGCCTCGGCCTGCGGCGCGGGGCCGGTGCGGTCGCCACAGGCGTCGTCGTCCGGACCTGCGCAGCCGGGGCGGGCGCGGCCGGCACGACGCGTGAGAGGGCGACGATCGTCTTCGAGCCGGACGGGCGCGCCGTGTCGCGCCTCGCGACGATTCCTGCTGTCGCCGAGCCGGCCGCGACGAGGAGGAGCAGGAGCGTCGCCCACATCCAGTCGCCGGGGTACCGCCCGAGCCGGCGCTCCCACGCGCGGCCGACGGAGCTCAGCCGGCGCAGCGGGACGACTCGGCCGCCGCAATCGAGGCAGAAGTCCTGCCCCGGTTCGACGCGCCCGCCGCAGGCCGGGCAAGCCTCAGGCGGCGCCTTCACCGGCTTCCTCGGCAGCTCCCGTTCCGTTGTCCTGCTCGGCGCCGCCGGCCGGAGCGCCGCAGTTGGCGCAGAAGCGCGCGTCGGCCGGGAGCGGATGGCCGCACTCGGCGCAGGCGAGGATCGCGCGCTCCCCCGCAGGCCGCCCGCAGTTCGGGCAGAAGTGCGAAGCCCACGGCAGCGGCGCGCCGCACTCGCAGCGCCCGGCGGGGATGCGGCGTCGCGCAGCAGCGAGCATCTCGTCGACCTCGCGCAGGCGTGCATCGACGCCGAGGAGCTCGTTGCAGCGGTCGGAGAGGAGGTCCTCGCGGAACCGGTCGCGGCGGTACATCTCGAGCATCAGGCCGCCCAGATCGCGCAATTTCTCCTCGCGGAGGCGCAGCAGTGCCCGCCGCTCACGCCGGATCACACCCGGGGGCGGCAGCGCGCGCCGGGGCGCTGGCTGGGGTCCGCGGCGAAACAGGGCCATCGGCCCCGCCGAGTCTAAACGCCCGTTACGGCCGGCCGGTCTGCGCCCGCCGACCGAAGCCGACGAGGAAGAGAACCGCGAGCACGACTCCCGCGGCCCCGACGACGATGCCGGCCCACGGGAACAGGAACAGCAGGACGACCCCGAGGACGACCAATGCGAGGGCTGCGCCGATCATGCGGTGTCGGTTCCCGCCGGCGCCGGCGCCAAACCCGGAGAGAGACGGTGCTAGATTGACTCGGGAGTCAATGCGTGACGCCCTGATCATCGATGCCGTCCGGAGCCCGATCGGCAAGCGGAACGGGACGCTTGCGTCCGTGCGCGCGGACGAACTTGCCGCACAGCTTCTCAACGGCCTCGTCGGCCGGCTCGACCTCGAGCCCGGCGCCATCGAGGACGTCGAGATGGGCTGCGTGACGCAGATCGGCGAGCAGGCGCTCAACGTCGGCCGCGTCGCCTCCCTCATCGCCGGGTGGCCGGAGACCGTCTGCGCGAGCACCGTCGATCGGCAGTGCGGGTCGTCGATGCAGGCGGCCATGAACGCCGCGTCCGCGATCCAGGCGGGCCACCTCGACGTCGTCGTGGCGGCGGGCGTCGAGTCGATGTCGCGCGTGCCGATGGGCTCGAATCTCGGGGACGCGGGGTGGTCGGGCTTCTCGGACAAGCTGCTCGACCAGTGGCAGATCGTGCCGCAGGGCATCTCCGCAGAGGTGATCGCGGAGGAGTGGAACCTCGCTCGGGAGGAGCTCGACGAATACTCGTACGAGTCGCACATGCGGGCCGCCCGCGCGATCGCCGAGGGCAGGTTCGAGAACGAGATCGTCCCGATCGAGGTGTCGAACCCGCACGTCGGAGTGCTCTTCGCAGTGGACGAGACGCCACGCCGGGAGACGTCGCTCGAGAAGATGGCGACTCTCCCGCCCGCGTTCAAGGAGGACGGCGTCGTCACCGCCGGCAACTCGAGCGCGATCGTCGACGGATCGGCGGCGATGCTCGTGACGAGCGAGGAGCGCGCTTCCGAGCTGGGGCTGACGCCGCGTGCGCGCTTCGTCTCCTTTGGTCTCGCCGGCGTCGACCCATACCGGATGCTCCACGGAAACCCGCCCGCGTGCGAGCGCGCGCTGGCGAAGGCCGGCCTGTCGTGGGACGACATCGCGGTCGTCGAGGTGAACGAGGCCTTCGCGTCGGTCGTGCTCCAGTTCCTGAAGGACACCGGCCTTCACGAGCGCTGGGAGGCCGGCGACGTGAACCCGAACGGCGGAGGCATCTCGCTCGGCCACCCGCTCGGTGCGACCGGCGCCCGGATCACGGCGACGCTGCTGAACGAGCTCGACCGGCGCCAGGCTCGGTACGGGATCGCGACGATGTGCATCGGCCAGGGCCAGGCCATCGCCGCCGTCATCGAGCGGTTCTGACCCACTGGCTCCTGGTGCGCGGGCGCGGCGACCGTCCGCTCGACCGGCACGTGCGCGCCGAGCAGATCGTGGGGCACTCGTCGTCGAAGCGGCCGTCCGTCGAGCCCGGCGAGCAGGCGATCCTCTACGCCGCCGTCTGGCAGGCGTTGTTCGGCGTCGTCGAGATCGCCGGCATCCCCGAGCACGACCCGGCACGCGAGCGGTGGGCCTGGCGGTTCCCGATCCGGCCGCTCGCCGTCGTGCCGGACCTCGAAGGCGCTCCGGCCGTCGAGGCGGCCGGCATCTTCCCGCAGAGCATCTGGCGGCACTCGCACATCCGCCTCTCCGCGGAGCAGTTTTCGGCCGGGCGCGAGCTCGTCGAGCGCGCCGCTGCGCCGGAGCGGCCCCAGGAGCTCGTCGCCCGCGGGTACGACGCCGCGGCCGACGCCTTCGCGGCGTGGCAGCGGCAGGTGAAAGGGTCGACGCGACTGGAGCGGCTCGACGAGCTCCTCGGCTTGCTGCCGGCGCGGCCGGACGTCCTCGAGCTGGGCTCGGGCGCGGCGGTGCGCTCGACGCGGATCCTCGCCGAGCGCGCGCGTCTCGTCGGGGTGGACATCTCGGCCGAGCAGGTGCGACGGGCGCGCGAGCGCGTGCCGGCCGCGCAGTTCGTGCACGCGGACCTGACGGAGCTCGAGCTCGAGCCCGCGACGTTCGACGCCGTCGTCGCGTTCTACGTCCTCAACCACGTGCCGCGCGAGCAGCTAGCCGGGCTCCTGCGGCGCATCGCCGCGTGGCTCCGCCGGGACGGCTGCCTGCTCGCCACATTCGGCGCGACCGACAACCCCGGGTGGCGAGGCCGATGGGTCGGCGGCGTCGAGACGTTCTTCAGCGGCTACGAGCCCGAGGTGACGCTGCGTCTCGTCCGCGAGGCCGGCCTCGACGTCGTGCGCGGCGACCTGGAGACGATCGAGGAGCCGAACGGCCCGGCGACGTTCCTGTGGGTGCTGGCGCGCAGGCCCGAGTAGGATCGCGCGCCGTGACCGTGCGCAAGGTCGGCGTCGTGGGGCTCGGGACGATGGGCGCGGGGATCGCCCAGCTCTGCGTGCAGGCCGGCTTCGAGACCGTCGGCCGGGAGGTCTCCGACGAGCTCTGTGAGCGGGGGCGCACGACGATCGGCCACTACCTCGCCCGCGGCGTCGAGAAGGGCCGGCTGAGCGAGGAGCACCGCGACGCCGCGCTCGCGCGCCTCACGACCACGACCGACCTCTCCGAGCTGGCCGGCTGCGACCTCGTGATCGAGGCGATCGTCGAAGACCTGGAGGCGAAGCGCACGCTGTTCGCGGAGCTGTCGGCGCTCGCGCCGGACGCGATCCTCGCGACGAACACATCGGCGCTGTCGGTGACGGCGGTGGCGGCCGCGGCCGCCCGCCCGGAGCGGGTGGTCGGCCTGCACTTCTTCAACCCCGCGCCGGTGCTGCCGCTCGTCGAGGTCGTCCGCACGGAGCTGACCGACGACGGGGTCTACGAGGCGGCGTACGAATTCGCCGGCGCGCTCGGGAAGGAGCCCGTCCGCTGCAACGACACGCCGGGGTTCGTCGTCAACCGCATCCTGATCCCGCTTCTGAACGACTGCGTGCGCGTCCTCGACGAGGCGGGCGTGACGCCCGATGACCTCGACCGGGCGATGCGGTTCGGGACGAGCTGGCCGATCGGCCCCTGCGCGCTGATCGACCTGATCGGCATCGATGTCCACGTCCACGCCTCCCAGGCGCTGTGGGAGGCGCTGCGCGAGCCGCGGATGGCGCCTCCGCCGCGGCTCGTCTCGATGGCCGGGGCCGGCCGTCTGGGGAGAAAGACCGGCCGCGGCTTCTACGAATACGGCTAGAAGGGTCTGTCAGGTTTGCGTCGTAATCTCCGGCCATGGTCACGTGTGCCCTGTGCAGGCGGAGCATGTTGGTCGGCGAGGCCTTCGGTCACTGGCGCGCGGACGGCGCCGGCAGCGAGCAGGTCGTTTGCCGGCTCTGCGAGGACGAAGCGGAGCAGGGCGGCTGGGTACGGATCGAGCGCCCGCCCGAGCGGCGCACGACGCTCAACTCGCACTGGCACGCCCGCAAAGTCGCGTAGCTAGCCCGGCTCGCCGAAGAGCCGCCGCAAGGCGTCCAGGTCGCCGAGATCCGTGATCAGGCGCACGGAGTCACCGCCCTGGAGAACGGTCGAGCCGTGCACGGGCACCTCGCGGCCGTCCCGCTCGACGGCCTCGATCCACGTCCGCTCGGCGAGGGGCAGGTCGGCGATCGCGCGCCCGGCCGCACGCGAGCCGGGGCCGATTTGCATGTGCGCGACCCCGTGCGGATCGGCCAGCCGCATGGGCACGCCGAGCCGCGGCGCGACGAAGGGGATCGAGGTGCCCTGGACGACGACGGACAGGAGGACGACGACGAAGACGATTCCGTAGATCCGGCTCGCCTCGTCGACGCCGGCGATCACGGCGAATGCCGCCAGCAGGATGGGGACGGCTCCCTTCAGGCCGCCCCACATGACGAAGAGCCGCTCGCCGATGCGGAGCTTCGCCGGGAGCAGCAGCACCCAGGCGACGACCGGCCGGGCGACGAGCGCGAGGATCAGCGCGAGCAGGATCCCGTCGAGCCACACCTCTCGCCCGGGCAGGCTGCCCAGGTCGATCGTCAGCCCGAGGGCGACGAAGACGACGATCTCGGCGAGGCTGGCGAGCGAGGTGTGGAACCGCTCGATGTCGCCCTTGTAGGGCGCGCGTGCCCCTCCGACGAGCAGCCCGGCGACGAAGACAGCGAGGAAGCCGGAGCCGTGCGCGACCGACGCCGTCCCGTAGACGACGCCCGCGAAGCCGAGCGTGCGGATCGGGTAGAGCGCCTCGTTGGGCAGCGAGACGCGGCGCATCAGCGGCAGCAGCACCGCCGCGCCGGCGACGCCGATCCCGAGTCCGACGGACATCTCGACGGCGAACTCGCGGACGACGGTCCAGAAGGTCGCCGCGTCGTGCGTGGCGAACTCGAGCATCCCGATCATCAGCGCGATCCCGACGGGGTCGTTCGCTCCCGACTCGCCCTCGAGGATCGTGCCGGTCTGCCCGCCGATCTCTCGCTTGCCGAGCACCGAGAACATCACGGCAGGATCGGTGGGTGAGAGGGCCGCCCCGAGAATCCCTGCCGTCGTCCAGCCGAAGTCGAACAGGACGTGCGCGGCGACCGCGATCAGCCCCGCGGTCGCGAACGTGCCGAGAACGCCGAGCGAGGTGATCGGGTACCCGGCCGCGGCGAACCGCCGCCAGCCCACGTGCATCCCGCCGTCGAAGAGGATGGCGACCAGCGCGACGACGGCGATCCGCTCGACGTCGACCGTGGAGAGGCGCGAGAGGCCGGGCCAAATGTCCGACGCCACGGCGGCGGCGACGAGGAACAGGGCGGGCCCGGGAATCGGGAAGAGCTCGGTCAGCTTGTGCGCACCCAGCGCGAGCGAGAACGACCCGGCGACGAGCAGGACGATCAGCCCGAAGTCCGTCAGCTCGCTCATGACCGCGAGTACTCTCGCACGCGTGCGAACGTACGACCGGGTATCCGAGCTGCCGCTGCGCGTCGAGCGCTGCGACCTGGAAGGGCTCGAGCAGAGCGTCAGCAGCAACTTCGTGCGCCGGACGACCCTGGTCCGGCTCGCGGGCGGCGGGCACGAGGGCGCGGGGGAGGACGTCGTCTACGACGCCGAGGATCAGCTCCGCTTCCAGGCAGCGGGGCCGGGGCTCGACCTGACGGGCGAGCACACGCTCGACTCGTTCTCGCAGCTCCTCGAGGGCCTGCTCGACCTGCGCCGCTGGGGGTTCGAGAGCGCGGCGCTCGACCTCGCGCTGCGCCAGGCCGGCCGTCCGCTGTACGAGGTGCTCGACCGCGAGCCACGGCCGGCGCGGTTCGTCGTCTCGACCAGCCTCGGCGACGACGGCGCGGAGCGGCTCCGGCGCCTGCGGGCGGCGCAGGCGGGCCTGCGCTTCAAGCTCGATCCGACGAGCGACTGGGACGAGGGGCTGGTCGCCGAGCTGGTCGAGCTCGACTGCGTCGACGTCGTCGACTTCAAGGAGGCGTACACCTGGCGGGAGCCCGACCGGACCGCCGGCGCAGCGCTCTACCGCGTCGTCGTCGACGGGCTGCCGGACGCCTACATCGAGGATCCCGACGTCACCGATCCGGAGAAGGGCGCCGTGCTCGCGGCGCACCACGACCGGATCACGTGGGACGCGGTCATCCACTCCGTCGCCGATGTCGATGCGCTCCCGTTCGCGCCGCAGACGTTGAACTCGAAGCCGTCGCGCTTCGGCAGCGTGCGGGAGCTCTTCGACTTCTACGACGCGTGCGCCGAGCGCGGTATCTCCCTCTACGGAGGCGGCCAGTTCGAGCTGGGCCCCGGCCGTGGGCACATCCAGTACCTGGCGTCGCTCTTCCACGCCGACGCGCCGAACGACGTCGCGCCGTCGGGATACAACCTCGTCCCGCCGCCGGACGGACTTCCCGGCAGCCCGCTCGAGCCCTCGCCCGACCCGACCGGATTCCGCTGGGTTGCAGGGATAACGCAACAGGAATAGCGTTACGGCCCGGTGCCGAACTACGTCCATCCGCGCCTCGACCCGAATGAGCGTTTTCGCGAGCGGCGACGGCAGGCGATCCGGACGCGAAGGCGGCGGCGGCTCGCGGCGGCGACGATCCTCCTCGGCGCCGGCGCAGGCATCGGCCTTGGCGCGACGCAGATCACCGGCGGCGGCCACGGCGAATCGCCTCGCGCCCAGCAGGCGCCGATCCGCGTCTCCCGCCCGAACCAGCCGCGCGCCTACCCCCGCGAGGTGCGCGGCCTGCACGTGACGATGGCGCTCGCCGGGATCGAGGGGAAGCTGGACGACTACGTCGCCCTTCAGGGCTACGGCCTGAACACAATCGAGGTCGACGTCAAGGACGAGAACGGCAAGGTCGGATTCGTCTCACCCGCCGTTCCGGCGCTCGCCAAGCAGATCGGAGCCGCCCAGCCCTACTACGACGTCGGCCAGGTGGTCAAGAAGGTGCACGAGGCCGGGATGTACCTGATCGGCCGTGTCGTCGTCTTCGAGGACCCCGAGCTCTCCGCGGCCCGGCCCGACCTCGCGGTGCAGCGTCCGGACGGCTCGCGCTGGCTGAACAACGGAGGGCTCGGCTGGACGAATCCGTACGACCGGCGCGTGTGGAGCTACGTGGTCGGAATCGGGGCGGCGGCGGCGAAGGCGGGCTTCGACGAGATCCAGTTCGACTACGTGCGCTTCCCGAGCGACGGCGATCTCTCGCAGATCGTCTTCCCGCACCGGGCCGGCGAGCCGAAGGGAACGACGATCGCCCGGTTCCTCCGCTACGCCTCCGGGCAGCTGCACCCGCTCGGCGTGCGCGTCTCCGCCGACGTGTTCGGCCTCGCCGCGACGCACGACCTCGGCATCGGTCAGGTGCCGAAGCGGATCGCGCCCTACCTGGACGCGATCTACCCGATGGTCTACCCGTCCCACTTCTCCTCCGGCGAGTTCGGGATCCAGGACCCGGACGCGTATCCGGGCCGGACGGTCGCCCGGGCGCTGCTCGACTTCCGCCGGCAGCTGAAGGGGAAGGACATGGCGTTGATCCCGTGGCTCCAGGACTTCTCGCTGGCGCACCCCTATACCCTGCTCGAGGTCACCGATCAGATCGCCGGCGCCCGAAGGCAGCAGGCGCAGGGCTTCATGCTCTGGAACGCCCAAGGCATCTACACCCGCGAGGCCCTCACCGACTAGCCGATCGAGGGGAGACTCGCTCCCGCTTCTCGTGGTTTCATCAGTAGAGGTGGAGGCGGCGAGGGGAACGCGGGATGTCGCCGTCGTCCTCTCGGGCGGCGGGATGACCGGCATCGTCATGGAGCTGGGCTTCCTCAAGCGCCTGCGCGAGAGTGAGCTCTGGGACCGGATCGGCGTCGTCTTCGGCACGTCGGCAGGCGCGCTCGCCGGCTGCATCGCGGTCCTGGACGAGCTGGAGGACCTCGAGCGGTTCCTGCTCGACCTGCGGCCGGAGGAGACCTTCCGGGCCAACCGGCTGTGGCGGCTGCCCCTGCTCGGGACGCACGACTACGTCCTGCCGCGGACGATCGCCGACCGCTTCGGCGATCCGACCGACTTCGCCCGGCGCATCGCGGAGGCGGAGACCGAGCTGGTCGTGATCGTCACCGACGTCACGCCGAGCCCGGACGGCGACCACATCGACGACCCGCTGTTCGAACGGGCGTATTCGTCCCGGACGACGCCGCCGGAGGAGATGGCGCAGGCGGTCTTCGCGTCCGCCGCGATCAGCGCGCTCGTGCTCCCGCTGCAGGTCGGGGACCGCGTCGCGACCGACGGAGGCTGGGTGCGGAACTACCCGCTCGGGTACGCGTACGACCGGCCGGAGGTCGACCTGATCGTCGGGTTCCGGTACCTCCCGCGGTACCCGGTGCTCGGCGCCGGCGCGCTCCAGGCGGCGGTCGATCGGCTGCGCCGCTACTCGCGGCTGCCGGCGGCGAGCAGGCTCGTCACGGAGCTCCAGGAAGCGGTCGAGCGGGAGAAGAAGGGGCTGCCGGCGCACATCGCCGACATCTTCTCTCGGCTGTCGCGCGTGTCGATCATCCGCAACACCGAGCTCGAGGAACGCGTCGCCGACTGGCGCGACCGCTCGGTCGAGGAGCTGCGCTTGCTGCGCGAGGAGGTGCTCGCGGTCGTCGACGGCCGGCCCGAGCTGGCGGCTCGGGTCGAGGAGTGCTTCGACCAGGCACGGTTCCCGTTCCGCCACGACCGGGCGATCCCGCGGATCACGGTCGTCGGCGCGGCGAACGGCCTCACACTCGACCCGGGCTTCCGCAACCCGAAGCCCTGGACGATCGAGGCGAAGCGGCAGCTCCTCGCGTACGGCTGGGACGGCGCCGACGCCGCGCTTCGCGCCCACGGCCTCGCGTAACACGGCCGCCCCGGATGCGGGAGGATCTCCGCCGTGGTCGCCGCGGTCCCGCAGCATCCCCCAGCGCTCGTGGTCATCGCGCCGGCCGAGCGCGAGGTCTCGTTCGGCCGGATCGCCGGGCGCGTTCAGCGCGGACGCTGGGCCGTCGTCGTGCGCGCGGCGGGGCGGACGGTCGCGGTTCGGGAGATCCGCGGCGCCAGCTTCGACTTCACGGTCTCGCTCCCGCGCGGGGAGACGTCCGTGCGGGTTGCGGTCGCGGGCGCCCATGCTCGCTACGCGAGCGTCTTCGTGCCGCACGTCTTCGGACTGCCGCGCTCTGCCTCGCCGCGGCAGGCGGCTTCCGCCTCCCAGGCTGACGGCGCCCTCGGCGCCCGCCTCGGCGCGCTTGCGCGCAGCTTTCCCGGCACCAGCGCGGTCTACGTCCGCGACCTCGTCACCGGGCGTGGCGCCGCCTGGAACGCGCGTGCCCGGTTTCCCGCCGCCTCGACGCTGAAGCTCGCAATCGCGATCACGGCGCTGCGCGCTCAGGCCGGGAAGCCCGGCGCGGGCACCTACCTCGACCGGCTGCTGCGGCAGATGCTGATCTGGTCCGACAACGGCGCTGCGAACGAGGTCGAAGCGACCTTCGGCGGCGCCTACCACGTCGACGAGCTTCTCCGCGGACTCGGACTCGTCGACACGTGGATGGGCGGCGGCTACGCCAGCTACCGCGTGACGGCCGGACGGACGCCGATCCCGATCCGGGTCGACCAACAGCCGGCCTTCGGCTGCTGCAAGTACGTGAGCGCCTTCGACCTCGCGCGCCTCTTCACCTACGTCCACCTCGCCGCCGCCGCGCGGGGGCCGCTCTTTGCGCGCTACGGGCGGGAGGTCACGCCCTCCGACGCCCGCTACCTGCTCTACCTGCTCGCGCACGTGCCCGACCGGGGCAAGCTCGGCCGCTTCCTGGCCGGCGGGCCGTACACGCTCCTCCACAAGGCCGGCTGGATCTCTGCGGCGCGGAACGACGCGGGCCTCGTCTACTGGCCAGGGGGCGTCTTCGTCGCCGCGGTGATGACCTGGGGGAACGGCGTCGGCACCCCGTCCGACGTGCTCGCCGGCAAGGTCGCCGACGCTGCGCTGAGGCGGCTCCGGCACATCCGGTAGCTACCGTGCGCCCGTGCTCCGGGCTCTCGTCGTCGGACTCCTGCTCCTGGCGCCCGCCGGTCCGCCGCAGCCCCCGATCGTCGCGAAGCCGATCCCCTTCGACGCGAAGCGCAGGGCCGAGACGGCCGCGTACGCGCGCCGGCACTACGGGATCGACACGTGGCGGCTCGCCCGCCCGCGGGTGATCGTCGAGCACTACACGGCGTCCGACACCTTCGCGTCCGCATACGCGACCTTCGCGGCCGACGTGCGCGACGCCGAGCTGCACGAGCTGCCGGGGACGTGCGCGCATTTCGTCGTCGACCGCAACGGGACGACCTACCAGCTCGTTTCACCTACGACCATGTGCCGTCACACCGTGGGGCTGAACTACACGGCGATCGGCATCGAGCACGTCGGCAGGAGCGATGCCGAGATCCTCGCGAACCCCCGCCAGCTCCGGGCCTCGCTTGCCCTGACCGCGTGGCTGATGAGCCGGTACGGGATCGAGCTGCGCAACGTGATCGGCCACAACGAGAGCCTGACGAGCCCGTATCACCGCGAACGCGTCACCGCCTGGCGGTGTCAGACCCACGGCGACTGGAATCACGCGGATATGGAGATCTACCGCTCCCGCCTCGCCGGGGTCGCGAAGCGGTTCGACGTGCCGCTCGGGCCGCCCGCCCGATCCGCGAAATCGGTTTGTTGATGCAAATGAGCAGCTGCTTTAACACTCTTCTTACATCTCGCTTAGACCGTGAACACCGAAGCGGGCGATACTGAGGGGGACGATGCGACGGCTGATCCTGCTTTTGATCGCGGCGTTCGGGCTCGCGCTCCCTGCGGGCGCGCTCGCGCTGCGCTCGTCGCCCGGCGACGGCACGCTCGTCGTCGACAACGCGCTGGGCTCGGTCACGGTCCGGGCGCGAGGAGGAATCATCGGGCACTTCGACCAGGGGCAGCTCATCGTCGAGGACCCGAACGAGGCGGACGGCAAGTCCCCCGTCGTCTACGGCGCCGAGCAGGTGCGTGACGTCGGGCCTAAGACGACGGTCTACTCCGGCGACGACGTCCGCTTCCGGATGACCGGCGGGGCCTACCGCGTGCAGGTACAGGCGCTGGGGATCGACATCAGCGCCGTCGGCCGGGGCAGCGCCGTCCTCGACGGCAGCGGCTTCCGCGACCGGCAGACCGGGCGGTACTCCGTGAACGGGTCGCCGTTCCAGAAGATGCCGGCGACGCCGACGAAGGTCAACATCGGGCAGCCACAGGCCGCCCAGCAGCACGAGTCCAAAGACTCGACCAAATGAACGTTCGCGCAACGCAGACCGTGCTCGTCGTCGAGGACGAGAGCTCGATCGCTTCGTTCGTTTCGCTCTACCTGAAGAACGCCGGCTACGCCGTCCGGACGGCGGCGACCGGCAGCGAGGCGCTGTCCCAGGTCGCCGCGTCTCAGCCGGCGTTGATCGTCCTCGACCTGATGCTCCCGGACATCGACGGCATCGAGGTCTGCCGCCGCATCCGCAAGACCTCGGACGTCCCGATCCTGATGCTGACGGCACGGGACGAGGACGTCGACAAGATCATCGGGCTCGAGGTCGGCGCAGACGACTACCTGACGAAGCCGTTCAACCCGCGCGAGCTGGTCGCACGCGTGAAGTCGATCCTCCGCCGCGCCACGCCGGAGCGGCGGCAGATGGAGAGCAAGCAGATCAAGCACGGCGACCTGCTCGTCGACGCGGGCCGCCGCGAGGTGAAGGTGGGGGAGGAGGAGATCCAGCTGGCGCCGAAGGAGTTCGACCTGCTGTGGGAGCTCCTCGACCACCGCGGCCTCGTCCTCACGCGCGACCAGCTGCTCGAGCGCGTCTGGGGGTATACCTTCGCGGGTGACACCCGTACCGTCGACGTCCACGTGCGCCAGCTCCGTCGCAAGCTCGGCGACGCGTCGCCGATCGTGACCGTCTGGGGGGTCGGCTACAAGGTCACGCCGGCGAAGGACGCCGTCACGGCCTGATCGCGATGTTCCACTCGCTGCGCTTCCGCCTGCCGGCGTTCTTCCTGGCAGGGGTCGCGCTCGCAGGGATCGTCTCGACCGCGATCGCCGTCCAGCTCTTCCAGGATCACGTCCGCTCGCAGTCGGTCGAGGAGCTCAAGCGCGAAGCGAGCGGCCTCGCGAAGCTGTACCAGCAGGCGGCGCTGAAGTCGATCGACGAGGGACGGTCGGCACCCGACTTCGCGGCGCAGGAGCTCGAGCGCGCGACCGCCGCGCGCCTGTACTACGTCGGGGCTCCCGTCTTCTTCCGGCAGAGCTCCGGTCTGCGCGAGCTGAACCGCTCCGAGGTCGAGGACGAGTGGCAGACGCTCGTCGACGGCACCCGCGTCGTCACGTTCGAGTTCACGCCTCCGGGCGAGCACAAGCGCTTTCTCGCCGTCGGCCAGCCGCTGGAGCTGAACGGCCAGAACTTCGGCGCGCTCGTGGTCGCGAAGAAGAAGACAGAGCTCACGCAGGGCTGGTTCTCGCTGTTCGAGCTGCTGCTCGTCGCGCTCGGCGTCGGGCTCGTCGCCGCCGGCGCACTCGCCTTCTATCTCTCCCGCCGCCTGGCGAAGCCGGTGCTCTCGCTGTCTCAGGCGGCGGACCGGATCGCGCGCGGGAAGTACGACGTCGCCGTGCCGCCCGTCCGGGGTGGCGGCGAGGTGAGCGAGCTGGCGGAGCGCTTCCGGCAGATGGCGTCACGGCTCGCGGAGGCCGAGGAGCAGGAGCGGAACTTCCTGATGTCCGTCTCGCACGAGCTGCGCACGCCGTTGACGGCGATCCGCGGTCACGTCGAGGCGCTGCGGGAGGGAGTCGCGGACGACCCCGAGGTCCGCGCCGAGTCGCTGGCGGTGATCGCGACCGAGGCCGACCGGCTCGAGCGCCTCGTCGGCGACGTCCTCGACCTGGCGAAGCTGGATGCGCACCGGTTCACCGTGCTGCGCGAGGAGGTCGACATGCGCAGCCTCGTCGAGGGGGTCTACGCGGCGTTCGGCGAGGAGGCGCGGCGCCGTGACATCGACTACCGCTGCGAGACCGGGGCGAGCCCGGTGATCTTCTCCGACGGCGACCGCGTCTTCCAGATCGTCTCGAACCTGCTCGCGAACGCGTTCCGGTGGACGCCGGACGGCGGCCGCGTCGAGCTCGCGCTCGCCTCCTCGAACGGAAACGTGTCGGTTTCCGTCGCCGACACCGGGCCGGGGATCAAGGCGGCCGAGCAGGAGCGGATCTTCCGGCCGTTCTGGTCGCGCGACGGCGGCGGAACGGGACTCGGCCTCGCGATCGCGCGGGAGCTGGCGCTCGCGCTCGGCGGCCGGATCGAGCTGACGAGCGAGCCCGGGTCCGGCAGCCGGTTCGACCTCCTTCTCCCGACCACGCTGCCGCGCTGATTCATACGATCCGCGGATGGCTGTCGCCGTCCTCGCCGGAGAGCGGTCTAGAGCACGTGCCGCCGTGGCCGCGCTCCGCCCGCGGCAGTGGACGAAGAACCTGCTCCTCTTCGCGGGTCTCGTCTTTGCGGCGAAGGTCGGGGACGCGTCGCGCTGGCTCGACGCGCTCCTCGCGTTCGGTGCGTACTGCGCAGCCTCGAGCGCCGCGTACCTCGTCAACGACGTCCGCGACGCCGCGCATGACCGGGAGCACCCGCTCAAGCGCCTGCGGCCGGTGGCGAGCGGCGAGCTGCCGGCGGGCAGAGCGCTGGCCGTGGCCGCTGCGCTGGCGGCGGTGGCGCTTGCGGCAGCGGCGGTGCTCGGGCCGTGGTCCGCGGCGTTCCTGGCTGCCTTCCTCGCGCTCCAGGGTGCCTACACGGCGGGCCTGAAGCACGTCGCGCTGATCGACGTGCTGGCGATCGCGGGGCTGTTCGTCGTGCGGGCGAGCGCCGGAGCGGAGGCGGTCGACGTGCGGATCTCGCCGTGGCTCCTGATCTGCACGGGGCTGCTGGCGCTCTTCCTCGCGCTCGCCAAGCGGCGGGCGGAGCTCGTCCTCGTCGGCGCCGAAGAGACGCCGGGTCGCCCGGTCCTGGCCGGGTACTCGCTCGCGCTCGTCGACCAGCTCGTCACCGTCGTCGCCTCATCGACGGTGATCGCGTACGCGCTGTACACGTTCACTGCTCGCGACTCCAAGGCGATGATGGCGACGCTGCCGTTTGTCGTCTACGGCGTGTTCAGGTACCTGCTCCTGCTCCACCGCCACGACCTCGGCGAGGAGCCCGAGAACGTGCTGCTGACCGACGTCCCGCTGCTCCTGACGATCGCGGCGTGGGCGGTGACGTCGGGTGCGATCCTCGCCTCGACGTAGCCCCCCGGCCGGGGTCGAGCCAAATTCGGCGCAATTTGCGAGGTTTTTGCGGGCGGTTGGTGTAGGCAGCGACAGAAACGGGCTCTTAGGAGGCTCTATAGCCCAGGGCAGCAAAGCCCGATAAGGAGAGAGCCGGGCGCTTGGGGAGAGGCGCACGATCTGCCAGTGGCAGACCGCGGCAGCGCCCGGCCTTTCTCGATTCCCGTCTCGCCCGCAGCCGTAACGGGCCGTGCTTAAAAGACCCGAAACGGGTACTGGACGCACGTGGCGACGCCTGACCCTGCCCAGCGGCCCGACGGAGATGCGGTCTGGTCCTGGCTCGAGTCCCGCTACCGTGAATATCGGGGCCCGCTGTTCACCTTTGCCCTGCGCGAGCTCGGCAACCGGGAGGACGCGGAGGACGCGATGCAGATCGCGCTTCTGCACGCACACCGCGCGCTCGTCCGCGGCGATCGGCCGGCCCGGCCGCGTGCGTGGCTGTTCACGATCGTCCTCAACGTCTGCCGCCGGCTGCACCGCCAGGCGAGCGCCCGGCGCCGGCTGATCGACGTCTCCGGTGCGCTGGCCGAGCTCGGCCGCGGCGCCGACATCCCGAGCCGCGCGGAGATCTCCGCCGCGGTCGCGTCACTCCCGCGGGGACAGCGCGAGATCTTCATCCTCCGCGAGCTCCAGGGCCTCTCGTACTCGGAGCTCGGCGAGCGGCTCGACCTGTCGCCGGCAGCCGCCGAGAGCTTGCTCGCGCGGGCGAGGCGACGGCTGCGCGGGGAGCTCGGTGTGCTCGGCGAGACTCCCGAAGCCGAGCAGCCGGCCAGGCGCCGGGGCATTCTCGCCCTCCCGCTCCCGGCCCTGGTCAAGTTCGGCCGGCGCGGGACGGCGCTGAAGCTCGCCGCCGCTGCCGGCGCGGCCGCCGTTACACCGGTCGTGGTCGTCGGGATCCCGGCGTTGCCCCACGCGGCATCGCCCCGGCCCGTCGAGCGCCCGGCAGCGCTCGTCTCTGCCGCTCCCCCGCGTGCGCTTGCGGCCACTCGCTCGGTCCGCGTTGCCGGCGGCGCAGCGACGTCGGCGGTCGTTGGTCCGCGGGTCCGCGTTGCGCCGGTCAAATCGCGCGGGGGCACCCG
>DATENZ010000098.1:0-2829 GCA_035274625.1 Gaiellaceae bacterium
GCCCGGTCGACGCCGGCGCAGAAGGACCTGGGGGCTGCGAGGAGGACCTGCTTGCCGCTCACGCGCTTCCACCTCCGGTGGAAGCGCTAGACAAGGCTCGCAGCGCACGTCGAATGTTGGCTAGCGCTTGTGCGGCGGCCGACGGACGCCGTACAAGCGCGGTGAGAGCCTTGGCCACACGCGGCCGTCCGTCCGGCGAGACCGCGTGGGCGAGGGGGCCGAGCGGGCGTGCAGGAGTGTCGGACACCGCGCGCACCGCGCCGCGGAGCCGACCGGTGGCGGCGAGCACGCCGCTCTCCATGTCGACGACGTCCGCGCCGGTCGCCTCGTGCAGGCGGCGACGCTCCGCAGGGTCGTCGAGCACGTGGTCGGTGGCGAGGATCGTCCCCGACCGCGCTCCCTCGACGCCGAGACCCGCGCCTTCCCAGAGCACCTGCCCGTGCTCGTCCACGACCCGCGTCGCGTCGACCACCGTGCCCACGTCGAGCCCGTCGAGGCTGCCGGCGACGCCGAACGAGACGAGCTCACCGGCCGGCACTCCGCGGCGGGCGCCGATCCCCACGACCACTGCCTCGAGCCCCGCCTTCCGCGCCGCCCGCGCCTCGGCGAGCGTCGCGCAGGCGGCCGTCACCCGGTCAGCGTCCAAGCCATGCTCCGCACGGTCTCCTTCACGCTGCTCGTCGCCGCGTAGGCCGCGGACGGCTCGAAGCCGGAGTGGATTCCGCAGTGCTCGCAGCGCTCGTCGTTGCCCGGCCCGTACGACTCCCACTCGATGTTCTCGAGCAGCGCCTCGTACGTCGGGAAGATGCCGTCGGTGAGGAGGTAGCAGGGCCCCTTCCACCCGTAGGGGTTGCGCGTGATCGAGCCCCACGGCGCGCACGGCAGCTTCCGGTCGCCGGTGAGGAAGTCCTGGTAGATCGGGCTCGCCAACCAGCGGTAGCCGTGCTTGCGGACCGAGCTGCGGATCTCGCGGAACTTCGCCTCGTGCTCCTCGCGCGTCATCGTCAGCGCCGGGTCGATCTGCGAGTACTGGTAGCCGGGCGCGATCAGCATCCCGTCGATCCCGACGTCGTTCGTCAGGTAGCCCATCATCTCGATCACGTCCTCGACCGACGTCTCCTTGAAGATCGTCGTGTTCGTCGTCACGCGGAAGCCGGCCTTGCGCGCCTCCTTGATCGCGTCGACGGCGATGTCCCAGAGGCCGGGGTAGTCGCAGACGTAGTCGTGGATCTCGCGCATCCCGTCGAGGTGCACGACGAACGTGAGCCGCGGGTCCGGCTTGAACACGTCGAGGTACTCGGTCAGCTTGAGCGCGTTCGTGCAGAGGTCGATGTTCTTCCGCAGCTCGAGCATCCCGGCGACGACGTCCTCGATCCCCTTGTAGATCAGCGGCTCCCCGCCGCAGATCGAGACGACCGGGGCCGGGCACTGGACGCCCGCGTCGATGCACTCGTCGACCGACAGGCGCGCCTTGTTCGACTCGTACTCGCGAATCTTCCCGCAGCCGATGCAGGCGAGATTGCACGCGAGCGTCGGCTCGAGCATGAGCACGAGCGGGTAGAGCTCGCCCTTGCGCTTCTGGGCGGCGACGTAGCGGCCGATCTGGACGGTCGAGCGCAGCGGAAACTTCATGCATTCAGCCTTTCTCGTAGGCGGCCGAGGGCCATGAGGGGGAAATAGAGACGGTAGAGGTGGTAGCGGATCATGAAGTCGGTCGGGAAGCCCGTGCCGGTGTAGTGCTCCTCACTCCAGTCGCCGTTCGCCTCTTGCTCCGCGCAAAGATAGTCGGCGGCCCTGCGGGCCGACTCTCTCTGGGCGTCGCCTGCAGCGGCGTAGCCTAGTAGCGCCCACGCGGTTTGTGAAGCCGTCGGGACGCCGCGGCCGCGCATGGCGGTCTCGTGGTAGGAGCGGATGTCCTCCCCGAAGCCGCCGCTCGCGTGCTGGACGGAGTCGAGCCAGTGGACGGCTTTCCGGATCACGGGGTGTTGCGGCTCGAAGCCGCACGCCTCGAGCGCGGGCAGCGCGGCGCCGGTGCCGTAGATGTGGTTCACGCCCCAGCGGCCCCACCACGAGCCGTCCCACTGCTGCTCGCGGATCAGGTATTCGAGCCCCCGCTCGATCGCGCCGGCGTACGTCGGATCGCCGGCCAGCGCCTCGAGCGCGTGCGCGGTGACGTCCTCGCTCGGCGGGTCGATCACGTAGCCGAAGTCGCAGAACGGGAGCTTGTAGAGCCAGTAGCTCGAGTTGTCCACGTCGAAGGCGCCCCACCCGCCGTTCGACGACTGCATGCCGACGAGCCAGTCGAGGCTGCGGCGACAAGCGTCCTCCCCCATGCCGAGGTAGCGGAGCGCCATCGGGATGACGGCGCAGTCGTCGAGGTCGGGGTAGTTGACGTTCTCGAACTCGAACGCCCAGCCGCCCGGAGGGAGGTCCGGCCGGCGCACGGCCCAGTCGCCCTTGACCGTGATCTCCTCGCCGAGCAGCCATTCGCCGGCCCGGCGCAGCTGCGGATGGTCGGGCGGGACGCCGGCGTCGCGGAGCGCGAGCAGCGCCAGGCCCGTGTCCCAGACCGGCGACTGGCACGCCTCCGGCCGAAGGCGGTCGCCGTCGTCGATCGTGAACACGCTCCAGCCGTCGACCGCGCGCCGCAGCGTGTCGTCCTCGAAGCCGTAGCCGAGGGCGGCGAACATCAGGATCGACCAGACCCAGGGAGGCTGGATCCCGCCCCAGCCGCCGTCCGCCTCCTGGTGGTCGCGCACCCACTGCTCGGCGGCCGCGATCGCGCGGCGGCGGACCGGGTTCGGGCGCGCGGCCGGTCGCGACCGGCCC
>DATENZ010000099.1:0-32497 GCA_035274625.1 Gaiellaceae bacterium
CCCAGCCGACGTGCGGGTGCAAGCGAAGCCCGATCCCGGCGAGGGGGCCGACGTGGTTGAGCGCGCGTAAGCCGAGCGCGGCGAGCCACGGCGCGGCGACGGCCGCCGGCACCGCGATCAGCAGCGCCTCCATCAGGGCCAGCGAGAGAATCTCGCCGGCCGTCGCGCCCCGCAGCCGCAGGCTCTCGGTCGCAAGCAGACGGCGCTCCACGAGCAGGCCGGCGGTGAAGAGCAGGCCCCAGGCCGCGAGCAGGCCGAGCTGGACCGAAGGGACGAGCACCCCGGCGCGGGCCACGTGCAGCGACTCCGACGCGTCCGTGAGGATGGGACCGAGGCCCGTGTCGACCGCGAACTGGTTGCCGGCCGGCCGTCCCCTGTTCAGGCGCGAGGGCAGCGAGGCGACCGTGTCCCGGAGCCGCGGCAGCTCGCCGAGCCCGAGGCGGTCGAGGCTCGGCTCCGAGCGCCAGCGGAGCTCGGCGCCGTCGAACCCCTGCGAGAAAAAGGCGCGCCGGGTCGTCACGAGCGGCCCGAACTCGCCGTCTCCGGTGCCCGTCGTCTCGAGCGGCTCGTTCCACCAGAACGCCTGCGCTGGGTCCTGAACGCGGTAGACGCCGACGACGCGGGCGCGCTCCACGCGCGTCCGGTCGAGGCGACTTCGCGCGTCCAGCTCAGCGCCGACGCCGAGCCGGAGCGCTCGCGCCGCCGGCTCGGACAGGAGAACCTCGAGGGGCGCGCCGTCCGCCGGCCAGCGGCCGGCAACGAGGCGCGCATGCCGGTCGAGCTCGTCGTAGAACCCGAAGACGACGATCCGGCCCCCCGCGGAGAACGGGCCCGACAGGCCGCTCGGGTGGACCGCGACGGGCAGAGTGCGGAACGTCGCCCGCAGCTCGTCGCGCACACGCCGGTCGAGCGGTGCCGAGGCTTCGCCGCTCCCCACGTCCACGCTGAGCTCGAGGTTGCGCTTCGTCACCGGCGAGCGCTCGAGGCGCTCGCGCAGGCCGCTCTGCGCGACCGCGTCCGCGTAGATCGGGATCGTCGCGACGAGCGTCGCGGCGAGGAGGACGACGAAGAATGCCGCGACGAGGACGAGCCGGTCGGCGAGGGCACGCTTCGCGACGACCCGCCACCCGCCCGCGAGCAGGCGAGCCGCCGCGCCCGCCCTCAGCCGACCCGAAATCTCCGCCTCCCCTCGGGTCGCATCTCCGGGTTAGACGCGAGACCGCCGCCGAAGTCAGTGGCTCGTGAGCGCGTGGCCTAGGATTGCAAGCGATGCGTTCGCGCGACCGGGCCCGCCGCTGGCTCTCCGCCGACGCTCTCTACTGCTTCGGCGCAGGCGCACTCCTGATCTCGTTGTCTCAGCCGCTCGGCAGGCTCTTCCACCTGCCCGCGTGGCTTCTCGTCGGCGGAGGCGTCGCCACCCTCGCCTGGGCGTCGCTCGTCGCCTTGCTCGCCAGGCGGCAGGACTACCGCGATCCGCTCCGCGTCGTCTCGACTGCGAACGTCGCCGCAACCGTCGGCCTGTCGACGGCGGTCGCCGTGGCGCCGATCAGCGTCTACGGAAAGGCGCTGCTCGCGGCGGTCGCGGCGGAGGTCGCGGCGTTTGCGTGGCTCCAGCTCGCGACGCTGCGCGACCGCGAGCCGTAGCGGGCCGGTCTACGCGGCGAGGGCGTCCTCCGGAAGGAGCAATCCCGCGTCGTCGTTGCGGATGCTGTTCGCGCGCGTCGATGCGGGCAGAGCCGCCATGAGCTCGGCCGGGTACGGCTGGAGGAGCGCCAGGGCATGCTCCTTCGAGATCGCCGGGTCGAGCCAGACCGCCTCGGCCTCGGCCGGGAGGATCACCGGCATGCGGTCGTGCACGGGTGCGACGAGCTCGTTCGGGTGCGTCGTGATGATCGTGCAGCTCTCGACGGCCTCCCCCCTGGCTTCGTCGGTTCTCGACGTCCAGAGGCCGGCGAACGCGAACAGCTCGTAGCCGGGCAGGTGGAAGTGGACCGGCTGCTTGTTCCCGTCGCTTCCGAGCCTCCACTCGTAGAAGCCGTCAGCGGGGATCAGGCAGCGGTACTTGCCGAGAAGACCGCGGTAGGCTGGCTTCTCCGTCAGCGTCTCCGCGCGCGCGTTGATCATCTTGAAGGCGATCTTCGCGTCCTTCGCCCAGTGCGGTAGCAGCCCCCACTTCGCCAGCACGGCCTCGCGGCCGTCGTCGCGCTCCCGGACGATGAGGCTGCGCTGCTGCGGGGCGAGGTTGTACCGCTCTTCATAGGTCTCGGGAACGGCGACCTCGAACCGCTCGCCGATCGCCTCGCGCCGCTGACTCGACGTGAACCTGCCGCACACGCCGCGGGAGTCTCTCGTCCGGATCGGACGGAGGCTCAGCCGTGCGGCTCTACGGCGCGGCCTCGTCGCTCGCCTCTGCCAGCTCCCGGTCCGCCTCCGATTCCCGGCCGCGAGGCGGCGCCGCCTTCCGGAACAAGCCGCGCAGCCAGGCGAGAAGACGAGTCATCGCCGCGACTCTAGCGCGTTGCCTTTTTACACGGCACTAACGGTGGAGGCGCCAGGATGAACACCGAGATGCGAACGGGAGTCGTCCTCGCGATCGTGGCCTGTTCGGCCGGTCTGGCGACGGGAGCGCTCGCGTCGGCGCCGCCCGTCGGGCCCTTGCCGGCCGGCCCCGTGCGGACGCTCAACCTCTCCGTCGGCGACGCTGTCACGGTGACGCTTCCGAAGCCGGCTGTTGCCGGGGGCGTCTGGCGGGTCGCGCGCGCGTTCAACGCTCGAGTCGTCCGGCAGGAGACGGAGTCGACCACCAAGGGCGGCGGCGTGCGGGCGACCTACCGTGCGGTGGGCGCGGGGACGGCGCGTGTGGTCTTCGCCGTCACGCGCGGCGAGACGAGCAGGGCCCTCGCCGCCCGGACGTTCAAGTTCGTCGTCGCAAAGGGGGGTGCGGTCGCGACGCGGTGCCCGCGCGACCTCCTGCCCCTCCCGGCGAACGCGATCGGCCCGGCCGCGGCCGCTGCGCTCGCCGCCGACAAACCGGGAAACCGGCCCCAGGTGACGAGCGCTTCGCTCGCCTCTCGCGACAGAGCGCGCGGCCCAGAGGTGAAGGTGCGCTGCGGAACGACGGTATGGCAGCGAACCGTCGTCGTCTACATCACGGACCGCGCGCTCCTCCCGAGCGAGAGCCTTGCCCAGCGGGTGCTGTTCGTGGGACGAACGGCTTCGGGCTACCGCATCTGGCAGCGCGCGCACTAGAGACCGTCGTTCGCCGGGGCGAACGCCTTCGGCCGGCACGGACCGAGGGTGATCGCGGGCGGCGTCTGTCTGCGCCGCCCGCGACCGGAGCTGCCTTAGCTGATCACCTCGCAGCTCCTCACCGTGTTGGTGCCACCGTCCGGGTGGCACGTGTCGAAGCCCGCCGCGCCGTCGATCGTGTCGTTGCCACTGCCGGCTGTGAGGGTGTCGTCGCCGGCGCCGCCGTTGACCTTGTTCGTACCGTCTCCGGCGTCGACGGTGTCGTTGCCGCCGGCGGTGCTGATCGTGTCGCTGCCCACCCCGGTGGTGACGCCGTCGTCGCCCATTCCGGTGTTCACGTCGTTGTTGCCTCCGCCGGCATCGACGGTGTCGTTTCCGCCGACCGCCTTGACGACGTCATTGCCGGCGCCCGTCGTGATCTGGTCGTCTCCGTCGCCGCCGGTCACGCTGTCGCCGCCGCTCCCGGTCGCGACCGTGTTGCTGCCCGTCCCGCCGTTGACGGTGTTCCTGCCGTCGCCTGCATCGACCCAGTCCGCGCCGTCGCCGGCGCTGATCTTGTCGTTCCCGGGGCCGGTGCAGATGGTGTCGTTGCCGCCCTTCCCGTAGATGGTGTTGCTGCCGCTCAGATCGACGATCACGTCGTCGCCGCTCGTGCCGGTCACCGTCGAGTTGCCCGCCGTGCCGACGATCGTGGCCGAGTGACCGTTACAGCCCGCGGCCACGGAGAAGCGCGCCACGAGCGGGTCGTGATCGGATGCCTGCTGGGCAAACTCGGCGTTCACGTGCACGGGGTCGAACGCGACGACCTGCGCTGCCGTAGCGCTCGAGGCGAGGATGTGGTCGAGCGCCTGCGAGTTTCCGTCGAAGACGTACGAGTAGCGCTCCGCGGCCGGAATCGTCGAGTACAGGTTGGTCAGCACGCTCGGCGTGCCTTGCAACGTCGCCAGCGGCGTCGAGTAGTCGAAGTCGTTCAGATCGCCGAGGACGATCACGCTTGCGTTCGCGTCGAGGCCGAGGATGTCGTCGACGAAGTCGTTGACGATCTGCGCCTGCTGGATTCGCTGCGCCTCGCTGAAGAGCGCGGGCGGCTGGAAGTGACCGAACAGGGGCTGATCCCCGCCCTTGGAGTTGAAGTGGTTCCCGATCACGAACAGGCGCGAGCCGTTGAAGGTGAACTCGCCGGCGAGCGGCTTGCGGCTGCTCGTGAAGGCGGCGTCGGCCGGGTCGATGCGGCCGGGGCTGTACTGCAGGTGCGGCCCGGCGACGACGCTGTTCGCCGTCGTCGGTCCGCCTCCGGGCGCGTCGACGAAGGCGAGGCCGCGGTCGGTGCGGAAGAGGAAGACCTGGCGGATGTTGCCGCCCGGCTCGCCGCCGTCCTGGTCGTCGACCGGGTTGACCTGCCGGTAGCTGTACGACGGCCCCCCGGCGGCGCCGATCGCGGCGACGAGCGCGTCGAGGGTGACGTTCGCGTCGACGACAGGGTCGTTCGTGGGGCCGTTGTTGTCCTGCACCTCCTCGACCGAGATCAGGTCGGGCGAGCCGAGGTTGTCGACGATCAGGTGCGCGAGCTCGTCGTACTTGGCCGCGGGGTCGCCCGGGTCGAGATTCTCGACGTTGAAGGTCGCAACGGACAGTTCGCCTGCGCCCGCAGGCGGAGTCGTCTCGCGCGGGAGGCCGTTCGAGACGGCCGACAACGCCTGGGTGACGAGCAGCTTGAAGTTCCCGAACGAGTAATCCATCACGCCGACAGCGGGCCCGGCGAAGCCGTCGCCGACATCGACTGTCGGCGTCGACAGGAGAGCGTCGTCGAGGATGATGCGCTCGGGGTTCGCGTCGCTCGGGCGCAGGATGAGACCGCCGCGCGTGGTGAAAACCGAGGCGTTCGTCCCGTTGTCACCGGTGACGGGGATCTCGCCGAAGCTGGCCCTCGGGCCGACCGCGCGCGGGTTGTTCACCTGCACCCGCATTCCTTCGAGCGACTCGTAGAAGTCGATCCCGTCCGAGGCAGGGTCGAAGACGCCGGAGGTCTCGACGTCGCCGGTCGCGTCGTCCTCGATCACGCTCGCGGGCGGGACGCGGCCGCCGGTGCCGACGACGGTCGCCGAGGGAAGCGGATTCCCCGTCGACTGGACGGCGACGGTGGGGCTGGCCAGCTCGGTCGTGGTCAGGTTCGTCGAGGTCGGGCCACCCGGCCGGAACTCGGACACGGTCCCGAGCACCGAGAGCGCGTCGCCGACGTTGACCGCGGGCGCGGAGTCCGTGAAGACGAAGATCCCCTCTGAGGTCGCGTCGTTCGCGTCCGGGTTCGGATCCTGCATCCAGAAGCCGTTTGTCGTCTTGGCGGTGACGATCCCACCCACGCCCGAGACGACGTTCCCCGCGAGCGGCGAGCGATGTGCACTCCCCTGGATGTCGTGAATGGCTGCGGGGGTGGCAACCGTCAGCGCGATCGTCGTCGCCCCGGTGCGCCCCTCGTTGTCGGCGAGGTCGACGGGCAGCGACTTCGCCCCGGTGCTCGTCCCGGAGTCGACCGTCGCCTCGAACGAGAAGACGTTGTCGTCGGAATCCTCGTCGCCGTTCGTTCCGTCGTCGAAGAAGGATTGCGTCGACGAGCCCCCGATCGCGGTCAGGTCGCCGACGACGGTGATGCCGGTGCTCGCGGGGCTCGTTCCCGGCGTGACCGTCACCGCGAGCAGCGTCGTCCCGCCGGGGGCGACCACCGACGGATCGGCGGCGCCGGTTCCCGAGATTCCGCCGCCGCACGCGTTCGCAGTGCTCGAGGTGTTGCGCGGTGTCGGCGCGCCGGCGCTGAAGTCGGCGCTGTTGTCGTCCGTGTCGGTGCACCCGTTCGCGGCCCGGAGGCCGGCAGTCGTGTTCGTGAGGCCGGGCGCAGCCGCGCTTCCCTCGAAATCGGTCGCGGTGCCGTAGCCGACATAGTCGCGGACGCTCGCGTCGGCGTGGCAGGTCGCGCCACACGCCAGGGCGGTGGACGTCGTGACGAGCGCGACCTTCCCGGACGTGGCGCTCATCGGGATCGTCCCGGTGGCGTCCGCCGTCGGCAGCGGCGTCGTCCCACCCGCGCCTACTGCCTCCTGCACCAGGTAGTGCTTGCCGGGGCCGATCAGCCCGGACAGGTTCGTGACCTGCCACGTCGTACCCGCCGCGCTCGCATACTGGACCGACCAGCCGGTCACGTCCACTGCGGCGCCGCCGCGGTTGAACAACTCGATGAAGTCGTTCGTGTAGGTGGCGCCGCTGTTCCCGCCGCCGCCGTAGACCTGGCTGATCACCAGATCGGGCGACACCGCCAGCGCCGAAGGCCCGGTGCCGAGCAGAAACACCAGCGCGACCAGTGAGAGTACGAGACGCTTCACGAGACCCCCTTGTCGTCTTCGCCTGCCGGTTCGGGCCCGGCTCGTCCGGCCGATACTGAACCCGCCTCCGGCGCATGGCAAGCAACAACCGCCGCATCACGGCGCCGACACGGCGGCCGTCTCTTCGGTCAGGGGCGTCCTGCCCATCGGTCCAGTACCGGGGCAAGCGCAGCCTTCTACCGTCTCGGCCCTTCGAGGTCTTTGCGGCGGGGGTGTCTCTCGAAGTGTTGACGGCTCGGAAAAGCAAGGGGTGTCGCGGCGCGAGCATCCGCTGTTCGGAAGCAGACCGCGCGCGATCCGGCCGGCGGCGAGGGAGCGTGCCGTACCTGCTTCTCGTGCTCGTCGCGTCGCTTCTGGTGGCGGCGGCGCCGGGCTCAGCCACCTCCACCGCGTCCGCAGCGACGAGCCTCTACAGCGCCTATCCGAGTTGGAGCGATCTCGTCGCGGGTGCTCGAACCGCGCTGTACCCGCCGCTGACTCGGCTCTCGGATCCCGGGACGGAGGAGGATCCTTCGTACAGCGGGTTCTGGTGGTACGGACTCGAGCAATTCTCGCCGAAGGGGTCGCTGGCGCTTGCGATGCGCGTTCACATCCAGAACCAGCCGATCAGGCCGACGGATGTCGCAGACGTCGGCTTCTACGACCTGCGCTTCGGCACCGGGTGGCACAAGATCGGCGAGACACACGCCTGGAACTACCAACAGGGCGCGCGGCTCCAGTGGCGGCCGAACTCGGACGAGATCCTCTGGAATGACCGCGCCGACGACGGCAAGAGCTATGTCACCCGTGTGTACGACGTCGCCGCCGGGCAGATCGTCCGGACGTTGCCACGGCCGATCTACGCCGTCTCGCCCGACGGCCGCTATGCGCTGACGCACGACTTCGACCGCGCGCGCAAGCCGGATGTCCGCTACTGCGACGCCTTGTACCCCGAAGACTGCATTCCGGACCAGGACTGCCCTCCGGACGAGGCCGCGAAGGCGGCCCCGGACTGCACCGGCGTCTGGAAGATGGACCTCGAGACCGGCCAGGCCGAGCTGATCATGAGCCTTGCTCGGATGGCGAGCGAGGCCGATCCGGCGGAGCTGCTGGGCTTCCGGAAGCTTTGGATCATGAGGGAGTCCTGGAACCCGAGCGGCACACGCATCCTCGTGTTCGTCAAGGGCGGCCTGAACCAGGCTTGGACGATGGCGCCGGACGGCAGCGACGCTCGTGCGGTCTACGACACGCCGAGCCACCAGACATGGCTCGACGACACGACCATCCTCGAGGGGCACGGGTTCGCCCTCTACGACGACGTCAGCGGTGATCCATCGGCCGGCTTCCTCTTCGAAAACGGGCCTCCGAACGCCCACGTCACAGGCATCGGCACCGCCGGCTTCGGCTCGGCCCTGCCAAACCACGACTGGGTCCTGGCGGACACCTATTCAATCCCGCGCCAGTATCTGTTCCTCTACCACCGCCCGACCGGCACGTTCGTCCCGCTGGCAGCGCTGCCGTCCACCGCGGAGGACGGAATCAATCGAGTCGATCTCCAGGCTCGAACCAGCCCTGACGGGCGCACGGTCACCATCGATTCCACCTACGAAGGCTTGGGACGGCAGCTCTACACGCTCGACATCGGCTACATCCTCGACAATCCGCCCACCGGCTAGCCACGGGACACGGCGGAAAGGAGCGTGATGGCCGAAGCCAAGCCTCCGTTGCCCCCGTTCACGCAAGAGACGGCCGCGCAGAAGGTGCAGGCCGCGGAGGACGCCTGGAACACGCGTGAACCAGAACGAGTCGCGCAGGCGTACACGGTCGACTCCGTCTGGCGCAACCGCGACCTCTTCGTCACCGGGCGCGACGAGATCGTCGCGTTCCTGACGCAGAAGTGGGAGCGCGAGCTCGAGTACGCGTTACGCAAGAACCTCTGGTGCTTCGACGCCGACCGCATCGCGGTCCGCTTCCAGTACGAAAGCCACGACCGTGACGGCCGGTGGTGGCGAAGCTACGGGAACGAGCTCTGGGAGTTCGACGAGAACGGCCTCATGCGGCGGCGCGAAGCAAGCATCAACGACGTGCAGATCGACGAGAGCGAGCGGCGCATCTTCGGACCTCGACCGGACGAGGAACGCGGACGGGAATTCCCGCTCCGCTGATCACCCCTCGGATGGAACGAGGGGGCGGCACGGTCTGGGTAACCTCGCCCCCTCGAGAGCTACTTGTCCTTTCGGGCAGCCGCGGAAACCGGAGGCGGTCCGTGCGCCTCGCTGGGAATCGCTAGATCGCGTGCATGTACGGAGCGACGAGGCTGGCGCGGCGCCCGCAGTCACAGATCGGCCAGCCCTTCCAGCCCTCGATCAACTCCGGCAGCTCCGCAATCCACTCGGACCCGCAGGCCTCCTCCGGATCGTCGGCCCTCGTCAGGGGGTCCGGGAGCTTCTCGCAGCGGAAAAGGCCGTTCATGGGTAGGAATGTCGGAGCGCGGTTCATCCCTCACGCTCCCCCTTCTGCGGGATCGCGACAGAAGCCGCCGCCGGCGCGCGAACACGGCCAGCCGGGCGGGCCGACCCACTTCTGACACATCTGGAGGGAGGGGCGGTAGCGCCGATGCGGGTCTGGGGAGAGAAATCCTCGCCCGGCTGTGACTACCGCCCCAAGTCCTGCGTGTTCTCGGTCAGTTTCTAGCGCTTCGAGCTCATGTAGCGGCCCGCCCAGACGGCGAGGCTGTGCCCGCTCGCAGTGGTGGACGGGGGCGTGACAGCGGCTAGCTGTTCGCCCGCAGCGCTTCGATCAGCTCTTCTTTCGACATCTCGGACCGGCCCGGAATATCCGCCTCCTGGGCACGCGCGTACAGCTCGTCCTTTGTCAGCTCTTCAAGCCCGCGAGGCGTAGCAGCCTCCGGTGATCCGCTCCGCCGGCCGATCGCCGCCAGCACACGTCGTCGAACCGGCGGCGCTGCGGCCACGAGCGCGAGCAGCGTGAGGAGGAGAACCTTTCGCAGCTTGTGGCTGCGCGTCTTCTCGACGCGGTCGTACGCGCGCGCGAGGTCACGGCGCGCGCCGGCGAGCTCTCGGAGCAGCTTCTGGTCGCGGGCGAGACTCGCGACTTCACTCGCGCTGCGCGCCCGCTGCAACGCGTTCGCGCCGTGCTCCAGCGCCGACAGCACGCGCTTGCGGAACTTCCGGTCCTGCGCGAGCTGGACCGCGAGCGCCGACGCGCCGGCGGCCTTCTCCGCGGCGCTCGCCTTGCCTCTCCTAAACACCGCGCCTCGATTGGCGGGTCGCCTCGAACCGAGGACGCAGCTTTCGTAGCTGCTGGAGCGCCTGCTCCCGCATTTCCCGCAGAAACGCCGACTCGTCGGCCCTGACTGCTTCGAGAGCGGCACCAGGTTCTTGTCGCCTATCGCCCATAGGCGGTTGGTCGCCGTCTGTGCGCAAAGGAAAACCTCTCGAGCGGTCCGGCATGCGTCCGCGGCGCATTCCGGGCACAAAACCTGCCCTTATGGCCAGGTACGCCGGCGGAGAGCGGGTTAACAATCGAGTGGCTTCGCGCGCATTGGAGCCGCTGCCGGAGCGCCTCTCCCTGGCGGGTTCGGTGCGCGCGGAGCCTTCCTCGTTTGTCTCCCTCGGCCGCGCCCTCCGGTGAGACGCGGGAGGCGGAGGAAGGCAGGCAAGCCGCCACCCACCTCCCGCATCGGGATCTACGTGCCGTGACCCACGGTGGATCGATTCCGGCACCTCGAACCGGTCTTCAGCGCAGCGCCGGACTTCGATCCCGGCCTCAGGTCCTTGTTGTGGACGGTGGAAGCCCCTGTCCCGGACTCGAACCGGAATGGATCCTTCAGGGGCTACTTCGGGACGTGCCTGATGCGCCCAGGATTGTCGCGCGCCGACCGGCCTGTGAACGCTGGTCGGGGGGCTAGCTGCGACCCTGTGGGGTTTTCGGCGGGGCGCGGGTTTACGAACCTGCAACGACGGTGACCTTCTCGATCAAGAAGGGGTGGCGCACCTCAACCTCCCTCTCCCGGGAACAAGGTGCTTGGCACTCTGGGGGATTCATCAGTCGAGCGCCCGTTCAGCGTCACCCCTTCCTTTTCTGCTCAGCTTGATCGGCCCGGAAGGCGGGCTGATCCGAGCAGTCGACGACCGCATCTACGCCGAAGCGAAGAACGGGCCAGCGGTGCGGCCACACCCTGGCCCCTGGACACTGGGGCGGGCCCCGGTTGATCCTTCGCGGCCGCAGCACGCGCTCCGGTCGCCGGCAGGCGGGTCGCCCGTGTTGGGTAGGGGGAGGGCCCCGTTCTGCGCGACTCGTCCGACGGTTCCGGGGGGCGGCTCGGACGCGTTTAGGGCTCTTGGCCCGGCTAACCCTTCGTGCGACGCGGGTCGGGACCGTACGTCCTGCGATCGCGGATCCGGCCGTTGCGGCCGTGGATCAGCAGCTCCGACTTGTTCTTCCGCGCGACCTCGCGGCCTGCCTGCGCCGCCTCGGCCTGAGTCTTGTGTGTAGAGCGAGCTCGTGCCGCTCCCTCGATCTCGACCCGCCAGCCCTTGTCGCTTGGCACCACGTGAACACCACGCTTGCTCGGCACGACCGCCTCGTTCCTCGGCGCCGGTGCACGCCGGGCCTCGGCCAGGTCGGAACGCAGCCGACGCCACGGCCGTCGCGCCGTTGACCGTCCCCTTCCGTCGGCGCGGCGCAGGCCGAATCCCACCACGCCGAGCGCGAGAGCGACTCCGACTAAACGACGCATGACCGCTCAGTATCCGGGACGGCAGGACGGGAAACCGGCGCCATGCGACATCCGCTCGATGTCGCAGCGATGCGGGCAGGCTCTGCCCGCAACAGGACAATCAGTCGCGACCGAGGTCGATGTCGTCCCGTGGGTCGTGGGCCCGACTGCGCGTCGCAGCCTTTGCGATGCCGCGGCTGAGCATGTAGGCAGCAACGGCAATCGTCGCCAGGATCCAGAACAGCCGCGCGTCGATGCTAGGGCTGGTCGATGCAGCGATACCCAGTCCCATCAGGTACAGGGCGAAGGTGAGGAATTCGCTGGTCAGGTAGAACGGTTTCGTCTCGCTCGTGTAGTCCTGGCGCGCAGGGAACATCGCGGGGCGCCTCGTCACGCGCCCTCGTGCGGCTGCGCTGCCACCAGCTGCCGGCCGATCTTCGTAGCTGCCTCCGGTCGTGGCCATTTCGTCGCCTCCCTCGGTCGCCTTTCGCACGTGCGTTCCGCGTTTGCTGCGCGGTGAAACGGCGATAAGCCCCCGAACGCAAAGTCTCACACGAAGGGGGCAGCGATGGCGTTGTTGTGGTTTCTGGTCGTGCTCTTGATCATCCTCGCCATCGCGGGCGGGGCAGCGGTCAACAGTTGGCTGTTTCTGATCCTGCTGATCGCGGTCGTGCTCGCCCTGGTCGGAGCCTTCTAGCCGCCGCCGGACCGTGTTCTCGTTCTGGCGACTACTCGGCCCTCGCAAGCTGCTGGCGCTGTTGGTGCTCCGGACGGCATGGCGGATGTACCAGCGTCGCCGTCGAGTCGCGCACCGCCCCGGGTAAGCCGCCGTACCGGCGGCCGCGGCCGTCGAGAACGCATGTTCGGACGACACTTCTGTCCTCGTTGCGCGCGCCGGATCGGTAGTGTCCTCGCGCTGAGCGGGGTAGCTGCGGCGCGGGAGAGGCCCTGATGCTGCCCCGCCAGCGGCCTGTAGCAAGAACGGACCTGCGGCACTCCCCGACGATTTCCTCGTCGAGGGCCTGAGCAGAGCGGGCACCCGGGGGTGACGAAGGAAGACTCAGGACGAGCACGGGGAGAGAGGTGCTCGCCGCGAGAGACTGCCCGCCGTTCGTGTGACCCCCGGGGTGTGCGCGAGCCTCTCACTTCGCGTCAGTTCAGGCAACTAGCCGAGGGTCGAGGGTCGGAGTCACCGGCCGTCGAGTCGTCCGCTGCTTGCTTGGCGTCGTAATCGGCCTGCCGTCACCGCTGCTCGCCGGACCGAGACTCGGCCGCGCGTGCGGCCGTGGTTCAGGATTCAACAGGAGGCTTGCCCCTTGAGCGCCCCTTCTGCGGGTGCTGGTAGCGGCCGCCCAGCCGGCCCCTGATTGTTGACGCCTTCCAGGCTCGCGGCGGCCTGGGCGAGTTGCTTCCGGTTGCGCCCGAACATGACGATCGTCACGCGGCCTGTGTAGAGCTCGAGCCGGTGCCCGTCTTCGAAGTACGCAGCTGGAACGCCCCGGAGTGACGTCCGCTTGCTGGGGAGCGGCCGGCCGGCCGGGGTGAGGCGATACGTCGACGGGTTACGGACACACGACGGCCAGATCTGCACCTCGAACGGCGGGGCGCAGCCGCCGTCGCGCTTCGTCGTGCATTTGCCGGAGATGTAGTTGACGATGTCCATGCCCGTCGCACGGTTCCGGAGCGCAGCGGCCTTCCGCCGGGTGATCGCGACCAAGGGAATGCCGTCTAATCGGTCGCCGAGGGAGCACACGGCGAAATCGGAAAAGCCGCAGCGCTCACCGGGTCGGGGTCACTATGAGTCACGACGAAACCCGGCGGCACGTCCAACGAAGACGCGCTCACCCCTCTGCTCGAGGCCCACGCGCCGAAACCCACGGTGCCGCCGACGAGCACGCTTACACCCGCGATCGCCATTCGCTTGGATTTCAGGTTCATCGTTTCGCGTCCTGCGAGTGGGAGTACGTGTGCATGAAGATCCAGTCTTGGTAGCCGGACCCGCCAGCCAGTCGCCGTCGCGCTGTTTGAACTCGCGCGTTTTTCCCCCAATAGCTCGACTGGGCCAGGGGTGGTCGTCCGCCAAGATCGGGCCGTCCAAACGGACGTCCTGCGCCCACATTACGCCGCTGTAGATCCCCTGAGACACACCGCCCCCAAGGAAATCCTTTCCGAGGGATGCGCAGATCAAGATGGCCGTTTTCGGACATTGCCATCGCGGACCTTGAGTCGGTTCAGATCAAGTCGGGCGCCGCTCCGACGACGAACTTCCCGACCACATTCGTCCACAACTGGTCGCTGCGTCGCAGACAACGAATTGCCAACGACTCGCTGACGCGAAATTGTCCAGCTCGACCTCGCGGCAGCCTGACACTCTTTAGCCGACGTCTAAGCGCGCAAGAGCCGTCGAACAGTGACGTTTTCGCCTATCTACGTCTTCGGGCGCATATAGACGGGCCCGGGGCGATTACAAATGAGCCGTATGACCTATGGACGGCGGAGCCTGTCCCGATTAGGTTCTCGAGCGACTAGCGGCCCGGTCGGGGGCGCTGCAGGCGCGCCTCCGACCGATTTAGCGGGAAACCGGAAGGCGAAGAGGGCGGCGAGCTGCGGCCGTCTTGCGGGCTGACCAATCTGCACCAGCCCGTTCCGCGTCGCATGCCTCGCAGCGGGGATATCACGTTCCTCGACAGGAAGCTCATGGTTGCCGCAGCACAGGACTCGGCTCGTGATCGGTTGGCGGGCGCAGAGTGGCGCCCGAAGCTACCCTGCCCGACCAGGGACCCGTCCACGTTGACGGGCCGGATGAGGCTCGCCCTTTGCCGAGTCCCACTAGGTGCGGTAGTGGAGGTGAACCACGCCGTTACTGAAACGGCGTTCGTCCAGCAGTTCGAGGTTCACGCGGACGCTGTCGGGGAGCGCCTGCTTCCCGCCGCCGACCACAATCGGAACGAGAAACAGGTGGCACTCGTCTACCAACCCGGCCTTGATCGCTTGAGCAGCGAGGTCGGGCCCGCCTACGCTGAGGTCACGTCCCGCCGACGCTTTCATCTGTCCGACCGCTTCAGGGTCGAAGTCCCGTTCGATCTGCGTCCTGGCGCTAGACACCTTCTCCAGCGTCTTGGAGTAGACGATCTTGTCGGCCGCCCTCCAGATCTGCGCGAAGTCCTGGATGCAGCGCGGCTCGTCGACGAGGCTCATCGTCTCCCAGGCGACCATCACCTCGTACATCCGCCGCCCGTAGAGGTAGGTGCCAACCGGCCGCTCGAGGTCGTTGACGAAGGTGTGCACCTCCTCGTCCGGCGCACTCCAGTCGAACTTGCCTTCCTCATCCGCGACGTAGCCGTCGAGCGATGTGATCGCCGAGTAGATCAGCTTGGCCAGAGCACTCAGCCTACCGACGCCCGCCAGCGATGTGCCTGTCCTCCTTGCCGGAGTCGCACCCTGGGAGGGAGGCGCAGCCGGACACCTATCCAGGGCACACGTTCGTCTAGGGCTGACGCTCAGACCGCGGAGTCGAGGATCTCGGCGTGCTCGCGCTCGGGCGGTGTGCCGTAGGCATAGACGATGAGATCCTCGTTGCCGTGGTTCACCGTTTGGAGCGGCGTGCCTGGCTCGACGTGGATGAGTCCACCCGTGGGCACGTCCTGCCGCTCCGGCGCGTCGCCGAGGTACATCGAGAGCGTCCCGGCGAGGACGACGAACGTCTCTTCTTGAAGGGGATGCTTGTGTCGGCGTCCCTTCGCGCCGGGCTCGTACCGCCAGAGGTTTGCACGGGTATGGGCGAAGCCAGCCGATTCGCTTAACTCGGCAACGTGGCGGGGCGCCTCGTCGGGCTCGTGGGGGCGCGTCGTCCACTCCAGTTCGTCGGGGCGGATCACACGAAAGGCCACGGCGCCAGCGTAGCCACGGATGCTGCACACCACCCTGGCTAGCTCGACGAGATAGCCCTGCGGCTGCCGTCACCGATGCGGCGACTACGCCTTCGAGGTCAAGTGGGACGGGTTCCAGCGGGATGCGCGGTAACAGCGAGAAGTCGGCCGGCCGTCACGCGATCCTGATGACGGCTAACTCGTCGTGGCCGTGGATGTCGTCACCTTCGTGCTTGATACAGGCGATGCGCTTGGCATCTGTCGAGAAGGACGGGCCAATGCAAGGTGTGTCCGGAAGGGCTCGCAAGCTGGCGGCCCTCCAGGTGATCGTCGCGAGCCCGAGCTCGCCGCCGTTCGCCGGGTTCCTGCCCGCAAAGACGAGCTTCTTGCTGTTCGGTGACCAGTCGAATGCGCCGCGCGCGGGGTATGGCAGCTGGACCGATCCGGAGCCGTCTGTCTTGGCTAGATGGGTGAATACCTCGCCCGTATCGAAGTCGGTGCTGCTGACGGCGACCTTTGAGCCGTCGGGCGACAGTTTGAGGTAGTACGTCTCCCCCTCGACAGTCACAATCGGTACCGGGGTGCCTCCAGCAGATGAAACGGCATAAATCGTCTGGCCGGATGCATAGGCGATTGTTTCCGCGTTCGCCGAGGCTGCCGCCTGGTTCGCGTCAAGAGCGATCGGCGTTATCGCTCCGTCCTCAGTGACGCGAAGAACGCGCCCGTTGTGTCCACCGCGGTCGGTCTCGTGGACGAGGATCGTCCCGTCCGTCAGATAGCCGAGCACCCAACGAATGGTCGAGCCATCCGCCGGAATCGCGACATGCGGTTCGCCGCCGGAGGCCTCGACCCAGGCGACCTCACCACCCGCGTAATCGTTGCTGTAAGCGATCCGGGCGCCATCGCGACGCCAGACCAGCTGCAGAATCGACGCCCCGTCGCCCGGATAACTGGTGACCTCACGCCACGACCCTCCAGCACCCCGCACCACCCGCAGCGACGGCACCGGATTGAACACGGCATATGCGACCTGCGAATGATCGGGAGAGAGCGGGAACAAGGGCAGCGACCCGCTATCGATCGGATCGATCTTGCCGGTGGTCGCCGTCACCCGGTCAATCTCCCCGGATGACTGGACAAGCAGGCGTCGCCCCGAGGTCCAGGCCAAAACCCCGCTCAGATTGGCGCCTTGCGTCATGACGAACAGACAACCCTTCTCGTCGACTGTGCATGCCGTGGCCTCAGACGTCGACGAGTGTGCGCGGCCGGACGAGACGAGCGCGGCCGCCCCCGCTAGCCCAACCGCACACGCAACGCCCAAGGTCCGACGCCGCCGCATGACGCCAGTAAATCGCATTCGGGCTCGCCGTGGGCAACCCGGACGAATAGTCATCGTTTCCCATTCGAAGGGCCACGGCTGCGATCAGCTCGGCACCGCGCAGGTCGGGTCGTCGCTGGCGCAACTGCCGCACCCCAAGCCACTTCGTGTCGCGTGCCCGCTGGCGCGCCTTCTGGCGCGCACTACTCCTCAGGTCGGCGCGGACACACGAGGGTAAAAGGAAAGCCCGGTGTCCGAGGCTTCTTCTGAGAGCGGACGACGGGGATCGAACCCGCGACCCTCAGCTTGGGAAGCTGATGCTCTACCAACTGAGCTACGTCCGCGCGAGACGGACAGGATAGCGCGGCCGCGAACGCCCCTACCCGATCGAGAGCTGCACCAGCCGGCGGGTCGAGATGCCGGCGAGCAGGCTGTCGTTCGGCTTCCGTGCGCGGACGAAGAAGACCACCGCCCCACGCCGGGTCGGCATCGACGCCGTCGGGAAGAACCGGATCGTCGCCCACCCGTCAGAGCCCGTCGCCACCTCCGCCGCCGGGCGGATCCACCCGTACGGCAGGGCGATCGCGTACACGAGCGCGCCGCTGACGAGATTCCCGCGCGTGCCCGAAACGCGGAAGCGGGCGACGAATGGCGCCCGCGATGTCAGCCGGCGCGGCTGGAACGACACGCCCGAGATCAGAAGCCGCTGGGGCGGCGCGACCTGGTCGACGGGAATCGCGAACACGCCCGACGCGGGAGCGACGACCGCCGTCGGCCGCGAATCGACCCCCTGGGAGCCGTACTGATTCGTCGCCCGGACGCTGACGACGATCGAATGGCCGACCTCGTTCGCGCTGAGGGCCTGTGTCTGCGCGTCGTTCCCGAAGTCGCTGCAGTTGTTGCCGGCGCTGTCGCAGCTGCGCCACTGGTACTCGAACTTGGTGGGCGCATTCGTCCACGACCCAGGAGACGCGGTGAGGGTCTGCCCCTCGCGCAGCGTGCCGACGATCGTCGGCGGCGCGGTACTCGCAGGCGGCGGCCCGGCCGGCTCGACCACCGCGGTCGGCGCGGATGTCGCGTCCGTGCTGCCGAACGGGTTCCGTGCCCGTACGCGGACTCTGATCGTGTAACCGATCTCGGAGTTGCGCAGCGTGAACGACGGCCGGTCCGGCCCGATACCGGCGCACCCGCCCCCGTTCGTGTTGCAGCGGAACCACTGGTACGCGAAGGACGTCGGGCTGCTGTTCCACGAGCCGGCGCTCGCAGCCAGCGTCTGGCCGGCCTTGAGCGTCCCGCTGATCGTGGGCGCAGCGGTGTTCTGCGGCGGCGTGCCGCTGGCGACGACGTCGGTCGCGGGCGAAGTCGCGTCCGCCGACCCGGACGAGTTCGTCGCGGTCACGGACACGCGGAGGCGGCGTCCCGCGTCGCTTCCCGAGAGCCGGTAGGTCTGGCTCGTCGCGCCCGAGATCCTCGAGCAGTTGTTGCCGTTCGAGTCACACCGCAGCCAGCGGTACGCGAACGTCATCGGCGTCGAGCCCGACCACGACCCGCTCGACGCCGTCAGCGTCTGGCCCGCGCGAGCGGCGCCGGCGATCGTCGGCGGAGAGGTATTCGACGGTGCCACCGCTGCTGCGCCCTGCGCAGCTCCGCCGCCGAGTATCACGGCTGCCGCGATGAGCGCGACGGGCCTCCACATGCGAGCACTATTGCCCGGTGGCGCGAATCCCAACGGCGTCCAAACGAAATGCTTACAGCGCAGCGAACGGGAATAATCCGTCCTGACCAGACGAGGAGGAACGACGATGGGACACAGCCTCGAGGACACCGCCCGCGCGCTCGTCGCGCCGGGCAAGGGCATCCTCGCCGCCGACGAGAGCGACGGCACGATCAAGAAGCGGTTCGACTCGATCAGCGTCGAGTCGACCGAGGAGAACCGGCGCGCCTACCGCGACATGCTGTTCACGACCGAGGGCGCGGCCGACCACATCAGCGGCGTGATCCTCTACGACGAGACCCTCCGCCAGACCGCCGTGGCCGGGACGCCGTTCCCGAAGCTGCTCGAGGGCCAGGGGATCATCCCCGGGATCAAGGTCGACAAGGGCGCGAAGGACCTCGCGAACGCGCCCGGCGAGAAGATCACCGAAGGCCTGGACGGGCTTCGCGAGCGGCTGAACGAGTATCGCGAGCTCGGCGCGCGCTTCACGAAGTGGCGCGCGGTGATCACGATCGGGAAAGGGATCCCGAGCGAGTACTGCATCTGGACGAACGCGCACGCGCTCGCGCGGTTCGGCGCGCTGAGCCAGGAGGCGGGACTCGTGCCGATCATCGAGCCAGAGGTGCTGATGGACGGTGACCACTCGCTCGAGACCTCGTTCGAGGTGACCTCGCGCACGCTGCATGCCGTCTTCACCGAGCTGCGCGACCAGAAGGTCTGGTTCGAGCAGATGCTGCTGAAGCCGAACATGGTCCTCTCCGGCTACGAGGCCAGCGGCCGCGCCGGCGTGCAGGAGGTCGCCGAGGCGACCGTCCGCTGCTTCCGCCGACACGTGCCGGCGGCGGTGCCGGGGATCGTGTTCCTCTCGGGCGGCCAGACCGACGAGGACGCGACCGCGCACCTGAACGCGATGAACGCGATGGGCCCGCACCCGTGGGAGCTCTCGTTCTCCTACGGCCGGGCGCTCCAGGCCCCGGCGCTGAAGGCCTGGGGCGGCGCGACCGACCAGGTGCCGGCCGGGCAGGCGGCATACCTGCACCGCGCGCGCATGAACGGCCTGGCGAGGTCGGGCTCGTACTCGCCGGACATGGAGCAGAAAGTCGCGGCGTAGGTCGAGGGCGCGCCTCGGCGCGCCCTCCTCTCAGCTGTAGCGCTCGCCGGTGATCTGGCGGAGCTTCGCGAGCCGGTGCTCGGCCGTGACGCGGCGGATCGTGCCCGAACGCGACCGCATCACGACCGACTCGGTCACTGCGACTCCGTCCGCGACGCGGACGCCCCGCAGCAGCGCTCCGTCGGTGACGCCCGTCGCCGCGACGAAGAGATCGTCGCCTGCGACGAGATCGTCCGCGGTGAGGACGCGATCCACGTCGTAGTCGGCGTCGACCAGCTTCTGCCGCTCCTCGTCGTTGCGCGGCCACAGCCGCCCCTGCATCGCGCCGCCGAGGCATTTGATCGCGGCCGCGGAGATGACGCCCTCAGGAGTGCCGCCGACGCCCATCAGCATGTCCACCCCGGTCCCGCCACGAGCGGCCGCGATCGCCGGCGCGACGTCGCCGTCGGTGATCAGGCGCACCTTGGCGCCGACCTCGCGCAGCTCCGCGATCAGCGACTCGTGGCGGTCGCGGTCGAGGACGACGACCGCGACGTCCTCCGGCCGCACGTCCTTCGCCTCCGCGACGCGCCGCACGTTCTCGGCCGGGGGCAGGTTGATGTCGATCGCCTCCGCGCCCTCCGCGCCGACGGCGATCTTGTCCATGTACACCGCCGCGCCCGGAAAGAACATCGTCCCGCGCTCGGCGACCGCGATCACGGCGATCGCGTTCGGCGCTCCGTTGGCCGTGAGCCGGGTTCCCTCGAGCGGGTCGACCGCGACGTCGACGGCCGGGCCGTCTCCGTCGCCGACCTCCTCGCCGTTGTAGAGCATCGGCGCCTCGTCCTTCTCCCCCTCGCCGATCACGACGACACCGTTCATCGAGACGGTGTCCAGCATCAGCCGCATCGCATCGACCGCCGCCTGGTCTGCCGCCTCCTTGTCCCCCCGCCCGACCCAGCGCGCCGCTCCCATCGCCGCCGCCTCGGTCACCCGGACGAGCTCGAGGGCGAGGTTGCGGTCGGGCGGCTGGCTGCTCATGCGCGAATCCTAAATCGCTACATGCGGTCGGGCGCCTCGACGCCGACGAGGTCGAGGCACGCGGCGATCACCGTCTGCGTCGCGCGGCAGAGGCCGAGCCGGAACGCCTGCGCGTCGCTCTCCAGCACCCGGTGGTGGTGGTAGAAGCGGTGGAACTCGTCGGCGACGCGGATCGCGTACGTCGGGATCGCGTGCGGCCCGCGGCGCTCGACCGCCTCGGCGACCACCTCCGGGAACTCGACCAGCCGCTTGATCAGGTCGCGCTCCTCCGCCGCGAGCTGCGGCGGGAGCTCGGCCGACGCCTCCGCGCCGCCGGCGTTCCGGAGGATGCCGGCGATCCGCGCGTGCGCGTACTGCACGTAGTAGACCGGGTTCTTCTCTGACCGCTCGGCGGCGAGATCGACGTCGATGTCGATCGTCTGATCCGGGCTGCGGTTGACCAGGTACCAGCGCGCGGCGTCGACGCCGATCTCGTCCATGAAGTCGTCGAGGAAGACGACGTCGCCGCGGCGCTTCGAGATTTTCGTCTGCTCACCGGCCTTCGTCAGGTGGACGAGCTGGTAGAGCAGCACCTCGATGCGCGCGGGGTCGTAGCCGAGCATCCGCGCGATCGCCGCGTACCAGTTCCGCGTCCCGTGGTGATCGGCGCCGAGGACGTAGACCGCGCGGTCGAAGCCTCGTTCGAGCTTGTCGACCAGGTAGACGATGTCGGCGGCGCGGTAGGTGGGAGCGCCCGTCTTCGACCGGATGATCACCCGGTCCTCGTCGTCGCCGTAGGCGGAGGAGCGAGCCCACACCGCGCCGTCCTTCTCGTACGCGTCGACACGCGGCATCAGCTCGGGCAGCCGCTCGGCGAGCTTGCTCTGCAGCGCCCATGAGTCGAAGTGGATCCGGAAGCGCTCGAGCGTCTCCTCGATCCGCGCGAGCATCGGCGGCACCGGGTCGCCCTCGAGCGCGGCGAGCTCGCGGACGTACTCGCCCTGGTATCCCTCCGGCGGCGGGTCCTCCCCGCGCCGGATCGCCTCGACCGACGCGCGGAAGAGGTCCATCTGAGCGCCGGCGTCGTTGTAGTAGTACTCGCGCTCGACCGCGTCGCCGGCCAGCTCGAGCAGCCGCGCGATCGAGTCGCCGATCGCCCCGTTCCGCGCCGAGGCGACGGTGATCGGCCCCGTCGGGTTCGCGGAGACCATCTCGACCTGGACGCGTTGACGGGGCGACGCGAACCCGCCGCCGTACGCCGGTCCGGCCTCGAGGATCTCCGCGAGCGCGCCGCCGAACCACGCCGGCGCCAGCGACAGGTTGACGAAACCGGGGCCGGCGACCTCGGCGCGCTCGACGTCGGGCGACGAGACCGCGGCCGCGGCCAGGTCCTCGGCGAGCTCGCGCGGGGCGCGCTTGCGGATCGGCGCGAGCCGGAGGGCGACGTTGGTGGCGTAGTCGCCGTGCTCCGGGTTGCTCGGCCGCTCGAGCTCCGCCGCCGCCCCCGCAGCCTCGGACAGCTCCGCCGCGAGCCGTTCGAGCGCCTTAGCGGGCAACGGCCTCATGCGGCGCGAACAGCTCCTCGAGCGCCTGCAGCTCCTGCTCCGTGCCGACCGCGATCAGCACGTCGCCGATGTCGAGCATCGCGTCGGGATCCGGCGTCGTGTCGAACGTGCCGTCGGCCTTGCGGAGGGCGACGATGAGGGCGCCGGTCTTGTGGCGGGCACGCGTCTCGCGGATCGTGCGCCCGGCCTGCGAGCAGTCGGGCGTGATCTCGATCTCCTCGAAGCGCAGGTCGGGCCCGCCGTGCCGGGAGACGATGTCGAGGAAGGCGGCGACCTGCGGCTTCAGCATCAGCTTCGCCACCTCCTGGCCGGCGGCGGTGTACGGCTGCACGACCCGGTTGGCCCCGGCGCGCAGCATCTTCTTGGCCGCGTCCTCGTCGGATGCCCGGGAGACGATGACCAGGTCCGGACGCGCCGCTCTCGCCGAGACCGTGATGTACAGGTTGTCGACGTCGGAATCGGAGCACGCGGTCAGCCCGCGTGCGCGCGCCAGACCGGCGTCTTCGAGGTCGTCGTCGCTCGTGCCCGTTCCGTCGATGAAGGGAACGCCGTCCTCGCGCGCGTGCTCGAGGGCGTCCGGGTTGAAATCGAGGACGACGTACGGCGTGCCGGCGTCCCGGAACTCCTCCGCCACCTGGCGGCCGACGCGGCCGTAGCCGCAGATGATGTAGTGGTCGCTCATCCGCTCGATCATGCGGCGATTCCTCCGCTCCGCCATCGCGCCCGTGAGCACACCGTGGGCGATCAGCTCGACGATCGCGCTGGCGAGGTAGCCGTAGATTGCCATTCCGGCGAGGACGAGCAGGATCGTCGTGACCACGCCGCCGGTGCCTTTCGGCTTCGTGTCGATGCCGGTCAGCGAGAGCGTGATCGTCGAGCGGTAGAACGCCTGCAGCCCGCTCTCGTGCAGGAAGGCCGCGAAGGCCACGGTGCCGCCTGCGAGCGCGATGAAGAACGCCGCCAGCGCACGAATGAAGTGCCGCAGGGTGTACGGCGTTCCCACGGCAGTAGTATCCCGAGCGGTGGACGCCGAGGGTCAGGAGCGCCAGCTCAACATCCACATCGACCCGCAATACCTCGGCGGCGTCTACGCCAACTTCGCGAACGTTGCCTTTTCGGACTACGAGTTCACGATCACGTTCGCACGCATCGACCACGAGGTCGAGGAGGGTGACATTCCCGGCGTCGTCGTCTCCCGCGTCAACATGTCGACGCGGTTCATGAAGGAGTTGCTCGACGCGATGCAGGACTCGTGGTCGAAGTGGTCGGCGCGCGAGGGGATCAGGAACCTGCCCGAGGCGCCGCCGAGCGAGTGAGGGCGTCGGTGCCGGGATTCATCCTGGCTTCGACTCGGTTTCCGCCCACGCGCGCGCCATCGCGATCCGCTGCATCAGCGTCGGGTGGTCGTCGAAGGCTAGGTAGGCGAGCGTCGGCGGGCTCGGGTCGCCGAGCGCCGTCTTCGCGAAGTTCCGGAACAGCCCCTCCGTCGCCTGCGGATCCCGCGTAGTGCGGAGCGCCATCCAGTCCGCCTCCGCCTCCATGTGGCGTGAGATCGCGTTCTGGAAGGGCAGCGCAACGAGATTCAGGACGACCAGAACGAGCAGCGCGACCGGCATCGCGGCGGGCTCGCGCATGCCGCCTCGGCGCGCCGCGGCGCGCGCGATCAAGTACGTCCCCGGGAACGCGAAGAGCGCGTACCACGCGATGCCCCTCAGCAGGTGGTTCCGCGCCTGGTGGCCGTACTCGTGGGCCAGCACGACCTCGATCTGCCGGTTCGGAAAGCGGCCGTCGAGCAGCGAGTCCCAGAGGAACACCTTGCGTGAGGCGCCGATGCCGGTCGTGAACGCGTTCGGGTCCTTCGTGTCGACGTTCTGGACGCGAACCTCGACTCCGTGCACGCCCTCCGCCGCCGCGATCCGCGCGGCCGCCTGTCGCAGCTCAGGGTCGCGCAGCGGGTCGGTTTTGGCGACGAGGTAGGGCGAGACGAACGTGAACAGCAGGGCGAGGCCGACGAAGACGCCGGCCGCCGGCACCCACCACGCGCGCGGGAGCAATTTCGCCAGCCCGACGACGATCAGGACGGCGACGCAGAGGAAGACGAAGGCGGCGCCGAGGCCGAGCCAGCCGCCGAAGATCACGGTGAGGTAGCTCTCGTCCGACTGGTCGTAACGGCGTTCCCACCACAGCGAGAGCAGCTGAAACGGCACCGACGCCAGCCAGACGAGCGCGAAGCCGAGCATCGCGAGCAGCATCGCCGTGCCGATCGGGCCCGCGGCCGACTCCCGCGCGAACCGCGCGCCGCGCCACGCATACAGCGCGAAGACGACGAGGGTCACGACCGTCTGCGCCACCCAGAGCAGGTAGTGGAAGCGCTCGTAGTGCTCGGCCCGCCGGAGGAAGCCCGCGGTGAAGAAGCGGTGGTCGTCGAGCCCGCCGAGGTGGAGCCCGCCCGGGACGCGGGTGCTGGTCCAGAGGAAGAAGGCCGCCGCAGCCCACGCGCCCGCGAGCGCGGCTAAGGTTGCGAGCCGCAGTCGCAAGCCCATGCGCGTCGCAGTCATCTCCGACATCCACGCTAACCTGCACGCGCTCGAGGCGGTAGCGGACGCGGTCGACCGGGAGTCGCCCGACGCGATCTGGTGCCTCGGCGACCTCGTCGGCTACGGCCCGGAACCGAACGCCTGCTGCGCCTGGGCGGTCGCCCACACGCAGCTGAGCCTCGTCGGCAACCACGACCTCGGCGTCATCGGCACGCTCGACCTGGCCGAGTTCTCGGAGGAGGCAGCCGCGGCCGCGAGGTGGACCCGCGGCGTGCTGTCGTCGGACTCGCACGACTACCTGGCGTCGCTCGCGCCGAGCGCGGAACGGGAGGGGATCGGGCTCTTCCACGGCAGCCCGCGGAACCCGGTCTGGGAGTACGTGCTCACCTGGGACGTCGCCCGGGAGTCGATGCGGAGGTCCTCGACCGACGTGACGATCGTCGGGCACAGCCACGTCCCGCTGGCGATCGGCTCCGAACAGACGGGGACCGGCGGCCACGCTCCGGACGGCACCGAGGTCGACTTCGACGGCGGCCGGTGGCTGCTCAACCCGGGCTCCGTCGGGCAGCCGCGCGACGGGAACGCGGCGGCGGCCTGGCTCCTGCTCGACCTCGAGGCCCGGCATGCGTCGTTCCGGCGCGAGCCCTACGACGTCGCGCGCACGCAGGCCGAGATGCGCGAGCACCGGCTGCCGGAGACGCTGGCGGAGCGGCTCGCGTACGGCGTGTAGCCGCTAGGCCTTGGCTTTGGCTTCGAGGTCGGCCGGAAGCGGCCTCGAGCCGAAGGTGATCCCCTCGCGGGCAAGCGCCAGAGCGACTTCCTCGCGCGCCTTGTAGATCCGCCACTTCACGGTCGCGAGGGTGATCTCGAGCGCGTCCGCGATCTCCGTGTACGACAGGCCGGTGACATCGCGGAGGAGCAGCGCCATCTTCAGGTCGACCGAGAGCCCGTCGATCGCGCGCCAGAGCGCGTCGACCGTCTCACCGCGCTCGATCGGCGCGTCGACGACCTCGAGCGGCGCGATGTCGTCGAGGGCAACGAGATGCCGCGGCCGCCGCTCGCTGGCGCGGAGCTCGTCGAGCACGCGGTTCTTCGTCACCTGGAAGAGCCACGTCGTGAACTTGCACCGCAGCGAGAACTTCGGCAGGCCCTGGTAGACGCGGAGGAAGACCTCCTGGGTCAGGTCCTCCGCCAGCACGCGGTCGCCGCAGAGGCGCAGGACGTAGTTGAAGACCGAGGTCTCGTACGCCCGGACGATCAGGGAAAACGCACGCTCGTCACCCCGTTGCGCTTTGCGAAGGACCCCGGGATCAGGTTGCGGGAGTGACAAGGCCGGCGGAGTATAGCCCTCGTTTCGGAGACTCGATTCCCCGATTCGCGGGTCTTACCAAACCTTTACGGCACAGATCGGCTAGCGGTTTAGCCTGCAACGAGGGATCGGCCGGTCAGCTCCAGCGGTTGGGCGATTTCGAGCAGGTTCAGCACGGTCGGAGCGAGGTCCGAGAGCTCGCCGCCCGGGCGTAGCCGGGCCGCGGGCGCGGTGACGACGAGCGGCACGGGGTTTGTCGTGTGCGCCGTGTGCGGGCTCACGCCGTCCGGCTCGAGCATCGTCTCCGCGTTGCCGTGGTCGGCGGTGACGAGGCAGACGCCTTCCGTGCGTTCGACCGCCGCGACCACCTCTCCGAGCGCGCGATCCGTTGCCTCGACGGCCGCGATCGCCGCCGGAATCGACCCCGTGTGCCCGACCATGTCCGGGTTCGCGAAGTTGACGATGCCGAAGCGATAACCGTCGCCGATCTCGGCGGCGAAACGCTCGGCGACCTCGGGCGCGGACATTTCCGGCTTCTTGTCGTACGTGCCGACCTCGCGCGGGGAAGGGACGAGGATCCGCATCTCGCCCGGCCATTCCTGCTCCCGGCCGCCGTTGAAGAAGTAGGTGACGTGCGCGTACTTCTCCGTCTCGGCGCAGTGGAGCTGGCGCGCCCCGGCCGCGGCGAGGACCTCCGCGAGCGTGTTCGTGACGTCCTGCTCGCCGAACACGACGGGGCAGTCGAGGTCGTCCCGGTACCGCGTCATCGTCGTCAGGTCGAAGCGGGCCTCACGCAGCTTCTGCGAGAGCTGCCGCGCGCGGTCCGGGCGGAAGTTGAAGAAGACGACCGAGTCGCCGGGCTCGATCGCGGGCCGTCCCTCGAAGTGCACGGGCTCGAGGAACTCGTCGGTCACGCCTGCGTCGTAGCTCTGTTGCACGTACGTCACGGGGACTGTCCCTGTCATCGGCGTGGCGTGGACGATGGCGTTGTAGGCCCGCTCCGTCCGCTCCCAGCGGCTGTCCCGGTCCATCGCGTAGTAGCGCCCCGCGACGGAGGCGATCCGCTCCTGCGGGAGCTCGGCCAGGTCGCGGATCGCCGAGTGCGGCGAGACGTCGCGGCCGTCGGTGAACGCATGGATCCACGTCTTCTCAGGCGCGAAGCGCAGGAGCGCCCGGAGGTGCTCGATGTGCGAGTGGACACCGCCGTACGAGACGAGACCGAGGAGGTGGACGCGCCGCCCGCGGTCGAAGGCCGCGCGCAGCACCGGGTTCTCGAAGAAGGAGCCGTCCTCGATCGCCTTGTTCACCCGCATCAGGTCCTGGTAGAGGATCCGGCCCGAGCCGATCGTCAGGTGGCCGACCTCCGAGTTCCCCATCTGGCCCGGCGGAAGCCCGACCGCCTCGCCGGACGCCTTCAGCGTCGTGTGCGGGTACTCGGCCCAGATGCGGTCGAACACCGGGGTCGCGGCGAGATCGACGGCATTGCCGGGACCGGGCGCCGCACAGCCCCAGCCGTCGAGGATGATCAGGGCGACGAGCGGGACGCTCAGGACGGGACGGCGGTCGGCCGGTTCAGCCGCACGTCGTCGTCACCGTGGATCACGCGGAGGAACGCCTCGACGACAGCGGTCTCGAACTGCGTGCCGGCGTGCGCCTTCAGCTCCGCCACCGCCTGCTCCGGCGTGAGGCTCGCCCGGTACGGACGCGGTTCGATCATGGCGCAGTAAGCGTCGCAGACCGCGACGATCCGCGCGGCGAGAGGGATCGCCGCGCCGGCGAGGCCGTCCGGGTAGCCGGCTCCGTCCCAGCGCTCGTGGCTCCCGCGGACGACCGGGAGGACGTCGCTCAGCGCGGAGATCGGCTCGAGCAGGCGCGCGCCCGCCTCCGGGTGGCGCCGCATCACCTGCCAGTCCTCCTCCGAGAGGCTCCCGGGCTTGCGCAGGATCGCCTCGGGGACGGCGATCTTGCCGATGTCGTGCAGGAGCGCTCCGAGCTCGACGACGCGCAGGTCGGCGTCGTCCAGCGCGAGCTTCCGACCGACCGCGACCGCCAGCCGCACGACCTCCTTCGTGTGGTCGCTCGTCCATGCGTCCTTCGCCTCGAGCGCGTCGGCGAGCGAGGCGAGCGTCTCGCGGTAGACGCGCTGCGTGGCGTCGGCGTGCTCGAACTTCGCCAGCAAGGCTGAGAGATGGCCGACCAGGAGCTGTGCAACGGCTTCCTCGGCCGGCCCGAAGGGGTGCGTCATGGAGTCGTAGATCTCGACGAGCCCCCACGCCCCGTCGTCGACGACGACTGGGAGCATCAGCACCTCGTGCATGCCGAGCTGCCGCAGCACGTACTCCTCCGCTGCGTCGATGCGCTCGTCCGCCAGCGAGATTCCGCGGGCGACGCGCTCGTCGAGAACGAGCCGCGTGACGGGGTAATCGTCGACGAGGTAGTCCCACTCTTCGAGCTGCTTGAGCGGGACGAGGGAATACGCCGCGGCGGTCCGGAGCACGTCGTTCTCGAGGCGCGAGACGAGCGTCGCGGTCGCGCCGGTTCGAAGCGTGAGGTGGTGCGCGGCGCGCTCGAGCAGCGTGCGGCGCGTCGGCTGCGCGGCGAGTTCCGCCGCCGCCGCGCTGAGGGCGGCGAGCTCGTCCGCGAGCACCTGTTCGCGGCCGAGCATCGTCGGCTGTTGGTCAGCTGCGTACACGGCGCGATCTGAGCTTCGTCAGCGCCGGTAACCGGCGTCATCCCCCGATCAGGGGAGCGCCGGGACGGCCGCGCCGCAGATCGCCGCGAAGGAATCGACGTCGAGCGAGGCGCCGCCGACGAGGGCGCCGTCGACGTCGGCCTGCGCGAGCAGCTCGGCGGCGTTCTCGGGCTTCACCGAGCCGCCGTAGAGCACCGGGACGTCGAGGAGGCTGCGGATGAAGGCGTGCGCCTCCTGCGCCTGGTCGGGGGTCGCGGTCTTCCCGGTGCCGATCGCCCAGACCGGCTCGTACGCGACGACGAGCTGTTCGTGCGGGCCGACCGCGTCGGCGATCGCTTCGACCTGGACCTTGAGGACCAGCTCCGTCTGCCCGGTCTCCCGCTCCTCGTCCGACTCGCCGACGCACGCGATCACCCAGAGGCCGGCCTCGAGCGCGGCGTGGACGCGCCGCGCGACCGCCTCGTCCGTCTCGCCGAAGTACTCGCGACGCTCGGAGTGGCCGACGATGGCGCCGTAGACGCCGATCTCGCGCAGCATCGCCGCCGAGACCTCGCCCGTGTAGGCGCCCTGCTCGGCCCAGTGGACGTTCTGTGCCGCGACGGCGATCTCCGTCCCGGCCAGCGCCTGGACGGCGGCGGCGAGCGAGGGGAACGGCGGGCAGACGGCCACGTCGACGCCGTCGAAGCTCGCGGCGCGATCGCGAAGCGCCGCACAGAACGCAGCCGTCTCCGCGGGCCCCTTGTGCAGCTTCCAGTTGCCCGCGATCAGCACTGGCCGATCCTAAACGGACATGTCAGGGGTCAGACCCCTTAACAATCCGCCGCTTGGTTGAGCGGTGCAGGACGTCGCGCGGTTCGTGAAGGGGTCAGACCCCTTAACAATCGGCCGGGATCGCCGCGACGCCCGGAAGCTCCTTCCCCTCGAGCAGCTCGAGGGAGGCGCCGCCGCCGGTCGAGACCCAGTCGATCCGGTCCGCGAGCCCCGCCTCCTCGATCGCCCGCACCGAGTCGCCGCCGCCCACGACCGTGTGCGCGTCCGCGTCGGCGACGGCCCGCGCGACCGCCTGCGTCCCCGCCGCGAACCGCGGCCACTCGAAGACCCCCATCGGGCCGTTCCAGAACACCGTCTTCGCCGCCGCGATCCGCTCGGCGAAGCTCTCGCGCGTGCGCGGCCCGATGTCGAGCCCGAGCCAGCCGTCCGGCACCCCGTCCGCCCCGACGACCTTCGAGTCCGCGTCGGGCTCGAACGCCGCCGCCGCGACGACGTCGTCCGGGAGCACGACCGCCACGTCGATCGGATGCACGCGGATCTCCTCCGCCATCTTGCCGCCGACGAGGACGACGTCCGCCCGCTCGCCGAGGCTCCGCAGGACGCCGATCTTGTCCGCGAACTTCGCCCCGCCGACGATCGCGACGAACGGGCGCTCGGCCCCCTCCAGCAGCCGACCCAGCTCCTGGAGCTCGCGCTCGAGGAGCAGCCCCGCATACGCGGGCAGGACGTGCGCCACGCCCTCCGTCGACGCGTGCGCGCGGTGCGCCGAGCCGAAGGCGTCGTTGACGTAGAGATCGGCCTGCGCCGCGAGCCCCTGCGCGAATTCGGGATCGTTCGCGGTCTCGCGAGGATCGAACCGAAGGTTCTCGAGCACCCGCACCCGCCCGTTCGCCCCCAGCAGCTCGCGCAGCCGCTCCGCGACCGGTGCGATCGCGAGCGCGGGATCCGGCCCCTTCGGCCGACCCAGGTGGGAGCAGACGATCACCTCGGCCGCGCCACGCTCGAGCAGAAGCCGCAGTGTCGCCAGCGCGGCGCGGATCCGCGTGTCGTCGGCGATGCGACCGTCCTCGAGCGGGACGTTCAGGTCCGACCGGAGCAGGACGCGCTTCCCCTCGACCTCCGCGTCGCGGACCGACCGGGGCAGCCTCATTCCGACATCGGAATCGGCTCGTAGAGCTCGATCAGGTTGCCGGCCGGGTCGCGGAGGTAGGCGACGCGGATGCCCCAGTCGTGCCGATCGACGGGCCCGGCGACGATCCGCTCGCCGAGCCGCTCGATCTCGGCGTCGACGCTGTCGACCGAGAGACCGAGGAGCACCCCGTCCCCCGGCTCCTGCTCCTGAAGCTGGACGGTCTCCGCCTGGCCGGCCCGGGCGAAGAGCGACAACGCCACGTCGCCCGTCCCGAGCTCGACATAGACGTCGTGATCCGCGGTCACCTCGAAGCCGAGGACGTCGCGGTAGAAATCGACGCACGCCCGCACGTCGTCGACGAGGAGCCGGACGTGCGTGAGCTTCACGTCACGCCGTCGCCGCGGCCGCCTCGACCGGCAGGGTCTCGCCGATCATCGCGATCAGGTCGACCAGGCGGCAGCTGTAGCCCCACTCGTTGTCGTACCAGCCGAACACCTTCGCCACCGGCCCGTTCGCCATCGTCAGTTCGCTGTCGAAGATGCAGGAGTAGGGCGAGCGGATGATGTCGGTGGAGACGATCGGGTCGTCCGCGAACTGCAGGTACCGGCCGAGCGGTCCGCCCGCGGCCTCGCGGTAGGCCCCGACCACCTCGTCCCGCGTCACCTCGCGCGCCAGCTGGACCGTGAGGTCGGTGACCGAGCCGGTCGCGACGGGTGCGCGCACGGCGATGCCGTCGAGCTTCCCCTGGAGCTCCGGCAGGACGAGCCCGATCGCCTTCGCGGCTCCGGTCGAGGTCGGAATCAGGTTGATCGCGGCTGCCCGCGCGCGCCGCAGGTCCGAATGCGGCATGTCCTGCAGGCCCTGGTCCTGCGTGTACGCGTGGATCGTCGTCATGAAGCCCCGCTCGATCCCGAACGCGTCGTTGAGCACCTTCGCCAGCGGCCCGAGGCAGTTCGTCGTGCAGGAGGCGTTCGAAAGCACGTGATGAGCCGCCGGGTCGTACGCGTCGTCGTTGACGCCGAGGACGATCGTCACGTCCGGCTCGGTCGCCGGTGCGGAGATCACGACCTTCTTGGCCCCGGCATCGATGTGCTTCTGCGCGCCCTCGCGCTTCGTGAAGAAGCCCGTCGACTCGAGGACGACGTCGACGCCGAGCTCGCTCCACGGCAGCGCCGCGGGGTCGCGCTCCGCCAGCATCTTCAGCTCGAAGTCGCCGGCGCGGATCGTCCCGTCGCCGACCTGGACCTCCTCGCCGAGCGGCCCCAGGATCGAGTCGTACCTGAGCAGGTGCGCCATCGTCTTCGCGTCGCCGAGGTCGTTCGCCGCCACGACCTCGAAGTCACCGCCGCGCGCGAGGTGCGCGCGGAAAAAGTTACGCCCGATGCGGCCGAAACCGTTGATTCCAACCCGAATCTTCGCCATGTCGCGTCCCCCGTTCGGTTGCCGGAACGAGTCTATCCGCGCGTATTCGGCGGGCCGGAGGGGAAGCTCCGAGGACGACCCTCCCCTCCGGTTCACCGCGCTCAGGACCGAGCCGGCAGACGGGGTCTGAATCCACCGGCGGACGAGCGCAGACCCGCCTGACGTCAAGTATGCGCGAAAGCTACCGCTGTCTCAAGCGATCTTCCGAAAGCTGTACCAGCCTAGTCAAACGGCGGTGTGCGGCCGCTTTCGTCGCCGGCGGGCGGCACTTCGCGGCGAGCTCGCGGAGGGACAGCGACGGATAGCGGACGCGGAGCTCCGCGACCTCGCGGAGACGCGCCGGAAGCGGCTCCAGCCGCCCCTCGTCGGCGAGCCGGCGGATCGCGGCGATATGGGCGTGAGCGGCCCGGCTTGCCCGGACGAGGTTCGCGTGATCGGCGTTCGCGATCCGGTTCGCCCGAGCCCGCGCCTCGGCCACGACCGCGTGCTCGTCGAGCTCGAGCGCGGCGTCGCCGGCGCCTGCGACCGCCAGCAGGTCGGCGATCGTCTCCGCTCCCTTCGCGTACGCGAGCGCGTGCCGGCCGCGGTCGTGCACGCGCAGCGGCACGTCCTCCTGCCGCGCAATCGCGACGAGGAGCTCGGCGCCGGCCCGCGCCGAGCTCCGGATCTCGAGATGGGGCGCGCGCGGGCCGGACACGGAACCGGCTCCGAGCAG